>CAZWBO010000008.1:8394-17084 GCA_964632375.1 uncultured Candidatus Peribacteria bacterium | reverse complement strand
TGGAGATTCAACTCTGAACTCAATCGGTTCTGCGAATCAAGCAAGGGAGAAATTTATCGAAACAGAGATGGATAGCGGGAGGAGAGACAAGAAATTTTGTCATGCGCGCCCTCGCTCCTGTACACTGTGCCGCATGCGTCACATCGTGTACTTGCTCGCGATCCTCTTCATGGGGAGTCTGCTCATGGGCGGATTCCTGATGCTGCAGGGCTTCTCCATCGTGGCCACGCAGCCGCAGACCGTAAAAAACGCGGTGGACGCGCTGCCGGAAGGTTCCAACATCGCTCTGCCCATCGGCGTGCAGAACACTATGCCGCCGGAGGAGGCGTACACCGTCGGCACCATGCGCGTCCTCAAGATCGTGAAGAGTGCGCAGTCGCCTTACTACCTCGTCCTCGCCACGCAGAAATCCGCCGAGTGCGACGGCCACCGCTGCCAGAACGACACGGCCTGCGGTTCGGCCGACACGCAGCCGATCTGCTACTTCTTCCTGGAGCCGGCATTCCGGCGCGAAGCGGATCCTAAGACGACGTACGCAGGGCAATGGACGGGAACCGACGGCGTGTTGCTGGATCTCGATTCCTCCATGGGGTTCACCGACGCCAATACCGTGCGCTTCGTCGCGACTGGTGAGACGGCGAAGGGGTTGCAGAAGAAAATATACGAGCTGAACCTGACGACGAAGCAGTTCGTGCAAGTAAGTGAGTGATACGGCTACGTGGCATTGGTGTGGCGGCAGTGCGGAATCTCTCGATGCCCGTTGCGGCGATCCCACTGCGCCGCTATCACATCTGCAATGCATTATTCGATTTCCAACGGCGTGAAATCTAGCGCTTTTATTTTTGTCCACACCGCCCGTATCAGCACTTTTAAGTTCTCGCGATCCTCGGGGCTCACCTTGAACGTGCGTTCGATGGGATGCTCCGGCCCGCTGCCGATGAAATCGAGCACGTACGTGTGCGGTTGCAGCGGCGTGCCGCTCAGCTCCATCAGCAGCGAGTAGAAGACGAGCTGACGGTAGAGATCGCCGTCCATGATCTCCTTCTCGGTCTTCGGCTTGCCGGTCTTGAAATCGATCACGGTCGCAGCGGCTACATCGGGTGCATCCAGATCGATGCGATCGATTTTTCCCTTTAGGGGAATGCCGGGCTTCGCCGGATCGCTCGTCGCGTCGAGGTAGCCGGTGAACGACGATTCCACGCGGTAGATCACGGGCTGCGCTGCTGCAAGCCGCTGCTCGAAGTATCGGGGCAACAGCTCGCGCCCCTCCTCGATGAGCGCGCTCTTCACCGCATCCGTAGCAATCTCGCGATCCTGAATATGCGACTCGAAACTACGGAGGAACTCCTCGCAGCCGATGGGGGCGCGCTCCTGCACGCTCACGCCCCATCGCTTCAATGCCTGGTGTACGGCGTTGCCGTAGATGAACTCGGCGGTATTCACCTGGGGCATGTGGAGCAGATCGTTCTCCAAAAAAATTCGTGGATCCTCCAAAAACCTGTTGAGCGCGCTCACGGACAGGTGAAACGTCTCGAGCTTCTCGAGCAGAAATGCCCGGTATTCGTCGGTCAGATCGCGCACCGGCGACACGAGGAGCGTCGACGCGTGCAGCGGATCATGCAGCTCGCGTTTCTCCTCCGGCAGATTGCCCGCCTCGGCGAAGAACGCAGAGGGCGACACGTCGCGTGCTTTCCCGCCCGTTTGCATCTGCTGCGGACACGTGAAGATCAATTCCTTTTTGGCGCGTGTCATGGCCACGAAGGCCACGCGGCGTTCATCTTGGGACTGCTCGAA
The DNA here is from genome assembly GCA_964632375.1 of uncultured Candidatus Peribacteria bacterium. Classification (GTDB taxonomy): domain Bacteria; phylum Patescibacteriota; class Gracilibacteria; order Peribacterales; family Peribacteraceae; genus JAQBQQ01. The sequence continues at coordinate 15,290 of CAZWBO010000008.1, read as the reverse complement.
CGATTTCTGCTCCTTCTCCCAACCGAACAGAAGGTCTTCCGGCATGGCGAGTGACGGCGGATTGCGCCGGCGGTCCCAATGGCTCTCGCGGAAGTTCGTGAGGATCACCGTGTGGAATTCGAGACCTTTGCTCTGGTGCGCCGTCATGAGACGCACGCCGTGTTCCGTCACGTGCGGCAGCGTGTAGCTCAGGCGCAAGTCGCCGTAGTCGGGATGCTCGAAGAGCTCCAAGTCGTTCATCAGCATGGCGAAGGAGTAGTGCGGCTGCTCGCACGCGCGCATGTTCACGTACTGGAAGAACGCCTGCAGTGCGGCGAAATCCAGCGGATCGATGGGAGTGAGCTGTTCGTACGATTCGTGATCGCGCAGCACGGTGCCGTCGAATTGGCTGATGGAGTGGATGAGACCGCAGTCTTTCAACACGCGCTCGATGGTCTGCACCACCGTCTGCGAACCGATCTTGTGATGCAAGTTCAACAGGCAATCGCGCGCAGCGATGAGCCGGTCGATGGTGTGGAAACGACTGTCGGGCTCGTCTGCCTGGATCGCTTCCAGACTGAGCAAGAGTGTCATGAGCGAGATCTCGCGCTCGCGGCGCAGGTGGAAGAGCCGGCCCAGATCGGCGGGGTGGCAGCGGTACACTTCACAAGCGATGGCTGTGGCAAGCGCGGTGGTATCTTCCGGCCGGTAGATGCCGCGCAGGATAGCCAACAGCTGCCGCACCAGCGGGTGCGTGAGCAAGTTCACCTTCCCGCCCATCTGCACCGGCATGCCGCGCGCGTGCAGGGCGTCGTAGTACGTCTGCAGCTCGCCGTTCGTCTGCGTGAGCACCGCGATGTCGTCGGGCGTGATCCCCCTCTGCACGCGATCCGACACGAGATCGGCGATCATCCACGGCTCCGCCGCGTTGCTCGGGCAGAAGAGCAGCATGGGCGGTTCGCCCGTCTCGTCCGTGCCGGCGACGAGCTTTTTCTCCAGCCCCTCGATGCGCCCGACTAATCTCTCGGCATTCTTCTCGATGAGCGACCCTGCCGCATCCAGAATCACCTGCGTCGACCGGTAACTGACTGTGAGCGGAATGACCGGCGCCTGCGGAAATCGGCTGCGGAACGAGAGGAGATTCTGCAAGTTCGCGCCTTGAAAGCGATAGATGGCCTGGTCGTCGTCGCCCACGACGAACAGATTCGGCGCAAGATCCACCGTGGCATACGTCGTCAATTGCTCGATGAACTGATACTGCGCGCCGTTCGTATCCTGAAATTCGTCGACAAGAATGTACTGGTAGCGCTCCTGCAGCGACGCCAACAGCCACTCCTCCTCGCGCAGCGCCGCGAGAACGTAGAGGATCATGTCGTCGTAGTCGTAACGCCCGGTGAGGGAGAGCATCTCCTGGTACATCGCGAATAGTTTCACGAGCTCCCCAAATTTCTTCGCTGCGAGCATGTTTCGCTCGTGCGCCTTCGTGCCTTCCCTACTCGCACTCGCCATCCGCCGTTCGTACTCTTGCACCACTTCCTGCAGCCGCGCCTCGTCGGCTGTTCCCTCACGCTTCAGCTGGCTGAAGCGACCCAGAAGATCGCGCGTCTTCGTGTACGGATGCTTGCGGTTCACCACGCACAGGTGGGGCATCAGCTGGTCGATGATCGCGTTCACCTCGCGGTAACGATCGATATCGCTAATCTGTTCCAGCGCCGACCAATCTTCGAAGACCTGCGGATGCTCGCTGATGATGTCGTTGCAGAACCCGTGGATGGTCGACACGCGCACGCCGTACGCATCGGGCCCGATGAGCAGACGCAGCCGCTCGCGCATGGCCGTGGCGCCGCTCGCACTGAATGTGAGGCACAAAATATTCCCTGGCCGCATGTGCGTGCGCCGCAGAATATTCGCCACGCGCATCGACACCACCTGCGTCTTGCCCGTCCCCGGCCCCGCGATCACCATCACCGGGCCTTCGATGGTTTCGACCGCCCGCCGTTGGGCGTCGTTCAAGCGGTCAAACTCCTGTTCGAAGGTACGCATGCCCTGCACCGTAGCAAAACCAGTTCGGCATGACGATGTATAATTGATACGATAAAATCTATGTTAGACAGAGTGTCAATAAATTGACATGGATTTCTATCAAGACTCAAGACTCACCATTCAATACTCACTGCCCTAGAACGCGTCGCTCGGCTGCACTATGCGCGCGCAGTGGTCGCACTTCTCCACCGTATCGCCGTCGATCGTGAGCTCGATGAGGTTGCCCTTCTTGCAGAACGGACACGGCTTGCCCTGGTTGAACGAGTGCACCGGCGAGAAGCCGATGCGCTTGGGCGCGCCGCCGTGCTCGCGGATGGTGAGGCTGCGCGGATGGTCACGCATCTTCTGCAGCACTTTCGCTTCGATCTGGCGGATGCGCTCGCGCGTGACGCCGAACTCCTTGCCCACTTCCTCCAACGTGTGGCCGATGCCGTCTTTGAGCCCGAAGCGCATCTCGATGATCTTGCGCTCGCGCGGCGTGAGGAAATCCAGCATCGCATGCACGTTCTCTTTGCGCAGCTGGCGGTTGGTCGCCTCAAACGGGTTGATCGCCTCTTCGTCCTCGATGAAATCTCCCAGCTTGCTGTCTTCCTCGGAGCCCACCGGCGACTCGAGCGAGATGATGTCTTGCGAGATCTTCTGGATGTGCGCGACTTTCTTGATATCCATCTCCATTTCCACCGAGAGCTCCTCGAGCGTCGGCTCGCGACCGAGCTCCTGCACCAAACGGCGCTGCGTATGCGTGAGCTTGTTGATGGTCTCGACCATGTGCACGGGAATGCGGATGGTGCGCGCCTGATCGGCAATGGCGCGCGTGATGGCCTGGCGGATCCACCACGTGGCGTAGGTGCTGAACTTGAATCCGCGCTCCGGATCGAACTTTTCCACCGCGCGGAAGAGGCCGATGTTTCCTTCCTGGATCAAGTCGAGGAAACTGAGCCCGCGGCCGATGTACTTCTTGGCGATGGATACGACAAGGCGCAGGTTGGCCTCGGCCAGCTGCTGCTTGGCGCCCGCGTCGCCCTTGCGGATGCGGCGCGCGAGTTCCACTTCCTTGCGCGCGTCGATGAGTGGCACGCGGCCGATCTCGGACAAATACATGCGTACGGAATCGTTGCTGATCTCGAGCAGATCGATCTCGCGCTCGCGGCGGCGCTTCTTGCGCTCCTCGTCGCTCAGGTCTTTGTCGCTGTCGACCGCGATGCCGGCCATCGCGATCATCTTCATGGCATCGCTGTCGGTGTCGCCGTCCATCGTCTCCACTTTCTCGTCGTCATCGCTCTCGGCGGTTTCCAGATCTTCGTCGCTCGGCCCTTCCTCTTCGGACGACGAAATTTCGCCCAAGTCCTGCGTGGATTCCGGCGCGTCCATCACAGGCATCTTGCTCTTCTTGCTGCCCGATTTATCCCAAATGAGCGTGTCCTTCACGTCGATCACCTGAATGCCGAGATCAACGAACAGCGTGTAGATCTCGTCCAGCAAATCGACATTCTCCTCCGCGTTCGGCACGGCCGAAATGATCTCCTGGTGCGTCACGTAGCGCTGCTCGCGTCCTTTCTTCACCAAATGCTTCACCTTCTCGGGGAACTTCTTCAGATCTTCGTCGGTGGGTTGAACGATGAACTTACGCGGGTGTGAAGCCATGGAAAATGAGTATACGGAAACTTGGGGCCGGGTCGAGCTGGGACAGCGTACTCAAATTGCCCCAAACAAGCAAAGAGGAAAGTATCAGATTCTCCACAGAGACGATGACGGAAGGCGGGAAGGGATCCTTACGGATAGAGAGCGCCTATCAAGCAAGCCAAACCTTCACCCTCCCACTTTAGTCATCAGTTCCAACACCTGCTGGTACTGCGCCGAGAGCTGCACCTCGTCCTCCGCATGGCCTGCCGTCCTGGCCGCCAGCAGCTTCCGCGTGATCTCGTACGCGCGCTGCTTGAGCATGTCGCGGTTGGCGGCGCGGGAGTTCTTGCGGATCTCGCGGATGGCGGTGGCCTCGGACCAGTCGGCGAACCCGTAGTTCTCGCAGTAGAGACCAAGAATGCGCGCGCGGTGCACATGCTCGTCGGTCAGCCCCAACTTGTCCACGCTCCAATCGGCAGTGTCTTCGACCGCGGCCAGGGCTTGGAAGATCGCGCGACAGAATGGATCTTCCGGTTCGATGAGCTCGGTGATGTACGCCCGCAAACGCGGGTAGAGCAGGAAGATCCCCAGCGCGATTTCGGCGGAGGAGAACAGCTCGCTCTGCTGCTTCTGCGGCTGTGCCGCTTGATCGGTCGGGTATGCCGCCGGTCGACCGGCGCGTGCGACGCCGCGCACACTCTCTTCCACGCTCTGCTGGAACGCCACTTCATCAATATTCAGTGAAAATTTGAGCTCTACGTCCTTCGCTATTTTCGTCGTGTACTCATTGCGAATCAGTAAATTAGGAATGGAAGCCAATAGTGCAATCAGGCAGTCGACAGCTTTTTTCCGTTCGACAGGTGATTCCATTTTTTGATCCTTCATTTGCTGCACCAAGTGATCAATGAACGGCTCGGCTGCTCTCTCGAAGATGACTCGTAACTGTTCCGGATCCGATTCGGCCAGCTCCGCCGCGTCTTTCGTCGGGAGCACAACGGATTCGACGAACAGTTCCTCGTGGGCGAGCGTGTGGTACGCGCGTTCGGCGGCGTCCTGACCGGCACGATCTTGGTCCAGGCAGAGCACGACCGTCTCGCAGTAGCGCTTGAGCAGCTTGGCATGCTGGTCCGTGAACGCCGTGCCGCTGGCGGCCACCACGTTCTTCGCGCCGGCGCGATGGCACGCGAGGACGTCGAAGTACCCTTCGACCACGATGGCGCTCTTCTTCTCGCGCATTGCCTCCTTGGCGTAGTGGAAGCCGAACAGCGTATTCGATTTATTGTAGAGAATTCCTTCGGCGGAGTTGAGATATTTTGCATCATCATCGCCGAGCGTACGGCCGCCGAATGCGACCAGGTTTCCCTGCGCGTCGTGAATGGGAAAGATGAGCCGGTGGCGGAAGCGGTCGTACATGCGCTCCTCGTGCAGCTCGCGCTGCACGGCCATGCCCGCGGACAAGATCTCCTTTCGGCTGAAGCCGGCCTTCAACAGATATTCGTAGGTAGAGGAGAATGAATCCGGCGCGTAGCCGAGCTGAAATTCCTCGATCTGATCGACGGGAACTTTCCGCTTTTCCAAGTACGCCTGCGCGACGGGGCTCGTCTTCAGCTGCTGGTGGAAGAATGTCGATGCCGCCTGCAAGCACTCGCGCGCGCGTTCCTTCTCGCCCTTCTTCGGCGCGTCGGTTCGCATCCGCTCCTCGATGGTCACGCCCGCCTTCTCGGCCAGGTCGCGGATGGCCTGCGGAAAATCGACGCCCTCGATCTTCTGGTAGAAGCTGAAGATGTCGCCGCCGCTCTGGCACGCGAAGCAGTACGCGATGCCTTTGTCCGGCGACACGAGCAGGCTCGGGTGGCTGTCTTGGTGGAACGGACACAAACACACGAAGTTGCGGCCTTTCTTCTGCAGCTGGCAGTACTGCGCCACGAGCTGCTCAATGGGAAGCCGGGCTTTGATCTCGGAGACAGAGTCCATGGGAGGAACAGTATAGCGAAGACACAGAAAGTTGATTGGTTTTTAGTTGATAGTTATTCGTTATGGAATTTCCTTTTCACCTAACCAAAAACTGAGAACTAGAAACTAAAGAACTCACTTACGACTTCTGCACCAACCACCGGGGCAAACGGTTCTTCAATATGCCGTTCTTCGCCAGTCCCAACCCCACCGTCGCGCAGCGGTACGTGAGGATGATGTCGCCGCTGAGGGTTTGATCGCATTCGGCGTCTTTGCCGTCGAATAATTTCTGCAACTGCTCCTCTTTCAATTCCAACATCGATTTCGTCGCCGCGTGTCCGCGCAGCGTGACGACATCGTGATCCAGGCGGATGCGGCCGTCTCTCAGCCGCAGCGCGAACGGCAGGCCGAGCGAGTAATCCTGCACCGGCAGGATGTAGTCTTCGATGTCCGATCCGGCGAGCATGATCTGCTCGCCTCGCTGCCAGAGCGACTCGCCTTCCTCCATGAACGACGTGCCGTACATGTCCGTCAGCAGTTTCGCAATCTCGCGCTGACGCGAGCGCGGCACCAAGTCCTCCTGGTAGCGCACGCGCTCCATGGGCATGCGGTCGCGCGTGGGCGCGCGCTTCTCGAACACGGCGGCGAAGAAGCCTTCGGTATCGTACGTCTGCGGCCATAGACGATACGCCGGGAACGTGCGCTCGAAGCCAAGCTCTTTTTGAATCAGCAGCGAATCCTCCACCGCCTGCATCAACTGCGTGCCGAGCGGATTGATTGCTTCCAGCTGATCCGGGAATTTCTGCAGAATGGAACGGACCACTTCCTCATTCTCCTCCGGCGTGAGCGTGCAGGTGGAATACACGATGCGCCCACCCACTTTGCACGCGTGCACGGCGGATTCTAACAGCTCGCGCTGCAGCTTCGCCATCTTGCCGATGTTCTCGAGCGAGCAGTACTGCAGCGCGTCGGAATCCTTGCGCGATGTTCCCTGCGCCGTGCACGGCGCGTCGCACAGCACGGCGTCGAACCGCTCGGTCATCTGCTTGCTGAACCACTGCCCGACTTTCTTCGTCACAAGCACGTTGGTCACGCCCAGGCGGTGCAGAGCGGTCTTGAGCGTCCACAGCCGCTTCTCCTGCACGTCGTTCGCCACCACGACGCCCGTACCACGCAGCTTCGCCGCGATCTGCGTGGTTTTACTGCCCGGCGCGGCGCTCATGTCCAAGATCTTCAAACCGGGACGCGCTTCCAGCAATTCAACCGGCAGCATCGACGCCGCCTCCTGCATGTACGTG
>CAZWBO010000008.1:1878-8384 GCA_964632375.1 uncultured Candidatus Peribacteria bacterium | reverse complement strand
GCAGCATATCTTTCCCCAGCGCCTCCCTCGGCTGTCCTCCCGGGCCTGTGACAGGACGGTCGATGAAGTACCCTTCCGCGCACCAGGATATCGGCTCGATCATCCACTTCTTCTCGTTCGCCCACCGCAGGAATTCCTCCACCGTGCACTTGAGCGTGTTCACCCGCATACTCTTGCGCAACGGACGGAAACTGAAGTCTTTCAACTTCTCCAGATCCGTCCAGCCGGCGTAACGGTCGAAGGGGTGAGACATGGCCACACAGCATACGCAGAGACGCGGCGCGATGCACAGACTTTCTTGTAAGAGCTATTCCTTCGCGTTGAAATATGCTCGTATGAAGATATTGCGGAGCGACTCATCAATCCGAACATGACAAAACTCACCAGCTTCCCCTTCACCCTTCGACAAGCTCAGGGCAGGCTATCTGCACGCATAGCGAAGATCTAGACAACGAAACTCACGAGCTTCCCCTTCACATAAATTTCCTTCTTGATCGTCGCGTCTTTCAAGTACTTCTCGACGTTCGGCTCGGCCTTCGCGGCGGCCTTGATATCGTCGTCGGACGCATCGGCGGGGACCTCGATGGTGCCGCGCAGCTTCCCGTTGATCTGCACCGCAATGGTGAGCGTAGTGGAAACGAGCAGCGCTTCGTCGTACGTCGGCCACGACTGCTCGATGGCGAAGCCCTTGCCGCCGAGTTTCTCCCATAATTCCTCCGAGAGATGCGGCGCCAGCGGCGCCAGCAAGAGCGCGAGCGTACGTGCCGTGGTAGCCGAGATCTTCTCAAACTTTTCCGCCGCATTGAGGAATTCCATCAGCGCGCTGATGGCGGTGTTGAACTGCAAGCGCTCGACGCTCTCTGTCACGCGCTTGATGGTCTTATGCAACGCGGGCTTGAGCGCGTCGTCATCCACATCCTCTTTCACTTTTTCCGTGATCAACTTCCACATGCGCTGCACGAAACGGTCGACGCCCTTGATGCCCGTATCGCTCCAGTCGCCGCCGTCGGTGAACGGGCCCATGAACATGAGGAACATGCGGAATACGTCGGCGCCGTAGCGCTCGACGAACGCATCCGGGCTCACCGCGTTGTTTTTGCTCTTGCTCATCTTGGCGCCCTTGTTGGTGATGAGACCTTGATGCACCAGCCGCTTGAACGGCTCATCGTGACTCACGATGCCGGCGTCGTGCAACGCCATCATCACGAACCGCGCGTAGATGAGATGCATGGTCGCATGCTCGGGACCGCCGATGTACATGTCTACCGGTAACCACTTCTTCTCGATGGCAGGATCGATGAGTTGCTGCTCTCTCGGAGAAGCAATAAGCCCTAAGCCATGAGCGGTAAGCTTCTTTACTGCTTTTTGCTTACTGCTTATTGCTCCTTGCTTACTGCTTTCTGCTCGTCGCTCGCCAGCCATCAAGTAGCGTAGGTAGTAGAACGAGGAGCAGACGAACGTATCCATCGTGTCGAACTCGGGTCGCCAGCCTTTGCCGAAGATCTTCTCGGTACGCTCGATCAATTCCTTTGATTGCCTCAGCGGCGATTCGCCGGTGGGCTTGAATTCCACGTCGGTCGGCAGGAGCCACGGCAGATGCTCCTCCGGCACCGGGTGCGGATTGCCCTCGGGATCGTACACAATGGGGATGGGCGCACCCCAGTAACGTTGGCGGCTCACGAGCCAGTCGCGCAGGCGGTAGTGGACCGCGCGGTAGCCGAGGCCGGATTTCTCGATGTAGTCGATGATGGGCTCGCGCGCCTCGGCCCACGTCATGCCTTTGAAGGCGGCGGGCAATTGCATGATGCCGTCGGGCTGGCGGTAGAACACGTCGCCCTTCTTCACGAGCTCGGCGAGATCCGGATCCTGCGGCAGCAATACCGGACGCAGTGGCAGATCGTACTTCTTCGCGAAGGCGAAGTCGCGCTCGTCGTGCGCAGAGCACAGCACGATGCCCGTGCCGTAGTCGGTGACCACAAACGACGCGACCCAGATAGGCAGATCGCCCATGCCGAACGGATCCTCCACGTAGCGGCCCGTGAAAATGCCTTCCATGTCGGTATCGATGTCGAACTTCCCGGCAGCCTTCTTCTTGGCGATCTTCTCGGCGAACTTCAGCACGTCTTTCTCGTGCTCCGTGCCCGCCACCAGATCTTTCACCATCGGGTGATCCGGCGCGATGACGGCGAACGTCTGCGCCTTGTGCGTCTGCGGAATGGAATCGTAGACCTCGATCTCGGTGCCGAGATCTTTGATCTTGCACTTGAAGTTCACGCCCTCACTCCGCCCGATCCAGTTGCGCTGCATCGTCTTCGTCTTCTCGGGCCACTCCAGATCCTTCAGCCCGTCGAGTAAGCGCTGCGCGTAGTCCGTGATCTTCCAGAACCACTGCTCCAGCGGCTTCTGCACCACCTGCGTGCCGCACCGCTCGCACAAGCCCTCCTTCACCTGCTCGTTCGCGAGCACGGTTTGATCCTTGGGGCACCAGTTCACGTTCGCCTTCTTCTTGTACGCGAGGCCGGTGTTGTACATCTGCAGGAAAAGCCACTGCGTCCACTGGTAGTACTCCGGCGATGACGTATTCACCATCTTGCTCCAGTCGTACATGCAACCCATGCGCTTGAGCTGCGTGATCATCGTCTCGACATTCTCCTTAATGGATTGGCTCGGATGCACGCCGGTCTTGATGGCGTAGTTCTCGGCCGGCAGCCCAAAGGCATCGAAACCCATAGGCTCGAATACATCCTTCCCGAGCATCCGCTGGTACCGCGCGAAGCTGTCGGCCGGCGCGAAGTTGTACCAGTGTCCCACATGCAGCTTATCGCCGCTCGGGTACGGAAACATGACGAGCGAGTAGTACGGCTCCTTGGCTTTCTTCAGATCCGTGTCGTACATGCCGGATTCCGCCCAGCGCTGCTGCCACTTGGCTTCGATCTCTGAGGGAGAGAAGTCTTTCATTGCCGAGAGGATAGCGCTTGTTGGGGATTTTCAAAGTGGTTGACAGGATATTATTTTAAAGTAATAAATATATTCTATGCCGATCAATTCGCCCACCTTCGACAAGACCAACACTCACCGATTGGCCGTGATCACGACACTGGGGGAAGTGCAGTCGGATGACATGCGTGATACGGCAGATGCACTGCTTTGCGCGCGCAACGGGATTGCCGGTATACACATCCGCTCGTTTGTCACCAGGGAAAGCTGTGCCGCATTGCTTCAAGGCATACGGGGCATCGCGAGGCGGCCGAAAGACACCGGCGGCATCCACAGCGATCACCAATCGTACGGCGTGAGCCAAGGGTCGCATGCGCATGACCCCGCCGCATATTTCACCGAAGTGTCGGCTTGGAATGAGGACCAGGCATTCCGGGGTATCACAAAGAGCGACGGCCCGATCATGCGAAAAGTATTCGGCTTGTTCCAAGATCTGTTCCAACGTCCTGTCCATGTCGCGACGCAAGAGGGCCGCGCACTCTGGCCGTGCGTCATTCGAAGCATCGACAACACGCAGCCGCACGTCGACGATGTAAGAAGCAACACGGCATGGAGGATCAGCGAGTTAATGAGCCAGTTCGCCTGGAACATTTACTTGTCTATCGGCGATGCAGGCGGCGGGACCGTCATCTACAACGCCGATGCGGATGCCGCGCGACGGGCGGGCAACCGGCTGGACCAATTTGACCGATGCCTCCTAGAGCCAGCCCCCGGAGACCTGGCGATCTTCTGGAGCCACCTCGTGCACGAAGTGCAGCCGTCAACCCCATCGGGGCAACGCATCACGCTCAACGGCATGTTCGCCCTCGAGGCATCGAGTGATCCGGCGAAGATCCTCTGTTGGGGCTGAAGCTCGATATGCGCAAAAAAAACCGGAGAGGGAATCTCCGGCTCTACAGTCAGTAGATCCCCTTAACAGTTACGAACGGGTTCCGGCGTTGCGTAATACTTAGGATCATTCCGCTCTTTTGGCTTAGGAACCTCCTGCGGCGAAACCAGTACCGCTTCGCTTGCGTCCCGGGTTTCTTGAACCGACCTCGGGACTCCATGTATAAAACCCAAAGGATACTCGGACTTCTCTTGCTCGTCGGGACATAAGTGCCTACCTTCTGCACTCCTACGCTTCATAAAAATGAATGGGAAAGAATGAACCATGGTTTACGCTCATCTCTTTTAGAGTCAAGCCCCTGGAAGGAATGTTTGTAAATACATGGCTTTTTCGCGCAATGGATGCAAAAATGCGCGGACTCAATCGCAAAGTATGGCCCGGTTACCTCTCGTTGCCATCATCGGCCGTCCCAATACGGGAAAATCCACGCTCTTCAACCGGCTCGTGGGCACGCGCCGCGCCATCATCAGCGACGTGCCGGGCACCACGCGCGACCACGTGAGCAGCAAGGTGGAGCACGAGGAACTGGACTACCTGCTCGTCGACACGGGCGGCATGGGCGGCGGGACGGACGACAAGGATTTCGAAGACGATGTGCACGCGCAGTCGGCGCTGGCGCTCGCGGCGGCGGATCTCATCCTCCTCACGCTCAACAGCCGCGAGGAACTGACGGCGAGCGACCACGAGGTGGTGGAGCTGCTGCGCCGGAGTAAGAAGAAGCATGTTCCCGTCATCCTCGTCGTCACCAAGGCCGACAACGACGAGTTTTTCGAAGACGCGCTGGCGGACCTGCACGCGCTCGGCATCGCCGACGACATCGTGCCGGTGAGCGCGCTCAACAACGTAGGCGTGGCGGAGTTGGAGGAGACGATCGTCGAACACCTGCGGAAGATTCACTTCCAGAAAGAAACTACAAACTACCAACTACAAACTACCAACTCTCCCCGCATCGCGGTGATCGGCAAGCCGAACGTGGGCAAGAGCTCACTGGTGAACGCGCTGATGTCCGAGACGCAGCGGAAGACATCGCCGCGGCTCGTGTCCGACATCGCCGGCACCACGCGCGATTCAACCGATACCGTCATCCGCCACCACGAGAAAGAATTCATCTTCGTCGACACGGCCGGCCTCAAGCGGCAAGCGAAGACCGAGGAAGGCATCGACAGCTACGCGATGCTCCGAAGTATCCAAGCACTCGAGCAATCCGACATCGTCGTCCTCATGCTCGACGCCACACAGCCCATCAGCAAGCAAGACAAACGCATCGCCGGCATGGCGGTGGAATCCGGCAAAGGCATGATCATCCTCATGAACAAATCCGATCTGCTCACCAAGGAGATGAAGGAAGAGCGCGAGCGCGAGATCGACCAGCACTTCCCGTTCTGCCGGTTCGCGCCGCTGCTGTACGTATCGGCCGAGACGCGCGAGGGGCTGCTGAAAATGTTCGATCTGATGGAGATGATCCAGCGCAACCGCCTGCGGCGGATCCCCGTGAAGGAGTTGCGCCGCTGGTTCGACCAGAACATCGACGGCAAGCCGGTGGGAGCGGTGGCGCGCGCGAAGCACATCACGCAGGCGGAGGACGTGCCGCCCACATTCGTGCTGTTCGTGCCGAACCCGAAACAAGTGCAACTGAGTCAGCTGCGTTTCTTGGATAACCGCCTGCGCCAGACGTTCGATTTCACCGGCACGCCGGTGCGCTGGGTGACGAAAGGACCGAGGGAGTGAGTGGCCAATCTCCTGCTGGGATAGAATGAGGAATGAAGATTGCTCGTTCAACATTCCTTTGATCGCCTCTCCTAATTCTTAATTCTTGCTTCTTCATTCTCGTTCGTCTTGCCTCTCATCCCCTTCCCTCGCGCAGATCCTTCACTCTCCCGTCTTCCCGCACGGGCAACGGATACGCTTTCACGACGACTTCCAGTTTGTCGATCAACTTGGCGGGGTCGTCGTCCTGCACGAGGTTCTTGGGCATCTGGCGCTGGCAGAGTTCGACCACGATGTGGTTGATGGAATTGCTAATGCCGCCGGAGTTGGTGAGGATGCCGATGGGTCGGCCTTCGTCGTACGCGATGGTGAATTCGTTGAGCGTGCCGATGCCGCCGCCGACGATAATCACCGCATCCGCGGAGCGAATGTTGATGATGTCGCGCTCCATGAACCCCATGCCGGTGTAGAGGATCATGTCGTGACCGTGCGGCGACAGGTACTCGTTCACATGCTCATATTCCGAGAACGCCGGCGAGACGCCGATGGTGAAGCCGTTGAATTCCTTCGCGCCAAGCAACGCGTCGTTCGGCAACCCCGGGCACGCACCGTTGATGAAAATGTGGCCGCGCCGCGCGATTTCCTGCCCCAACTGGCGCGCCATCGCACGCGCATGCGCATCTTCTGTCTGCGGCCCCGAGGCCGAGCCCATCACGCCGATCTTGAGTCTGTGATGATGTGCCATGAAAGGTTCTAGAAAATCTGACGGCATCGTACCAACTATTCTGACACGACGCTCGCCACCGCTCCCGCGTCGGCCGCCGCATGCTGCACGCGCGTCGACAGAATGCCGATGCAGATGTACAGGCCGATGAACAGGAGGAGAGCAGTACGCATCGGAGTATTATAGCAG
>CAZWBO010000008.1:0-1778 GCA_964632375.1 uncultured Candidatus Peribacteria bacterium | reverse complement strand
AAATACTTCGCCCGATTGGCATTGTGCTCGTCGTTCGTCGTCGCGTAGTGGATGACGCCGTTGCGGTCGTGCAGGTAGTAGTAGTACGGCGACTGTTGCGGGTGCAGCGCCGCCTGAATGCTCGACAGGCCCGGGCTCGCGATGGGCCCCGGCGGCAGTCCAAGTACCTTCCGCAGATTGTAGGGCGAGTCTTTCTCGAGATCCGCCTTCGTGATGGCCGCCGACTTCTTGCCCAGGAAGTACCGCACGGCGGCATCCACACCCAAACCGATGCGCTCGTCGAGACGCTTCCACAGAATGCCGGAGACGATCTCGCGCTCATCCTGATGGCGTGTCTCCTCCTCAATCAGTGACGCCATCGTTATAACCTCGCGCAACGATCTGCCAGACGAACGGATCGCCGCCGCTTCACCATCAACGACATTCTTCCGAAATGCATCCAGCAGACGCGAAGCGAAAGCCTTCGACGAAAAAGCCGCTGCCGACACGAAGTACGTATCCGGGAACAAGTATCCTTCGAGCCGCCCGCCGCGCCGAGCGAGACCGTTGCCGTCGGGCAGGAAAGAAAACTCCGCAAACTCACAGGTCCGCGCACATTCCATCATCTCCCCTTCTTTGATCAATCCTTTCTCGACCAGCAGCGCGTCGATGTCCTTCACCGTGTAGCCTTCGGGGATCGTGATGGAAAGCTCTTCCCCTTTGGCCGTGCGCAGCGCACGAATGATCTCTTCGACCGTCATGGACGGGCGCAGGATGAAGCTGCCCGCCTGGAGCGACGATTCCGCATCGTGGAGACGCGCGTATAAGCGGAAGACCGACTCCGAGCGAATGAGATCTTCTTTCTTCAGAATGCCGGCGATGTTCCCCAGCGATGAGCCTTGCGGAATCAGCACGTTCACACGCGTGTCGTCGTGCGCGTTCACGGGCGCAATTGCGTGTCGATAGTACAGCAAGCTGATCCCTCCGATGACGACAAATAATACGAGGAGTGTGCGGAGCTTCTTCATGACAGCAATGATACCACGGGGGTGAATCTTGAGTCTTGAGTTTTGAATCTTGAATGTCTGGATTTCGGATTCATGAAATGCAGGCGCGGATGTGCCTCCCCCTACCCCCCTCCTGTGGGAGGGGGAATGTATGTGTGTATTTATGACGGAAACTAATCACTAACAACTAACAACCAATAAACCAGTAAACCAATCAAACCTCACCCCTCCTCGCTCGGCATTGCCAACCCCATCTGGCTCATGAGCCCCTGCATGCGTTCGGCCGAGACGACCTGCGCTTTCTTGAAGGCCCGGTTGATGGCATCTATGAGCAGCGACGGGATGGCTTCGCGCGGCACCTCCGGCGCGATGACGATGCTGATCACCTCCTGTTCGGCGGTCACCACCACCTTCACGCCCTGGGCTTCGGCCTCGACGTGGATGTTCTTCAGTTCTTTCTTGATGCGCTTGGCGTCCCGCTGGAGCTTGAACATGTCGCGGGCTTGGGAGAAGGAAACCATGGGATGAGAAGTGAGAATGAGGAATTTGGAATTTGATTGTAAGGCAAATCCCCTCCCGTGTCAGTCCGTTTCCGGACGAACGGTGGGAGGGGTGCTGTCACGTCGCCCGCGACGTGACAGCGTCGTTTCACTTCTGACCACGATGAGGACGGCCGTTCTGGCCGTCGTCGTGGCCGCGGTCGTAGCCGGCGTCGTAGCCAGCGCCTGTTTGCACCTCCTAAGTTCCATCTCGAATCGCAACAGCATCGTTCTCCTGAACACTCCGGCTTCT
>CAZWBO010000007.1:0-35859 GCA_964632375.1 uncultured Candidatus Peribacteria bacterium | reverse complement strand
AGGCATGGGAGCCATTCTACCTCATGTGTTGACTGGAGTTTTCAAATAGGCTCTTTGAGGCGGATCAGGAACGCGTGAAATCCCTCTCGCTATTCTCATGGATGAAGTCTGCTGATTCTGTATCAATTTGAAATGGAAATGGTATTAGAGAAGAATTTAAGGTTCGGAAAGAATAAACCATGCACATTCATTTTCCAAAGGCTTGATGGTGCAAAGAAAAATATTTATGGTGGTGTACAATTGTACACTCGTATACGTTACTGATAACTGAAAGATGTTTTTGAAAATCTGCTCCATTTGGCAGGCGCGGCAGGGCTCGAACCTGCGACCCCAGGTTTTGGAGACCTGTGCTCTACCAACTGAGCTACGCGCCTTTACGGTGATGGAGAGGAATGACCGAGCGACAGCTTGATGCGAAGACGTAAGCTACGCGCCTAGATCGAGACCACAAAAATACTGTACCTGGTTCCATGGTCAAGAGGAACATCTGTCCGGCCTCTTCTCTGTGAATCAATTACCGTGATCTCGTATTCTTGCGCCGTGGCGCCGCGTCGCGCAATGCTTCCGTCACTTCTTCCGGCGAGAGCTCGTACTCGGATACGATGAAATCGTCTCCGGGATCCAGCCCCAGCCATTCGCGAATATCCTCATACTCCGGATCCTTCGGATCGTTTGCGACACGTATCTTGTCCTCCCAGCCCCACGGTCCGCCGGAATCCTCAAGCGGACACACACCCTTCACTTTCGTACACTGCGGATACTCGGCATCGAGATCCGGATCGTCGATATGCTCCAGCTTCACCTCGTGTTCCCACCCGTCGCCAAAATCGTATTCGTAGACGCAGGTGTCTCCCGCTTCGCGCAGATACTCAACGATAAGCGCCTTCCGCTCGTCTACGGAATCGTCATCCAGAAATTCAATTCCGTCCTTTTGAGCAAAATTTCGGTCTTCCACCGTCCATACATTGCGCATTCCGCTGCGGCTGTCTCGCTTGCGGAAGGCGTGAAGGTGACCGTCGCCCCATGGCATGCAGGCCTGGATGTAGTGGTGCAGATCGTGGAACGTGGATGACGCCGGTATCTCGATCCTCCGCCAGACGGGTGGCTTCATATTCTTCAGCGCGATGCGGAGCGTGAGAATGGCTGCGGGTTTCTGAGCCTTAGGGGGAGGATTAGGCATGGCAAGTATGAAAGAGAGAACGATTGTACCAGGAACTACGACCCGTTCGCATCAGATGGTGAAAAAATCGCACGGATCCCGATACCCACCTGGCCGGCTACATTGAGCAATCTCCAGGCACTCTGCTACAGTCCGTAGCCAGCCCACCTTTTTCGATGAACAAGCAAGCGCCCGTATCGCAGTACCTGCAGAACATCAGCGGCGAATTGGCAACCGGCCACGCGCAAGAGCACAGCTACCGTCCGGCATTGAAGACGCTTTTCGAGGACACGACCGGATTGAAGATCGTAAATGAGCCGAAAGGCAGTGCGCACGGCCGGCCGGACTTCATCTTCCTCAAAGGCGATGTACCCATCGCATGGGTGGAAGCGAAGGATCTGCACGTGAGCCTGGAGAAGATCGAGACGAGCGAACAAATGGGCCGCTACTACGGCTACCCGAATCTGATTCTCACCAACGGGCTGGAGTTCCGCTTCTTCAAAAACGGCGCGCGCTACGGCGACGCCGTCGTGATCGCTGCCAAGAAAGGACAGCAAATCCTCATACACGAGGAACACTTCGATCAGCTCGCGCGCACGATTGCGGATTTTATCGCGGATCCCACCGACACCATCCGCTCCGCGCAACATCTGGCCAAGATCATGGGCGGCAAAGCTCGGCGTATCCGCGACAATGTACGGGCAATGTTGGCGCCGGATTACGATCGCCCGAAAGGCGACATCGAACAGGTGATGCAGGCGCTCAAAACTCAGCTTATCCACGACATGATGCCGGAGCAGTTTGCGGATCTATACGCGCAGACTTTGGTCTACGGCCTCTTCGCCGCTCGTTATAACGACGACACGCCGGATACCTTCTCGCGCACCGAGGCGCGCGACCGTGTTCCGGCGGGCAACCCCCTGTTGCAGCAGTTCTTCGACCACATCGCCGGCGCAAATTTCGTGCCCAAGCTCTCCTACATCGTCGATGAGCTCTGCGATGTCTTCCTACACGCGAACGTGCACGATCTGGTGCACGGACTCTACCGCAAAGAAAGCGACACGCATGATCCCATCATCCACTTCTACGAGGACTTTTTGAAAGAGTACGACCCGCAGCTGCGTGCGCAGCGCGGCGTCTTCTACACGCCGCTCCCCGTCGTGCGGTACATTGTGCGGTCGGTGGATGCGCTCTTGAAGCAGTACTTCGAGCTTCCCAAAGGACTGGAGGATACCTCGATGGTTGAGAGGAAGTTCACTGTGCAGGGCAAGAAGGCGGTGGAGCAGGTGCATCGCGTACAGCTGCTGGACCCCGCCGTGGGCACCGGCACGTTCCTCGACCAAGTCATCCGCCATGTGCGTTCCAAGTTCGACGGGCAGGAAGGCCGCTGGCCGGCGTTTGCGCAGCAGCACTTGGTGCCGCGACTCAACGGCTTCGAACTGATGATGGCCAGTTACACCATCGCGCACTTAAAACTGAGCATGACACTCGCCGAAACCGGCGTGGAGAAACTCACGAAGCGCCTGCGCGTCTTCCTCACGAACAGCTTGGAGGAGCCGCGCGACACAGACGCGAATCTCTTCACCATCGGCTTGCAAGGCGCGCTGACGGAGGAAGCGCAAGCGGCATCGGACGTGAAGCACAGCTACCCCATCATGGTCGTTCTGGGCAATCCGCCCTACAGCGTGAGCTCACAGAATGCGTCGGTGGAAACCGGGCCCGAGGGTCGCAAGCGCAAGACGTGGATCGGCGCGCTGCTGGATGACTATAAGAAAGATCTCAATGAGAAGAGCTATAACTCGCTCTCTGATGACTATGTAAAATTTATCCGATTTGCTCATTACCTCGTAGAAAAAAATCAGCAAGGAATCGTCGCAATGATCACGAACAATTCATTCTTAGACGGCATCACGCATCGCAGAATGCGCGAAAGTCTGCTCCAGACATTTGACCATATCTACGTGCTGGATCTGCATGGAAGCAGTAAGCGCAAGGAAACTGCGCCGGATGGCGGCAAAGATGAAAATGTCTTCGATATCCAGCAGGGCGTGAGCATCTCGCTGCTCGTAAAAACATCCGCGAAGAAGAAGGCGCTTGGGAAAGTGCATCACCTGGATCTCTACGGCAGGGGCGAAAGCAAATATGCATGGCTCGACGGGCACGATATATCCTCGACGCCATGGCAAGAACTGGAAACACCGGAACCAAACTTCTTCTTCGTGCCGAAGGATTTTGGATTGCAGGAAGAGTACGACAAAGGAATCAAGCTGGATATACTTTTCGTTACTAAGGCAGCCGGTATAAAAACACATCACGATGATATTGTGATTTCCAATTCCAAGGATGAGCTTGAAAAGAAGATAGTGGAATATTTTAGCGATTCAGAAAAATTTGATTCACGAAAAATAAGGAGAATTTGCTATCGACCTTTCGATATACAATATATCTATTACGACACAGGAATAATTGTTAGACACCGACAAGAGCAGATCAAGCATTCATTTTTTCCAAACATTTCATTACTTCTAGGACGACAATCCAAATCAGATCAAACCAATCACTTTTTCATTACGAATTTACTTTCAGAGATGAAAACTGCTGAAAGTACAACTGGCTCTTATCATTTTCCTCTCTATCACTACTCCAATTCTGACACCCTCGACAATAAATCTCGCACAGCGAACCTGAATATGGATTTGCTGAATCCGGTTCTGAAAAAACTTTCGCTGGAGTGGATTGGTGATGGTGCCGGCGACGGCAAGACAACATGCGGACCAGAGGATATTTTGGATTACATCTACGCAGTGCTGCACTCGCCTACCTATCGCGAACGGTATAAGGAATTTTTGAAGATCGATTTTCCGCGCGTGCCGTTTACCGGCGTTCCATCCTTATTCTGGAATCTGGTAAAGCTGGGCAGAGAGTTGCGGCAACTGCATCTGCTCGAACACCCGTCGCTTGGCAAGCTCGCTACGCGCTATCCGGTGGCGGGAAACGATACAGTGGAAAAGATCTCTTACGATCCGCAGAGCAAGCGCGTCTTCATCAACGCCCAGCAATATTTTGAAGGAATCGAACCGGACGTATGGAACTTCCCCATCGGCGGCTACCAGCCTTTACAGAAGTGGCTGAAGGATCGCAAAGGCCGGATATTGAATGCGGATGATCTGTTGCACTGGCAGAAAATCGTCGTAGCGCTGAGCGAGACGAAGCGGGTGATGGGGGAAATTGATGATATTGCTCGGTTCCCGATGCAGACGTGAGTCGAGATCAGTTTCTTTCTGAGGCATGCGCACTTGGAATAGGGCATGTCCGCCAATGTAAATCTGCTGTTACCCTGCGGGACAGATTTTGCTCGTTTGCCCTTGCTGCCCATTCATAGAAGGTGTACTTGTATACACCTACGACGCCCTCCACATCTTTACCGGCCCAACCGCACAAAAATTTCGAACGCATCCGCAAAATAGATGCGGATGGAACGGAGTATTGGGAAGCAAGAGAGCTGATGAAACTTTTGGAGTATGCCGAATGGAGAAATTTCGATGGCGTTATTGATAAAGCGAAAGAAGCCTGTTCGCAAAGCGGGCAGAATGTCTCCGACCATTTTGTTGATATCAACAAAATGGTGGATTTAGGTTCTGGAAGCCAAAGAGAGATCAAGGATTACAAACTCTCCCGTTACGCCTGTTACCTGGTTGCACAAAACGGAGATCCCGAGAAGCTGCCCATTGCGCTTGCGCAGACGTACTTCGCCATCCAATCCAGAAAACAGGAATTATTGGAAGGCTTGAGCGATGACGAAAAGCGCCTGCTGGTACGTAATGAAGTAGTTACTCACAACAAGAAGCTCTTTAAAGACGGCTCAGAATCATGGCGTCCGCAATTTTGGCCGTTTCAATGATGCCGGATACAAAGGACTTTATGGACTGTCATCGAAAGAAATACAGAAAAAGAAACAATTGGAAAATGATGCTGTGTTGGATCGCGCGGGTACCACCGAGCTGGCCGCCAATCTTTTTCGCATCACGCAGACGGATGAGCAGCTGCAGGAGAAGCTGAAAACCAAGGGGAGGATGGGAGAATCCACCGCTTCGAATACGCATTTCATCGTTGGGGGCAAAGTGCGTAAAGCGATCAAGGATATCGGTGGAACCATGCCGGAAGAGCTGCCGCCGCATGACCACATCAAAAAATTACAGAAGAAACTCGGAAAACGAAGATCGCACGAGCTGCCCGATGGCTGAAGAATGGACACTCCGCTGCGAAGCGTCCTCTCTCGCGAGCGTATTCTAACGCCGTATCGCAGTCCGAATTCCCTCGCCGCATTTTTTGTGTATCATACTGCAACATATGCCTACAAAGCCTAAGAAGACTGCCGCGAAACCGCGCAAGCGGGCGGCGGCGAAGAACGATTCCCTATCGCCCATCGCAGAGGCCGCGGTTCCTCATGCCATCGCCGGCGCGAAGGGCAGGAAGATCCTCGTGTGCGACGACGATCCTGCGCTCTCGCGCGTGCTGGGGCTGAAGTTCCAGAATGCGGGCTTCGACGTGATGATCTGCCACAACGGCGAGCAAGGGGTGCGGGCACTGGAGGAACAGAAGTTCGACGGCATCATCCTGGATCTGATCATGCCGGGGAAAACGGGGTTCGACGTGCTCTCGGAGATAAAGCAGACGATGAACAAAGACACGCCCGTCTTCGTGATGAGCGACATGCGCACCCAAGAGACGATCGACACCGCCATGAGCCTGGGTGCCACCGACTTCTTCGTGAAGATGCAGATGCCGCTCAAAGAAGTGATTGAGTCCATTGCTTCCAGAACCTGATAGAAATTCGACGCACGACATTCGCCCTTCGACCAGCTCAGGGTGACACGTATGTCGTGCTTCTCCTCAGTTGAGCAGTAGTTCGCACAGCGCCTCCAGGTAGCCCTCAACCTCGTCCCCGATCTGCTGCCGCGGCATCAGTCCCGGCTGATCGTTGAGCTCGATGATTTTCCAGATGCCGTCACGCCCGCGCACGCAGTCGATGGTGTAGAGGCGCTGCGGCAAGTGCGCGAACATCGCATCGATGGGCGCGATCAACTCGAGCGGTTCGCTCGGCCGCCAGACCGGCGGCACCGGCACCACCCATCCGCCGCGCGACACGTTCGAGATGAGGCTGCCGCGCCGCGGACAACGGAGGAACGTGAGGATGAGCCGGCCGTTCATGATCATCAGACGGAAATCGTGGAACGTATCGACGAGGCCGGGAATGCCTTCGGCCGTATCGATCCACTCCTGCGCGAGGAACGGGTACGCGGGCAACGAGGACATCGCCTCGTCGCGCGTGCCGATGAAGACGCCCTCGCCGCCGCTGCCTTCGAACGGTTTCACCACCACGAGGCGCGACGGAATCTCGGCGAACGCCGCTGTAATCTCGTCGCTGCTCCGCACGACGCGCGTGACGGGGCACAGTGACGGAAAGCGCCGCGGCAGCATCAGCTTGTTGCGGCAGGGCGCTTGGATCTCGAGCGAGTTCACCATGTCGACCGGCGCATCCGGTACGAAATCGAGACTCTTATTGAAGATGCGGTCGGCGTGGATTTCCTCCTTCCACTCGATGAATCGATCGCCCTCCCACTTCCAACCGCCGGCGAACCGCGCGCCGCCGAGGTACGACACCGTGTGCCGCACGATGAAGATCGTGTGTCCGCGCCGCGCGATGGCATCGGCCAACTCGCCGTACGCCATGCGGTACTCGAGTTCGTCGAGCGGGCTCTCGTCGAGGCGCGAGCCGGAGAAGCAAATGGCAATCGTCTTCATGGATATCGAGCGCAAGAGCTCGGGGATGGGAGACGGACGGTGCCTCGGCACCTTACGCGTTCCCGGGAGAATTGGTTGAAACGCGGTTTTCATCCACGCGAAATCACTCGAATGCTACCCCGCTCAGGACTTGACGCAATAGTCAAATAAGGGCTCATAGGTAGAAGAAACTGGGTTTTTTTGCTAGAATGTAAGGAAATGCAAATCGAGATCGATGCTCCTCGGCCCGGCGCGCTTCTGACTATGGTACTGGTGGGCGGCAGCCTGCTGTGGTGGCAGCCGTGGAATCCCTCTACGCCGCCGCTCCAGGCGTTGGTTGTCCAGCAGCCCGCGGTGGTGAGCGTGTCTTCGGCAGCGCATGCGGATGAACCTCTTGCAAGCTCGAGTGCGCCGGCCACACCGTACGGCCAGTACCCGATGATGCCGATGATGATTCCGGTACCGATGTACTACGGCATGCCGATGGCGCCCAATGGCGCGGCACCATCAGCCTTCCCCGGCGCATTCGCCGCGCAGCAGCAGCAAACGGCGGTGACGCAGGAATCGGAGGAGCAGCGCGTGCAGCGCGAGGAGGCGCTCCAGCGGAAACTGGAGGAGCAGGCCGTGCTGAACGAACGCGAGGCATTGCTGCGGGCTTCGCTCGAATCGCTCACCGCGGAGAGCCGCGCCATCGGCGCTGATCCGGAACAGAAGGAAGAATTCACGCGCGCCACGCGCTCGCTCGCGCTGCTGCTGCAGGATAAAACACTGGCCGAAGCGACGATGCTCCAGTACTACCGGCAGGAAATCGACGCCGAGCAAACGGTGGAACGGGAATCGGCGGGCCTCGTCGCGCCGGCCAACGGCAGCATGACACTGAACTGGCCGGTGCAGCCGGGCCACGGCATCTCGGCGTACTTCGAGGATCCGTCGTACAAGGAGCGCTTCAAGCGCGATCACCACGCCATCGACATACCTGCGTACACCGATACGTCGGTATTCGCGGCGGCCGAGGGCATCGTGACGAACGTGGTGAACAACGGGAAAGGATTCAACTACGTCACCGTCTCGCACCCGAACGGGCTCGTGACGCTGTACGGCCACTTGCGCCGCTTCTCGGTGAAGGTCGGCGACCGCGTGGCGGCCGGCCAAGAACTCGGTAAATCCGGCGGGCGCCCCGGCGACGACGGCGCGGGACTCAGTACCGGACCGCACCTGCACCTCGCCGTGTACCTCAAGGGCAAGCCGGTGGACCCGTTGCAGTACCTGCCGAGCGTGAGCGGATACGCGCAGTAGAGATTTGAATCTTGAGTTTTGACTATCTTCACTGAGGTGAGAGGTGTTGCTTTGGAGAAACTAAAGACGATGCAGTGTGTTCCTCACATGCTGCTTGTTGCTTGTTGCTTTACTGCTTACAGCGTATCGCCCCCCGTTCCATTGCCTGGTAGAACGTCATTCGCCGCTCTGGAGAAACAAAAAATCATGGCCCTCTCTTTTTTGTTGATCACTTCCGTGCGATCGGTCGAGCACGTCTGGTACGATCGCGTCCTCCCTTCGCATTTTTCCTTTCGTGCTCCATGTCGTTATCGCTCACGCGCCGGTTGTGGAAGGTCCGGCACGATGCCCGCGCGGCGCTGCCTCCCACCGGCCCGGCCGCCGCTCCCCACATTCTCGCGCTGCTGGCGCAGGAGCGACAGGTGCAGATCGGCATGAGCGACGAGCGATCGGCAGTGTTCTTGCTGCCCGATCTGCCGCGCGCCGTTGAGCGCATCTGGCAGGCGGTGGATCGCCGCGAAGCGGTGACGATCTTCGGCGACTACGACTGCGACGGCATCACCTCGGCAGTGCAGATGCTGCGGTTCTTCCGCCGACACGACACCGATGCGACGGTGCGATTGCCGCATCGTCTGCACGAAGGATACGGCCTCAAGCTGCCGCACATCGCCGAGTGCGTCGCGGCGAAAACCTCGCTCCTCATTACGGTCGACACCGGCATCGCATCCGTTGCCGAAATCCAAGCGGCGCGCGGCGCGGGCATCGATGTCATTGTCATCGATCACCACCACCTGCGCGAGGAACTGCCGGATGCCGTGGCGTTACTGCATCCCGCACTCGCACCCGGCTACCCCGAGCCGCACCCATCGGCATCGGGCCTCGTGTCCATGGTCGTGGCGGCGCTCGAGCTCGCGCGCGGAAATGTGAATTGGACGGATCGCGAGAGCGACCGCGCACTCGCTGCGCTGGGAACGGTGGCCGACTTGGTGGAACTGCGCGGCGAGAACCGCTCCATCGTCGAGCAGGGCATTGCTGCGCTGCGCAACGTGGCAAGCGGGCCGCTGCTCGCGCTCAAAGACGCGGCGGGCCTCGGCACCATCATCACCAGCCGCGACATCGCGTTCCGGTTGGCGCCGCGCATCAACGCCGCCGGGCGCATGGAATCGCCGGATATCGCGATGGCGGCCCTCTTGGGCGACGCACAGGCATTGCAGCGACTGGAGGTGCTGAATCGCGAGCGCCAGGAGCGCGTGCGCAGCCACTGGGATGCGCTGCTGCCGCGCGTCGATTCCTCCGCTCCCATGCTCTTCGCCGCAGACGCCGGCTACACGCCGGGCATCGTCGGGCTGCTCGCGGGTAAACTCACCGAGACGTACGGCAAGCCGAGCTTCGTCGGCAGCCTCACCGATGCCGGCAGCTGCGTCGCATCGCTGCGCAGCATTCGGGGCTACCATGTTACGGAAGGACTCGCTCGTTGCACCGATCTGCTGGATCACTTCGGCGGGCACGCGCAGGCCGCCGGCGCCCACTTGCCTGCATCGGCGTTGCCGGAGCTGACGCGACGCATGGGCGACGATGTCGCCGCACGCGTGCCGCAGGAGGAACTCGTGCCGATGCTCGACATCGATGTCTCGCTCGACACGCACCACGTGTGCGATGCCCTGTGCGGCAACATCCGACTGCTCGAGCCGTTCGGGCAGGGGAACCTCGAGCCGCGCTTCCTCCTTCCGTCGGTCCTCCTCACGGATGTGCGCACGTGCGGGAGCGATTCATCGCATCTGCAGGCACGGGCGGGCGGGCACAAACTCATCGGTTTCGGTTTCGGCGCGCTCGCGGAACACGCAGCGCAGCCGCTCGACATCGCCTGCCGCATCGGCACCGAATCGTTCCGAGGCCGCACATCGCTGCAGCTCTACCTCGACGACCTCCGCATCGCCCAGCCGCTCACAGTGCCAGCAAAAATCCCCACCACCCTATCAATTCCCACATAACAAAGCGAAACCTCCGAGAATTGCAATCTTGCACTCTTGCAGTCTTGCAATCTTCCTCCTCACACCGGTGCGAGCTTCCCCTCCATGAAGAACACCTCGTTCACATCGACATTCAATGCGGTGGCGATTTTGTAAGCGAGGAGGATGGAGGGATTCGTGCGACCGCGCTCAATGCTCATGATGGTCTGCCGCGAGACGCCCGTGCGCAGCGCCAGTTCTTCCTGGGTCATATTGCGCTCGAAGCGCAGGCGCCGGATGGTATTTTTTAATTCGATAGTCGACATGCAAAGGAAAAGAAGTATGCAGAAGAAACGTGCAGAAGTCGAGGATGTCACTCCGGATGAAAATCGGAGCTCAAGTATTGTACTCAGCTCACAGATGCGGGCAAGAAAACGATCGCTTTTCCGCTTGATGAACTCGAGAAACATCCCATGGAATGGAACCTTCCTCTTGTCAATCCCTACTGCGGGAGCTTGCTGCGAAACAATCAACGCGCCGGCAGTTATTTCTTCTCTTCATCGATGATCTTCTTCTCCGCCGTCACCAGGAACACGACAGCGCCGATAAGGAGGAGCGTGCTGGCGGTGCCGAGGAGCGAGAGGACGATCGTGAGGTGATCGCGCAGGAAGAAGCCGACGCCGAGGAGCAGCCCGGTCCAGAGCAGACATCCGATCATCATCGCGATGAAGAACACGTCGCGCCGCAGGTGACTCGTGCCGGCCACGAAGGCGACGAAGGGCCGCACGGCATTCACGAACTGCCCGAGGAACACGCTGGTGCGGCCGAAGCGCGCCATGAAGGTATCGACGGTTTTGAGCCGCTTCTCCGTAAGGTAGAACGCATGCGCGATGTCGCGCCCGTACCAACGGCCGAGGAAGAACAGGATGGTGTTGCCGGTCATCAGGCCGCCGGCCGCCGCTACGAAGAAGAGGATGCCCATGCGCGTGCTGGCGATGAGCGCGCCGGCGGAGATCACCACGAAGATGCCGGGCGACACGAAGCTCAGAGGCGGAATCACCTCCATCACGGCGAAGACGAAGAGGGCGAATGCGCCGTAATGCTGCAACGACGCGCGGACACTGGCGGCGTCCCATAATTGGTCGCCGCGGTAGTGGTAGACGAAGAGGAGAATGGACAGCGCGAACAGGTAGAGAGCGAACCACGCCAGGCGGATGCGCGCCGCATAGGTGTGCAGCAGGTACGCGAGCAGCCAGGTGGTGGCCGCGGATGCCGCAAACGAGAGGGCAAGTGCGCCGGGCGCCGCGATGGGAGCGACATACCCGGCCGTCTGCGGCGCCAAAATGAGCGAGGCGGTGATGAGGAGGAACGCGAAGTCGATGCTCTCGCGACGCGAGAGGCCCATCATGCGGCTGCTGCCGGTCGCCAACGCGATGGAGGACGAGCCCGGAACGAGCGAGAGCGCGTGGAACAGCCCGATGACGAGTATTCGCTTGTACCCGATGGCATCGAGCGTGGTCGTCGTGCGGAAGAACTCCACGCCCATGAGGAACGCCGCGGTGACCGAGAGGGACAATGCCAGCGAGAACGAACGCGGCGTGAGCGTGTACGTTGCCGGATGCAGGAAGACGCGCACGAGCACGATCGGCACGAGCGCGACGAGCAGCAGCGACAGCGTACGACGCGCATGACGATTCTTCCCGCCGATGGAGGCGAGCATGCGACGCCACTCGCCGGCGTACGCAGCCACGAGCCCGAGGATCGCGCCTGCCTGGACTGCCGGCAGCAATGCAGACACGTGAACGGGCTGAATGAGCAGAGGGAAGAGCAGCGCAGGGATGAGCAGGTGCCCGCTGGCGGACACCGGCAGCACCAGGCTGATGCCGTAGAAGGCACCGACAGCGAGCGCGAGGAGGAGGGGCATCGGTGTGCGGAGCATACGCGTGCGGCGTTGCGAGCGAAACGGGCGCGCGGAGTGCGTCGCGACTACCGCACAAGTTTTTCACTTTGACGAGCACTCATTTTTGCCGATTGGACAGCAATTTTGCTACGATTCCCCCCGCATGAGTAGCTCTCCGTTCCACGGCATCTTCAGTTCGCTGGGCGAGGAAGACAGCGAGGCGCGGTCGATCTTCTCTTTCGGCTCCACCCCGAAGAAAGCCGCTTCCACACCTCAGGCTGCACAGCCGGCCGCTCAGAACGGCATGGGGCGCGTGGCGGTCGATATCTACGAGCAGGATGATTACTACATCATCAAAGCGCCCATCGCGGGCGTGCGTCTCTCGGATCTCGACATCGAGGTGAACGACAACGTGCTCACCATCCGCGGCAATCGCCGTCAGACGGATCAGATTCCCGAGAGCCAGTTTTACCTGCAGGAGTGTTACTGGGGCCCCTTCAGCCGGTCCGTCACCTTGCCGTGCGAGATCGACGCGAAGCGCGTGAAGGCCACGTTCAATCGCGATTGCGTGCTGAAGATTCTGGTGCCGAAGGAAGAGAAGATTAAGATCGTGCGGATTCAGGAAGGATAAATAGTTCCTCCCGGGGATCATTGTCTTCCAACAGGGGAACCGGCTTTTTTGATGCACTTATCGCTATCCCTCATCAAGACTCATACCACTTCGCGTTTGAAGTGATACGAATGGGCCACTCCTGTGTGGCAGAGAACTTGACCTTGGCAAACGCTACGAGGCACGAGAGGAGAGAGCGTTTGATTCTACGAATTAGTATCCTTTTCATTGCAAGTTGGTATCACATCCCCGCTTCCGCCTTCGCGATCTGCTCCGACGTCAGCGTCGCCTTCACCGCTGCCAGCGGCGCATCGGCGTGCGTGTCGCCCGCCTTCTTGGCACGTAGGAACCACGTGTATGCCGCCACGGGATCGCGCGGCATGCCCGCGCCCTGGAATGCCATGACACCAAGATTGAAGGAGGCCTGCGGATCGCCCGCGTCGGCCGCCGTGCGGAAAAGCGACGACGCCTTCTCTTGATCCTGCTCCACCCCCTCGCCGCGGAAGTACATGGCACCGAGATTGAACGACGCGCGCGGGTCGCCGCCTTCCGCGGCCTTGCTGAACCACCCGATCGCGCGCTTGAGATCCTTCTCGCCGGTCTCGCCCAGGTAGTACATCAGCCCCAAGTTGAACATCGCCTTCACGTGCCCTTTATCGGCTGCCATCTGAAACCACGCCTCGGCTTGCTTCAGATCCTGCGGCACGCCGTCTCCGTCGTGGAAGACGGCGCCGAGCTCGAACTGCGCGCCTGCATCGCCCTTCAGCGCCTTGGCAGTCAGCTCTTTCAAGCTGGTCTTCGATGATGTCGCCGCACTCCGTGCAACGCTCGATGTCGCTGCTGATGCAAGTGACGAGCCGGTCGACGTTGCGGGTGCCGGACGAGAAGCGGTGCACGCCGCAAGGAGACAGAGCGTGCAGCCGGCAAGGAACAATGAGTTGCGCATGGGGCGATGCTAATCGTAATCACACCGGAGTGAAACACATTCGTGCTACACTCCGCCGTGCTTTCCCTGCTCCCCATGAACAATGCGAATTCCCTCGAACGGTACAGAGATTGGGGCATGCTCATGCTCCGCGTCGTCGTCGGTATCATTTTCATCTACCACGGCACGCAGAAATGGGGCTTTTGGCAGACCGTACCGCAGGGCATGCCGCCGTCCATCTCGCTGCTGATGAAGCTCCTCTCCATCGTCGAGCCCGTCGGCGGTCTCGCGCTCATGGCAGGCGTGCTCACGCGCTGGGCTGCACTGGGACTGGCGATCATCATGGCGGGCGCCATTTACTTCAAGATCAACGTGATGAACATCGGCTTCGCGCCGCAGAACGCGACGGGTTGGGAATTCGATCTTGTCCTGCTCGCCGCAAACTTCGCCATCGCCACCGTTGGTGCCGGATGCTTCGCGCTCGATTGCCCGCTCTGTCGAACCAGGATGAGCGGAAGAAAAGCCTGAGAACATTCGAAGTACGAAAGCTTTGTCGCATTTCGTGCTTTTTTCAACAAAAAGGGCCGACGTCTGTCGCACCCTTTGTGTTTGTGTGTTGGTGATTGGAAGGCCCGGGCCGCCCAATTAGCCAACCAGCATGGCGCGGATGACTTCCGCATTGGCACCGATCAGCGCAGTCTGGAAGACCGCGAGGAGCGCGAACGCGATTGCCAAGGCCTTGAGCCTGTGGCCCGCGACTTCATAGGGAGCAGTGTCCATATGGAGTGTGTGTAAAGAAGTAATTGTCTATATAATACCATAAATTTTATATTTCTGCAATATCCTGCTCTTGGCGATACACAGGCGGTAAGCCTGAATTTTTGATACTAGGGGCTGAATCCTGACCTTTCTCTCCTCAGCGTGGAGCCCAGATAGCGGGCACGTCCAAACGACCGTCGGTGCAGGTATGCTTGTCCCTGGTGAATCCAGGTGGGTGACCGCATCCGCGAACCACGGCCCGCGGTGATTAAGTCTCCCGTAACAAGTAATCAGAGAAGAAACATATCCGCCCTAACGCGACGCCCAGACAGAGACGAGTATAGGAGAGTGGGGCGGGTGGGGCTACTGGAGAGGTGAGAAAATTTTCAAGATTGCAAGATTGCAAGATTGCAAATCCTTCCAGGCTCGCTGCGCTCGCGCCTCAGGATGACGATGAAGGGCAGTTGACAGTTGCAATCTTGCAATCTTGAAACCTTCTCTCACAAGAGTTTCCCCGCCAACACATTCGTCCATCCTCCCCTCACTTCCTCTCTGTCTCCTCCTCTGTATGTCCAGTACGCACTGGGGGAACAGCGCGTGCAGTCTGGTGAGCGTTCGAAACGATCCGGCTGCACGCCGCAGGCGAGGAGTTGGGCGGTGGCGGCCCCTTGCAGATCGACGTATTTGCCATCGCGTACGAATGATGCGGGAACGTTCGGCAGTTCGCGTGCGGGATCGCTGAAGTCGGCGCACTGCTGGCAGAGCGACGGGCCGGCGGCGACGTACACATTCCGCGCATCGGCATGGAAGGATTCTTCGAGCGCCTGGAAGAACGCCGGAATCGCTTCGGCAACGATGCCGCGCCAGCCGGCGTGGAGAATACCCAGAACGTGCAGAGCGGGTTCGTACGCGAGGAACGTCTGACAATCCGCGGAACGCGAGGTGATCCATAGGTCGGGAGTCTTCGTGATCAAGCCATCGGCTTGCTCCGTGCGACTCGTGACGTCGTCGACCGTGATCGTGCGGTTGCCGTGCACTTGGTGCAGGCTCGCGATGCGATCGTCGCCGAGTATGGGGGCGATCTCGGCATCGGTGTGTACGCGGTCTTCCTTCGTGAGGAGGACGACGGATAATCGGTCCTCGAACGGCCGCAGGAGCGCGAAGGGCGAGCGGATCATGCGTCGATGGAAGGGAGCAGATGCGGAATCTGACGGATGACATCGTGCGCGGTGTACGAGAAGCCGCGCGTCTCGGCGAGGAGCGTGCCGGCGCGCTTGATGAGCGTCGACGCCAAGCGGCAGCTCTCGAGCGGCGGCATCCGCTGCGCGCGGAAGCCGGCGATGAGCCCGGCCAGCGCGTCGCCCGTGCCGCCAACCGTCAGGCCTGCATTGCCGCCTTCCACCTCAGACACCTGCCCGTCGTCGGTGGCGATGTGGTCGACGGGGCCCTTCACGTGAATGGTGACATGATGCCTCTGCGCGGCGGAGCCGATGTCGTGCGGCGCGATCTCCATTCGCTCCAGCTCGCCCAAATGCGGTGTGACGATGATGTCTTTCCCGCGCGCGGCCTCGAGCGTCCACGGCTGGAGCGCACTCGCATCGAGCACGAGCGGGCACTGCGCCGACGCCACGAGCGAGCGCACGGCGACGAGGGATTCCTGCGACCGCCCGATCCCCGGCCCGATGACGGCGCAGTCGGCGGTGGCCATGAGTTCGAGCAATGTTCCGACGTCGCGGATCATCAGATCGTCGCCGACGAAGGGGTGCACCTGGAAGTTCAGACTCATCATGCGCGCGATGGACTGATGGCTCGCGGGCACGGCGACATGGAGCAAATCGACGCCGGCGGCCTCGGCTGCGAGGGCCGAGAACAGCGGCGCCCCGTGCTGATGGCGCGAGCCGCCGATGACGACGACCGTGCCGTTCTCTCCTTTGTGTGAGGCGGGATCGCGGTGCATGCCGCTATGGTAGCGTAGAAACGGTTGCCAATCCGACTGCGATATTTCGCGAGGAATTGCCTACACGCAAAGGCGCGTTCTGCTATGATTTCCCGCACGTGTCACCCGCTTTCGATAATGGTGGCGCGGCACCCTCCATGGCAGAACTCCTCCTTCTCTTCGTCCTCTTCATCCTCGCATCCGGCGTTCTCGCGATGGTGGATTCCGCCATGCTCAGCATCTCGCGAGTGGAAGTGGAAGAAATGGTCGTGCGGCAGAAGGTGGGCGCCACCGCCCTGCGGTCGCTCGTGCTGCGTCTGCAGCGCGCCGTCATCGTCGTCGTCATTTTCACGAACATCGTCAACATCCTCGGGCCGATCCTCATCGGCGAACGCGCGATCGATTTGTACGGCCACGAGGCGATCGGCATCATCACCGCCATCCTCACGTTCGCCACCATCATTTTTTCGGAAGTGATTCCCAAATCGCTCGGCGCGCACTACGCGCCGCTCATCGCGCGCTTTTCCGCGCCGGTGCTGCTCGTGCTGGTGTACACGCTGTACCCGCTCGTCATCGTGCTCGAGAAGATCGTCGGCCTCTTCAAGCGCGGCAACCGGAAGATCGGCACCGAGGAGCAGATCCGCGCGCTCGCGAGCATCGGCCGCCGCGCGGGGCACATCGACGAAGACGAACGGCAGATCATCCAGAAGGCATTCATCCTCAACGACCGCCGCGCGCGCGACATCATGACGCCGCGCGCGAAGATCATCGCCATCAAAGCGACTGCAACGGTGCGCAACGCCTCGAAGATCGTCTTCGACCACTCGTACTCGCGCTACCCCGTCGTCGGCGCCTCGCTCGACGACGTGCGCGGCCTCGCCCTCTCGCGCGACATCCTCGGCGCGCTCGTGGAAGGAAAGGATGCATCTGAAGTCGACTCGCTCACGGGCGAAATTCTCTTCGTCTCGGCCGCCATGCGCTGCGACGACCTGCTCGCCCACTTCCGCAGCCGCAGAATCCACATCGCCGTGGTGCGCGAGCGCGAGAAAACGGTGGGCATCGTTACGCTGGAAGACGCGTTGGAGGAATTGGTCGGGGAGATTGAGGATGAGGGGGATCAGGAATCGGCGGGGAAATAAGCTTGCTCATACGTACGTAAAAGCGTACGATAGAGACATGCCTTCCGTCTCTGCAACCACTGCGCGCTCAACGCTGTATCGGCTAATCGAGCGCCTTCAGCATGGCCATGCACCGGTACTGATCACGGGGAAGAACGGGAACGCCGTGCTTCTCTCCGAAGAAGACTGGCGCTCCATCGAAGAGACTCTTCACCTTTCTGCCATTCCCGGGATGGCAGCATCGATCAAGCGCGGGCTCAAAGAACCAATCGATAGCTGCGCGACAGAAATTGACTTATGACGTACCGCCTCGTGTACACCAAGCAGGCGGTGAAGGATGCGAAAAAGCTGAAGAATACGCCACTTGCCGCGAAGGCGAAGCGCTTGCTGGCCTTACTTGCCGAAGACCCATTGCGTACGCCGCCTCCCTTCGAACGATTGCTCGGCGATCTCGAAGGTGCGTACTCCCGTCGCATCAACATCCAGCATCGGCTCGTCTACCAGATAGTGCAGAAGGAACGCGTGGTGAAAGTGATTCGATTGTGGACGCATTATGAATAAGGGTTCGCATCTGTTCTTGATGCAAATAATCCTACTGAGAAGTAAAGCTAACGGAGCCGATCACATACTCTAGTTCAGATCTAATTCCTTCGCAGTGTCCTCCATTGAGCTTCTTTAATGATTGAGGAATTGTTGCAATAACTTCCGCCTGAATAAAATCAGCTTCTTTGGATGGAGCAAGCGAACTATCTGGAGAAAGAAGAAAAATTATATGTTGCCTACCGGGCACTTTCTGATCGTACATGTAAATATCTACTCTTACTGGTGGTCCAGGACTCCACGTAGCCATGGGATCCCCCTTATATTTTTCTTTTTCCTTCTGAATTGACGTGTGAATTATCGTAAAAATGATTGAATCAGGGATACCCTGCGGATAGCTGCGTGCGGAAAGCAGTAGTACACGGTCCTTCTTTTCCTCAATCGTGTACCTATCCAACGGATAACGTATGGTAAATCCATATTGGCTATTGCGATAGGTTTTCCATAAAGCTAAATCGTCAGGCTTACTGCTGACGCAGCCTCGAGGATCACAGTCATCGCTGCCGGTACTGTAGGATTCACAGCGGAAAGTCAGCAGATTCCATAATCCACCAGGGCTATCCCACCCATTTGAATCGAGTGCAGCTACAAAAATTTTGAACCCATAAAGAGCGATCAGAAGTAGAACTGCTCCGAGAAATAATTTCTTGGGTATGGAGTAACTCATAGTTAAGAAGGCCCTTTATACAAGGAAGCTGTTACAGAAGGAAAGAAGAAATATGTTTTTGACTGTTGATTTTCAAGTTTGTCGTGAATTCGCTCACAATTTCTTCTAATCTCCTCCGAAACCTCGCTCCCGAAAATTGCTCCGCATGCTCCCGTATCCGTTTCGGATCGATAGACATTCCCTCAAACTTCCGCACGGCTTCGCTTATTGACTCAACGCTCTGTTGCGGGAAAAACAAACCCGTCACTTCTTCCTTCACGCTATCCAGCGCGCCGCCCGCGCCATAGGCGATCACCGGCAGCCCGCATGCCTGCGCCTCCAGCGGCACGATGCCCGCGTCTTCGAACTGCGGGAAGAGCAGCGCTCTCGATGTCGCGTAGAGCGACGGCAAATCTTCATCCGGCACGAAGCCCAAAAATTCCACCGTCGGGCCGGCCAGCTTCTTCAGCCGCTGCTCTTCCTGTCCGGTGCCCGCGATGCGCAGCGGCAATTGCAACTGATTGGCCACGTCGATGAGCAAATCGAATCGCTTGTAGGGCACCAGGCGCCCGAGCGCCAGGTACGAACCGCCTCTCGCTTGCGAGAGGGGCTGATGGAAGAAGTGATCCGCCACCGGCGGCGGCAGCACGACGGCCTCGCGCGCGTACACGTCGCGGATGCGGCGCTGGGTTTCGGTGGAGTTCGCGATGAAGACATCCACGCGCTTGGCGGTCGTCAGATCCCAGCGGCGCAATTCTTTCAAGCGGCGCTTGATGGTTGGGCGCAGGAAGCGCGGCACGCGAAAATCATCCAGGTACTGATCCTCCATCTCCCACGCGTAGCGCATCGGCGTGTGGCAGTAGCACACGTGTACGGCGCGGCTCGGCGGCACGATGCCCTTGGCCACCGCGTGCGAGGAGCTGAGGATGATATCGAACGCATCGAGGTCGATGTCCTCCACCGCCCGCGGCATGCGCGAGAGGAGAACCTGATGGTTGCCGACGAGGCGGTACCACTTCTGCAGCGATGTCGTGTGGATCTTCTTCGACCGCAACATGCCGATCTTTTCGGGCCGTGCGACGGTGGTGAAGAGCGGCGCATCCGGCCACACGCGCACGCATTCGGCGATGGCATGCTCGGCGCCGCCGAAGGTTGTCAGCCAATCTGCGATAATGGCGACTTTCACATAGGTAGGATGTCAGATCTTCCCCTGGGGGGAAATTGCTAAATTGTCCGCCCGTCCGAACGACCGGGCCGGGCGGACAAGCGATTCGCGGGGTGCCCTGCCAGCAATTTAACAATGTAACAATTTAGCAATATAAGTTACACAAGCCCCCGCTGCGATTAGTCGGCGGTAGTATAGAATGCCGACCATGCTCAAGCGCCCGAAGCGGCCGTTGCCACGTCAGTTCAACCGCAAGACGTCTCCTGCCATGCAGAAGTTCGTGCGCAAGCGCCATGCCCGGCGTGTGCGCGGGTCTGGCGAGCGGTGGGCGCGCACGTGGCGGAAGTGGCACAAGCGCGGCGTCGATGTGGTGCAATGGGTACGGCGGTGGTTCGCGGTCATCGTATTCGTCACCGCGATTGTCGCTGCGGGTGCGGTGCTCTTCTCGCCGCTTGTGCGCGTGCGATCCATCCGCATCGAGCGCCAGGATGCGCGGCTCGACGTCGAGAAAGTGCGCACTGCGCTCGCCCCGCTGTTCGGGCGGCACCTGCTCTTTCTCTCTGCGCGCGAAATCGAGCCGCTCCTGCGGCGCGCAGTACCGGACATCGACACCGTGACGGCACGCAAGCATTTTCCCTCCTTACTTATCGTGCGCGTGACCGAGCGGCCGTTTGCAGCGAAGCTCGTCTTCAAAGGACCGGATACTCCTCCCGTTCCTGTCACGACGAGCGGAGCCGTGCAAACAGGGAGCGGCACCGTGCGGACGGCGATAACGACCCATCCGGCAGCCCCTGTGGTGGGGCTCGTCGATTACCTCACCGACAACGGCATCTACATGACGGCGCCGGCCGTCGCATCCGGGTCGCAACTGCCCGTCATTACTGTGACGGATTTCGTCGTGCGGCCCACGCCGGGCACGCGACTCACATCCGCGGATTTGCTCCAAAGAATGCGCAAAGCGGAGGAACTACTGACGGGCGAGTTCGGCTACCGTATCGCGCATCGCACCATCTACCTGCGCGCCCGCGAGTTTCACCTGGCCACCGAGCGCATCAGCCTGTGGTTCGATCTCTCGAGCCCGCTGGAGGAACAATTCCGCCGGTACCGCACGTTCCTCCAGGCCGTGGGCGTCGGCGCGGCGAGCGCGTACGTCGATCTGCGATTGGCGGGGCAGGTGGTGTATCGATGAAGGAATCCGAGGAGGGTTTTTAAATGAGCCAATGCGCTACACTTACTCTATGGATTACCGCCTCATCGAGACATTGTCGCACGCGGAGTTCTGCATGCGATCGGTGCAAGTGATCGGCGAGTGTGTGAGGCGGGCGATCGATGAGCGGGGCCGATGCACGTTGGGGGTCTCGGGCGGCAGCACTCCGCGGCCTGTCTACGAGGCGATGGGATCGCAAAAAGAGATTGATTGGACCAAAGTGTGGCTCTTCCTGCTGGATGACCGCTACGTGCCGGACACGCACCCGGAGAGTAATCAGAAATTACTGTGGGATTCGCTGCTCGATGTCGTACGCATTCCGGACGACCAAGTGCTGTTGCCCGATACCTCGCTGCAGATGGATGAATGCGTGCAGCAGTACGAGATGCAGCTCGGTTCGCTGCTGCGCGGCGAGGGTCCCGACATCGTCGTGCTGGGGATGGGCGAGGACGGGCACACGGCATCGTTGTTCCCGCCGCTGCCGCCGGAAGCCATCGGCGACCGCCTCGTGATCCACACCGAAACGGACCGATTCGCCGTGCGCGATCGCATCAGCGTGACGCTGCAGGTGCTGATGAACGTGAAAAGCCGCGTGCTTCTGCTGGAAGGCGAGAAGAAGAAGCCGATCTGGCAGAAGACGCTCGCCACACGAGATGCCGCGCAGTATCCCGTGCACGCATTGATCGACGATCGGCTGACGCTGGTGACGCAGTGGTGACGCAGATTGTTCTTTCGTTGGATTGGCGAGGTTTCCTGGTTGTTGATCGACAGCCGCGGGCCGAAGGCCCGCTCTCCTAGTATTCATGACTTCCGCAACGTCTTTGGGAGTTGCAGTCTTGCAGTCTTGTATTCATTCCCCTCTCACTCCCAACTCAGCTCCTTCCAATGATCCACCACCTGTCCGGCCGCAATACAGACAAGATCGAGCCGGTAGCCGCCCTCGTATGCATGTTGGGCCACCCACTTCCGCGCAGCGCGCCGCAGCGCGATCTTCTTCCGCGCATCCAAATTCAGATCGGGTCGGAAATCATCGCTGCTCTTCGCGCGCGATTTCACTTCCGCGAACACCAGCACGCCATCGACGGGATCGAATGCGAGGATGTCGATCTCGTCGCGGCCCAGCTTCAGGTTGCGCCCGCGTACGTCATACCCGAGTGAGCGCAGGTAACGGACAGCCATCTCCTCGCCGTCGGAACCAACACGGATCGTCGCGCCGTCGTTCACATACCGGAATATATCGTTCTTCATGATTCCTGATTCTAGATTCCTGATTCTTATCAGCACAACATTTTTTTACATCAGTCCACGACAGCTCTTTGCTTCAACAGGTGTACGATAGTACACTCCTCTTGGTTCGGCTCCGCTCACCATTACTCTGCCACCACTTCTTCCGCTCCCTCCTCCGTTACCTCCTTAACTCATGCTCACGCAATTAACCTCCTTTGCCAACATCGGGCTCAACAGCGCCAAGATCACCGTCGAAGTCGCCGCCACCGGCGGCGAATTCAAGTTCTTCATCGTCGGGCTCGGCGACACCGCCGTGCAGGAGAGCAAGCAGCGCGTGCTCATGGCATTGCGCTCGAGCGGCTATAAATTGCCGAGCGGTCGCGTCATCACCGTCAACCTCGCGCCGGCCGACATCCGCAAAGTAGGTCCGCGGTTCGATCTGCCCATCGCACTCGGCATCATGCTCGCGCTCGGCAGCGCGGATATTGCGGAAGAAATACTGAAGGAAACCGCCTTCCTGGGCGAGCTTGCGCTCGATGGATCGTTGCGCCACGTGTCGGGCGTGCTGCCCGCCGCTATCGGCTGCGTGAAGCACGGCATGAAACGATTGGTCGTGCCCGCGGCGAACGGCGCGGAGGCGGCGCTCATTCCGGGGCTCGAGATCGTCGCGCCGGAAACACTGACCGAGTTGGTAGCGGTGCTGACGGGCGAGCGCGCGGCCACACCCATCGACCCCCCCGCCAGCGCCGCGTACGACATGACGGACTATGTGGATTTCTCGGACATCCGCGGACAGGACCAGGCCAAGCGCGCGCTCGAGATCGCCGCGGCCGGCGGCCACAACGTGCTCATGAGCGGGGCGCCGGGCTCCGGCAAAACACTCCTCGCCCGCGCGTTCCGCGGCATTTTGCCGCCGCTCACGCAACAGGAATCCATCGAAGTGACGCAGATCTACTCGGTGGCGAATTTGCTGCCGAAAGACACGCCGCTCATTCAATCGCGCCCTTTCCGCCGCGTGCACCACACCGCGAGCGGCGTGTCCATCGTCGGCGGCGGGCAGATTCCCGGCCCGGGCGAGATCAGCCTGGCGCACAAGGGCGTGCTCTTTTTAGACGAGCTCGCCGAGTTTCCCGCGCAGGTGCTGGAAGTGCTGCGGCAGCCGCTGGAGGATCGCCACATCACCATCACGCGCGCGCAGGGGAGCATCACGTTCCCGGCGGATTTCATCATGGTCGCGGCGATGAACCCGGCGGAGTACAGCGCGGGCTCGGCCAAGAAGATCGAGCGGCGGATTTCCGCGCCGCTCCTCGACCGCATCGATCTCACTATTGACGTAAAACCCGTGCCCATCGGCGACTTGCAGAAGAAACCGAACGAGGGCACGGAAACGACGGAGCAGATCGCCGCGCGCGTGGAGCTCGCCCGCGAGCGCCAGCGCACCCGCTTCCGCGGCATGTCCATTTCCACCAATAAAGAGATGAGCGTGAAGCATATCGACACGTTGTGCCCACTGGATGCGCAGTCGGAACAACTGCTGCGGCAGGCCGTGGAGCGATTGGGGCTTTCCGCGCGCAGCTACCACCGCACCATCAAAGTGGCGCGGACGATTGCGGACTTACAAGGCAGCGACGGCATCAAGCCGCAGCACGTGGCGGAGGCGCTGCAGTACCGGAGCAATATCGGGGGGAAAGTGTAGGGAAAGATTATGGATGAGCCGACTTGCAAAGGAGTAATGCTCACGTTTCACTGTAGATATCTTTCTCTTCGATCATGCCCACTGCGAAGAAACGACTGAGTATGAGCCTGCCGGCGGATATCGATGCGGCACTCTCGGCACTGGCAAAACGCGACGATGTTTCTCCTGACACCAAAGCACTCAGTCTCCTCGAACTTGCACTCGAAATCGAGGAAGACGAGGTGTGGAACGCCATTGCCGAACAACGAGACAAGAAGAACGCGGCGCTTCTGTCGCACGAGGAAGCGTGGGCATGAGCTACGCTCCCACGGTCATTGATCAATAATTACGGAACGTTCCCCTAGAGGCTAGTATTGTGAATGGATAAAGGCACGAGCATACTTCCCCTCATGCGCCCCTTCGCTATTGTTCTCGCCCTAATAAGTCTGACCGCCTGCACTGCACAGGCGAAATATGACATAGATGTTTCTTGCAACTATCAATATAACGGCTTTGCGCGATATGGTGATTTTGATGATGATAAAACCCAAACCCTCAGCTGCTACAGCGGACAGCGTTGGCAAATAAAGTGTAACAAAGCCACCATGCAAGAAATTGATGACACGATTTATTGCACTACGCATGATAAAAAGAGCGTCCGCATTCATTTACTTGCAAGCTAAGGGTGTGTAGGCAATCATTCACTCTGAATGGTTCAGGATTATGTTCAGAACTTTCCTCCAAAACACAGCCGGGCTAGGATTCACAGTGCATTTTTTATATAGGCCAACACTTACCTAGGCCGTTTAGTACGGCATCGAACGTTTTAAGATGAAGCGTGAGGTTATCACCGATTGCAAATTCTTTATCACTGAACAACTACCAGCTGAAAGCTGGTAGGTTCAGCTGGCACTGAAGTGCTCGTCACTCAGATTGATGGGACCATGGTGGAGATCTTCCCCTTCCTGCTTCTCAATGTACTCTTGGATCATGTCATCCGTGATGGTCCCACTGGTGACGGCGAGGTATCCCCTCGCCCAGAAATGGCAACCCCAGAAGGTTTTGCGAATAGCGGGGAACAAGCTGAAGAGCTTGTAGGAGCTTTTCCCTTTGATGCACTGCATCAGATCAGAAATGGAGAGGTGAGGCGGAAATGAGGCGAAAAGATGGACGTGGTCAACAGCTACCTTCCCCGAAATGATCTCCACGTCGTTCTCCGTGCAGATCTGTCGGATGAGATCACGGGTTTTCTCCTGCACAAGGCCATGGAGTACTTTCTTACGATACTTGGGCACCCAGACGAGGTGGACCTTGAGATCGTACTTGCTGTGGGCCGTCGTTCGGTAGTGCCGCATAAAGTGGCATACCGTAACAGGTGACGCAGAGAGATCAAACTGAAGTCGCCGCCTGAAGGCGGGGGGTTTTCACCCATTCCCCGAGGGGGACACTAAGAACGGTACGCTGTCGAGTGGTCTGCATCGCGTTGTCGCTGGATTCCGGGTGCGCAGACAGATACGATGGCCCGCAATGACTGTTCCGCAACGCGGCTCCCCGCACCTGAATGTGCGATGGCGACGAATGGGGTTCACATTGATTGAACTCCTCCTCGTTGTGGGGATCATCGCGCTCCTCGCCGGCATCGTGGTATATGCGGTGAACCCGACGAAACAGGTCACGGCCGCTCGAGACGCCGACCGTCTCAGCCAAGTGAAGCAAGTCCAGAGCGCGGTCGATCAGTTCTTCATCGATCGCGGCATCGTTCCTGCGGAATCGTTCCTCCCTCCGTTGTCCGAGATTGCCATTGCCATCTGCCGCCGAGGGTTCGTGGGGACGGATTCCACCTGCGTCAACCTGGAGTCGTCGCTCGTGCCCACGTACCTGCCCGTACTGCCGCACGATGTGACCGAACCGTGCCCGAACTACTCGGGATACCGTATCTATAAAGAAGGATCGAAGCCGCGCGTGTCGTCGTACTTCCTCGGCCGCGCCGATGTCGTGTTGGCGCTCGACTGCGGTCTTGGCGGGTACTGGAAGTTCGATCAGGCGGGTGGAACATCGGCGTTCGATGCGTCCAATAATGGCAATACAGGTGGCTTCAGCGTGACGCCGCCGACAGCGTCGAGCACGGTGCCGCCGGGCATCAAGTTCTCCGACCCGCGCAGTCTCAGCTTCAATGGGTCCAGCACGTACGTCGAGGCAGCGAATGCGCCGACAATGAACCCGACGACCGCCATCACGGTGACGGCGTGGATCAGGACATCGAAGGCAAGCCTCAACTACATCATCACGAAAGGGGACAACAGCTTCAAACTTGCGGTCGGCGTCGGATCGCCGGGGCGACTCTCCTTTTCGCTGGCGGGGGTGACGGGCTGGGTGAGCGGCGTGAGCACCGTCAGCGACGACCAGTGGCACCACGTGGCGGCCACATGGGACAAGGTGACCGGATTGGTCAAGCTGTATGTCGACGGGCTCGCCGAGACGACCGCCACGGTCGGCGGCACGGCCATCAATGTGGGTGCATCGTCTGTGCAGATCGGCAGTTACAATTACGGCAGTAACTTTTTGGGGCTGATGGATGACGTGCGGCTGTACAATCGCGCGCTCACGCCGGCCGAGATCGCGGAGCTCCGCAACGGGCAGAACTGACGGCAGGCGCACCGTGAAGAGAACCGGTTGCCCGGTTCTCCTCTTTTATGCGGCGCACTAGAACGAGGCCGCGTTGGACGAGAAATCAGTGATGCCGCCCGTGGCCGTCAGGGCTTGGTCGTACGACGAATACGTGTCGGCCGCGCCGTACTCATCGGACGAGTAGGAGTATCCTTCGTCGGAACTCACACTGCTGCCGCTGTCCGTCGTATCGGTATTCGAACATGCTCCGAGCAACAGCGCGGAGAAGAGGAGGAGCCCGGCGACAGCCGATGATGTGGATCGTGGGGTAGTCATACGGTGTGGGAGACGAATGGGAGAACGCTTTCTTGCAACGAGTGACTTGCCTCGG
The DNA here is from genome assembly GCA_964632375.1 of uncultured Candidatus Peribacteria bacterium. GTDB lineage: Bacteria > Patescibacteriota > Gracilibacteria > Peribacterales > Peribacteraceae > JAQBQQ01. The sequence goes on along the minus strand of CAZWBO010000007.1, from coordinate 8,926 downwards.
CAGAACGGCAATCGTCGAGCTGCCTCACATGCGCAAGTTCGACGCCAAAATCTGCGTGAAAATATTGTGCTATGAAAAAAAAGTTGTATGGATCACTTAAGGAGTTTGCGTCTATTCCCACATTCGAGCGTTGGATGTGACGCTGATCCGCATAAAAATACGTTTTGCTCCAAAAGAACTTTCTCGCAAGAAAGACTCTGTAAGTCTTGCCACGCATTTCGTCGCTGCCTAGCCTCAAATGGCTCCCTTATTCTTTCCCCCGCTTGTGCATGCGGAAACAATCTTTCGTGCGCAAAAAGAATGCGCGCAGGACTCACACCAATAGGCAGTCGGCGCTCCGACGCTTCTTTACTCGCTCGCCGCGCCGCATCGCCGGTGCCGTCATCAGCCTCGCGGCGGTGTTGGTCGTGACCATCGGACCAGGCGTGACCGCCGGTGACCAGAGCCCGAACCTCGAGAGCTGGTGGCCGGTGGAAGGCGCAAACGCGACCGGTCTGCAGCCGTTCAAGGCGATCATGAAGGATCGTCCGGTCGACACGTACGAGATGTTCTGGCAGGTCGACGGCGGTCAGCGAAACCCGATGCAGAACAGCGATCAGGATTACCCGCACAAAGAGGCGCAGGTGGATCTGACGAACTGGAACTGGAACGATGCCGGCCAGTACAAGGTCACGTTCGTCGCGGTGGACCAGCAGGGCCAGACGATCGGCGAACGAACGGTGACGGTCCAGAAGGACGGCCTAACGCCACCGACGAGTAGCAGCGATGCGTCATCGTCCTCATCTTCATCTTTTGATGCGTCATCCACTTCGTCATCTTCCTATTCGGATACTCTCCAGGTGGTGACCGACAATTCATCGAGTGTCTCATCTATGCAGGATGTGGTGGTACCGCTCGCGAGCTCCATGTCCTCTCCATCCTCTTCCTCATCTTCTTCGGATCAGCCGTCTGCCCCGGCGACGCTCTCGATGGAAGTGTGGTGGCCGATTCAGAACGCCACCGTGCAGGGCACGCAGCCGTTCAAGGCGGTGGTCCCCAACTGGGACATGAAGGGCTACGACATCAGTTGGAGCGTGGATGACGGCCAGCTCAATGCGATGAAGGACAACTTCAACGATGCTCCGCACAAAGAGGCGCAGGTCGATGTCTCGGGCTGGAAGTGGCGCGGCAGCGGCCCGTACACGCTCACGTTCCGCGCGACGGACGGGCGCAAGCGCATTCTCGCCACCAAGACGGTGACTATTTTCAACGGCGCGCCCGATGCGCCGCCCGTGGCGAGCGTGTCGTCCAGCTCCGTTGTCGGCGCGCAGCCGCTCCCGTCGAGCTCGTCGCTGCCGGCGGTCGTGGTGCGCGGATCGACGAACAACGTCTTTGCCGGAGCGAAGCTGTACGTGAATCAGAATTCCGATGCCAAGCGTCAGGCCGAACAGTGGCGTCAGCAAGGGCGCGCAGCCGACGCGGCGAAGATGGACAAGATCGCGCAGCAGCCGGAAACGTTCTGGTTCGGCAACTGGAATAGCGATCTCTCGCGTGACGTGACGAATGCCATCGGTGCCGCGAAGAACCAGGGCGCGTTGCCCGTGCTCGTGGCGTACAACATCCCGCAGCGCGACTGCGGCGGATACTCCGCCGGTGGTTCCGGCAGCCCCGACGCGTACCGCAACTGGATCCGCACGATGGCGAACGCTATCGGCAACGACAAGGCGGCCGTGCTGCTTGAGCCCGACGCGCTCGCCGGCATGACCTGCCTGTCGCAGCAGGATCAAAGTACCCGTCTCTCGTTGCTGCGCGAGGCCGTGCAGACGCTGAAGTCGCAAGGCAACGTGGCGGTGTACCTCGATGCCGGTCACTCCGGTTGGGTATCGGAAGACGCCATCGGGTGGAGGTTGAAGCAGGCCGGCATCGACCAGGCCGACGGGTTCGCCCTTAACGTATCGAACTTCATGACCGACGATTCCAATAGGACCTACGGCGAGAAGATCTCGCAGGCGGTGGGTGGCAAGCACTTCGTGGTCGATACGGGCCGCAACGGCCGCGGGCCGGCCGATTCGTTCGAGTGGTGTAATCCGGGCGGCCGCGCATTCGGCCACACGCCCACGACCGATACAGGCAACGGCCTCATCGACGCGTACCTCTGGGTGAAGGGCCCCGGCGGCTCCGACGGCCAGTGCAACGGCGGCCCATCTGCAGGCATTTGGTGGGGGGATTATGCGTTGCAGATGGCGACGAATACTGGTTGGTGAAGACACTGGGGGTGAAGATTGCAAGATTGCAAGACTTCAAGATTGCAAAGAAAACCCAAGAGTTGAACTCTTGGGTTTTCTGTTGGGCTTATTGCAATCTTGCATTCTTGCAATCTTCCCTTATGTAGTACTCACATACTCCGTGTGGCTCCACTGCCATAGCATGAACCAGTACCAGCTGCGCTCGTAGAACGATGCTTTCGCCGGCAGGATGAGTTTGCCCGGCGCGAATACGTACGTCTCGAGCATGCTGCGCGCCATGGCGGGATCCGTCACCGTCCACTTGCTCACGGGCGCCGCGAGCGTCCCGAGGTCGAAGTGGCATGCGTCATCCGGCGACGAGAAAATATGCAGGGTGCACAGGCGATTCTGTTCCTGCCACTCCTTGTCGAACGAATCGATCTTGGCGAGGTAGGCCGTGGCTGCCGGCTCATGAGCGCTCGTCGCATCCTGCGCGATGCGCCAGAGCGTGCGGAACGCGTCGAATGAGGAATCGAGCGAGTTCTGTCGCAACGTGAACGGCAAGTACTCGTTCGTGGCGAGGTTCAGCTGCATCCAGTCGGGCGGCAGGAACTTCCCTTCAGACTGCTGCACGAGGCGCGAGCCCGCTTCCACATCGCGGTAGCCGGTGCGGATCACATCCTCCCAGTCGTGATTCGGATCCGCGCTCCGGAAGAGACGGTACGCGACCGGCGAGAAGTACGACGGGTTGATGACGAGCGTACCGCTCTCGCTGGCCCAATTGCCGGCGATGACGTGGCGGCCGTTCGCCGACGGCGCGGTCTCGATCGTCCAGATCCCCTGTATGATGCGCTGCGCTTCGGCGCGGTACTCGGGCTTGGCCCAGCGACTGCTCGCAAGGAGCAGCGAGTGCGCGATGTCGGTGTCGGCGTCGGTGGCGCTGTTCGCGTCGTCGATCGTCGCGGTGCCCGCGGCGGTCACGGTGAACTTCCACGCAAACAATCCGTCGGGCCGCTGCAGATGCTTCTTCGTCCACTGCCAGACGGTCTCGAACGTATCGGGGTCATCCACGCGCAGCGACTGCATCAGCGCGTAGCTCTGCGATTCGGAGTTCCCTTTGCGCGCCTCGTCGTCGTAGTAGCCGCGCTCGAAATCCGGCTTCAGCCGGTTCCAGTAGAAATCCAGCAATTCGCTCTTCACTGTCCCCTTCGATGCGGCCAGTTCTCTTGGCGTCAGAATCGACGGCTGCGGTTTGCTCATGTCGGCGTAGATGGTCGAGGGATTCCACTGCGTGATCTGCGGATTGAGCGACGGCACGCTGCGCACGTTGTATTTGCGCGCCTTCAGCAGTTGCAGCAAATGATTCTCGTTCAAACGGTACAGGCGGCGCTCGCCGTTATCGAGAACGAGATCGTAGTACGTGTTGAACTCCTCCGACGTTCCCCACTGTCTGTAAATCGCCTCGTTCCGCTCCACCCATCCGTCGCCGCCGGGCTTCGGGCTGTGCATCACCACCCACTGCGCGAAGAACCACGGTTCCTTCATCACCTGCTCGAAGTAGCGGAAATTCCCTTCGTAGATGAAGTCGTCGAGCGGGATGCCGGCCGCAGCGAAGATCGGATCGTTATCGACGCGGCCCGAGAGCACCTTGCCATAGGTATAGTGCTGACGCAGATAGCGCGCGATCTGCATCTGCCCGGGCACCGGCGAGTTGATGTTGCGGCGGATGGCATCGAATCGGTCGATGAAGGCGATGCGTACGAACTGCACCGATGCGTTCAGCGAGAGGATGACGAGCAGGATGGTGCCGAGCGAGCGGATGAACGAGTGCAGCCACTTCTTTGAGCGCACGCGCGTCTCGATGTCGTGGAACAGCAGGATGGGCGTGAGGATGGCGAAGCCGAGCCACGTGAGACTGTAGCGGTCGTTGTGGAAGATGTTGTACGGCGGCAGCTCCGGCACATTGATGGTGATGGAACCGGTGTAGAGCGCCACGAATACGAACAGGAGCGGCGAGCCGAGGATCAGAAGCACCGCGTAGGGTTGCAGGTGGCGGTGCTGGATGGTCATCATCGCCAGGAAGCTGAGCCCGGAGACGAGCACGAGCGGACGCCCGATGATGTAGTACGACGCCGCGATGGCGTCGCGGAAGGTGTTGAGCAGATTGAAGCGTGCGGGGCGCAGATTCGCCGCCGGATCGCGCAGCCAGTCGCCGCCGGTGAAGGCGAACGGCGTGCCGCCGTATACCCAGCTGTAGATCATGACGATGGCTATTCCCACCACCGCCATCACGGTGAAGAGGATGACGAGGGCCTCCAGCTCCGCGTAGGGTTTTCTCCGTCGCACGATGAGTTCGAAGAGCACGATCAATCCCGTGATGGGCAGCAGCATGAATCCTTCGAACCGCGAGAGGCACGCCGTGGTAACGAAGAGGCCCACGAGCAACAAGTAGCGCAACTTGGCGGTGTCGAGCCACAGCAGCATGCAGTAGGCGACCGCCATGGTGTTCGTCATGAACAGCACTTCCATCATCGGCGTCACCGAGTAGTAGAGGACGTACGGATTCAGGATGAACAGCGCCGCGGCGATGACGGCGAGCATCTCGTTCTTCGTGAGACGCAACGTGATGCGGTAGAAGAGGATGACGCTGAGCATGAGGCATGGCAGCAGCACGAACACGCCGGCCAAGCCCGTCTGGTAGAGGAACGGCACCGCGACGAACGGGATGAGTAGCAAGTGCAGCAGCGGCGGCCAGAACCCAAGCTGGCTCACGCCAGGCGTGAGGCTGTCGAAGGTGAGCCGCGAGAAATTCAGGTGCGAGCTCTGGTCGGTGAGTGCTTTCGTGAGACCGGTCTCGTACACGTACCAGGCCATCACGATGCCCATGGTGAAGACGATGAGCAGCAGCGGAAACTCGATACTCGAGAAACGCTTGCTACGAAGCGAGGGGAACAGTTGCATAGACGGGAGTGAGGAGATGCCTGCCGTGTTTGGTCTTCTCCCACTGGTGCGGCTTGAACACGAGATGCACGATCGCTCGCACCGACGCGTAGGCCAGCATCAGCCAGTAGAAGAACGAGAGCAGGCTGTATTTGACGAGCCGGTACCGCCCGCGGTGGTACGAGCCCAGCAAGTTGAGGTACATGAAGACGAAGTTGCCCACGGCGAACGAGAAGATCGACACGTACAGCACCGGGCCGGGGAACAGCGTTTGGATGGCCGTGGAGTGCGAGACAAACCATGCCGACAGCAGCACCCAGAAGAACAAATTCACGATGTTCATGATCACGCTACCCGGCACGAGGATGAGGAACGCCATCAGCTTCTTCCACCCGCCGAGTTCGTTCTTCAGACGGATGGGATGCCGCAGGTGCACGATGGTCGTCTGGATGAAGCCTTCCATCCAGCGCGATCGCTGCGACACCCAGGCGCCCAAGCTGCACGTCGCCTCTTCCTGGCTGCGAGAATCCATCATTTCGGTCTGGTAACCTTTGCGGAACAGGCGGATACCCATGTCGCAGTCTTCGGTCAAGTTGTACGGATCCCACGCGCCGATGTCCTCCAGCACCTCGCGGCGGAAGTGCGTGCTGTGGCCCGAGAGGGGAATGACGTACCCGAGTTTCTGGATGCCGGGCAGAAAGAGATCGTAGTGGAACGAGAACTCCGCGTTGAAGAGCTTGGTGATCCAATTCTGATCCGCGTTGTAGTGGTCGAGACGCGTCTGGAAGCAGGCGATGTGGGGATGCTTCTTGAACGCGAGGTACGCTTTCTTCAGTTGATCGGGATCCGGGATGATCTCTGCGTCGTAGATGGCGATGTACTTGCCGGTGGTCTGCAGGAACGCGACGTTGAGCGCCTTGGGTTTCGTCTTCGGCTTCACGTCGGGCAAAATGAGCGTGCGGAAGTGCGCGGGCGGGTTCGCCGCCGCGATGGCGTTGATGGTCTCGTGGTCGTACTCCTCGAGCGTGATGATCACCTCGAGCTTGTCGGTCGGGTAATCGATGCGGCCCATGGCGGTGACGATCTGCGGGATCACCTCCGCTTCTTTGTAGAGCGGAATGAGGATCGTATACGTCGGCAATTCCTCGTCGGTGATGCTATCGAGATCGCTTTTCGTGAACGTCACCGGCTTCTTCTTCGCGCCGGCTTGTACCACCGAGAGCTTGAAGAGGATCAGCCCCAGGTACACGACGGCGAGCGCGCCGGAGAGGATCAGCAGCGGCGAGTAGCCGGTCGCCCAGCTGAGCCCGATGACCCCCAGCGCGCCGGCGATGGCCATGACGGCGAGCAGGACGACCGTCTCTTTATAGAAATGCTTCCGCGTGCTGATGATGTCCGGAAGGAACAGGTAATCCACCGTGTTGGCGTAGCCTCGCGTGTGGTACTCGGACAGGTGCGGGTAGTAGAGGAACGGCAGCAGATCGCGCGGGATGTAACTCAGCCGCAGCTGGAGCGCTCCCCACAGGAGCTCGAGTCCTGTGGACAGCAAGTTTACATGACTGACGCCGTACTTCCTCTCCTCGAACACAATGTCGCTCTGCCCGATACGGTAACCCAGACGCCGCGCGCGGTAGAGGAACTGGTAGTCGAATCCCCATGCGGAGGGATTCATCTGCACGTGCGTGAGGATGTCGGCGCGGAAGACTTTCAGCCCCGACTGCACGTCGGTTGTGAGCGAGAGGATCATGCGGCCGAACACGTACTGGAAACCGCGGCTGAGAACGGAGCGCAGGAAGGAGGTATGCCGCACTTTGCGGTTCGCCACCACGATGTCGTACTCCTTCATCTGCTCCACCATGTCGGGGATCTTCTCGGGCGGGTACTGCAGATCGGCATCGATCATCGCGATGATGCTGCCCTGCGCCTGCTGGAATCCTTCGAGCAGCGAGTATGATTTTCCCTGACGCCCTCGTTTACGCAGCACCTGCACGGGTGAATCTTTCGCAAGCGAGCGGATCATGTCGACCGAGCGGTCGCTTGAATGATCGTCGACGAAGATGAGTTCGTAGCCGTACGGCTCGTTGCGCAGGCTCTGCGTGATGCGCTGCACGAGCGGCCGCAGGTTCGGACGCTCGTTGAACACCGGAACGATGATGCTCAGCAACACCGCGTTCTGCTTCTTACGATGGCTTCCTTGCGCTCCGAGCGTGCGTTCGTAACGGGATTTGACCGGCTCACGGAATGTCTGTGCGTCCTGTGCGGCAATTGGTCCGGATTCGACCAATGTCTTCTGTGGGTTCATGGCAAAAGCGGGATGATGTGGGCGGAACTTCACAGTTGAGACGCGACAGCACCGCACTTCTTACGCAAAGAACGCGAATTCGATTATGTGTGCCAAATACTTTTCTTCAGCCATTCGTATGGCTCATACTGATTATTTGTACCGTTGCGCCGGTATCATTCTGTAAGCGGCGTCGGCAGAATTCCTGTACGAAAATCTAATTGGTTGTCTGTTCATCGGCAATCTGGTTCTCCACGACCACGGTAGAAACGTCGATCGTGATGAAGACGATCATGATTTTCATAGGATGATATCGGTAGATTCTGCAAACACGACGAAGCGTTGATCGTAGTGGCCGAGCCGCGTGTCCCACGAGCCGGCGCACGTGATGATGTTCAGCAGGTGCTCGTCGCTCGCGCCGAAGATTTCTTCCACCGACGCCGTGCGCACGTCGTAGAGCTTGGTGGCCCGCACGCGGAAGTGGGAGAGGGGCATACGGGAATCTTTATAACCAGGTCTTTCCGAACGGCCAAGAAAATTCGGGAGTATTTTTGTAAGAAAATGATTGCGTTGCGCCTGGGCACTGTCTACAGAGAAAAAGTACCGGGAGGGAGCGCGAAGCGCTCCCTCCGGTCGGTCAGCTCTTGCTCGCCCGTCGCGGCCACGCGAAGAGCGCGCAGCCCGCCGACGCAGCGGTGATGCCACTCGCGAGGAACGCGACATGGCTTGTCGATGCGACGATGATGATCATCAGCCCGAGCGTCGCGCTCAGGCCGATGACAACCGATTCGACCCGTCGGAGGTCGGGGCGAGTTTTGATCTTCCCTAACAGGAAGATCAGGACCGCGATCGCGACGAAGACCCAGCCGAGAGGGAGAGGAACGAGTGGCATCGTATTGCTCCGCATGGGAAAAAAGTAGAGGTGACCGACTTGTCTTTAGTAAAGGCGCACAAAAGGGTGATAGCAAAAAAACCAATCATGAACAGCGACTCATGAGGGTTGAGTCATCGAAATAATGCAATGCAGAGATGAAGGTGTTCGATAAGTGAACAACACAAAGATATTGCATCCCGCAGAGCGCCGTCGCTCTCTGGAGAAAGATTTCAACACTGCAAGAATGCAAGATTGCAAAAGACAAGTGGCCTCAGGATTGAAACAACATTAGAGCGTGTTTAAAAGTACCTCTGTCATGGTTCGTCTCTCCATCGGCAAGCTCCCCTCTTCGCAACGCTACGGACGGGCAGGCAGGACAGGCTTCTCACCATGACAGATTGTGCTCTCAAACAAGAAGCGAAGCGTGTCATCCCGAGCGGAGACGAGGGACGACACGCGTTTGACGGCTTTTTAAACAGGCTCTTAGCAGCGTGCTTATCGCTCTTCAAAACTCAAGACTCACAAAAAAAGCCCGGCTCATCACCGGGCTTTTCTTAACCGCCGCGTCGGTGGGTCCTAGATCCTAGTTCGAAATGCAACACTCCGTCACTCCCCTGAATACCTCGT
>CAZWBO010000006.1:0-36097 GCA_964632375.1 uncultured Candidatus Peribacteria bacterium | reverse complement strand
TCCTTCAAGCTTGAGTGGCACCTGTTTGTTGCATAAAAAAGCATGCTCTCCCTCTCTTCGTCCAGATAGGTACCTGTGCCCAGTTTCGAGATCACGGGCGTGCGCAATTACCCTTTCCAGGCAAAGAAAAGATTGTCTGCCTCTCTACCCACCGGTGCCGCAGTTGTCTATTGTCAAACAACTATGCACTCCCTCTTCCATAAAGAGATGACGCGACGCGAGTTCCTGACGGCCTGCGGCGCCCTCCTCTTCGCCCTCATTGGCATCACCGCGATCATACGCAACGTCACTTCGATCTTCTCGGATGCCACGGCACCGACAGCCGCACGCGCGAATGCCGGTTTCGGCATCGGGCCCTACGGTTCATGAGACGTTGATTCCGGTAAGGGGTGAGGCAACTTTCGGTTCAGGTACCAGATGAGCAACGCGGATCCGTAGTACAGAACAATGATGGGAACCGCGAGGATCGTTTGGTTCACGATATCCGGCGTGGGCGAGAGCACCGCTGCGATCGCCGCGCTGGCGAGAATGACGTACCGTCCGGCATGACGGAGCTGTAAGGGCGTGATGGGCTGCACCGCGTTGAGCAGCAGCAGGAGAAGCGGCAGTTGGAACAACAGCCCGAACCCCAGAATGTACCGCAGCAGGAGAGAGAGGTACTCCGGTGCCGAGAGGAGTGAGTGGATTTGCGGCGAACTGAATCCGCCTAGGAAGTTGAGCGCGGCCGGCACGCAGACGAAGTACGCGAACGCCGCACCCATCGTGAACAGTACGCACGACGACACGATGTAGTGGATCAATACCTTCTGGGTCCTGGACGGCAGCGCGGGCGCCACGAACCGGAACACATGGTATGTGAGGGCGGGCACTGCCAAGAGCAAGCCCGTGAAGATGCAGACGTTGAACATCAGCTCAAAACCGCCGGCGGGCGAGGTGTAGTAGAGCGGCTGCCGTCGGAGAGGCTGCAGGATAACCCCGAGAATAGGGGAGTAGTTCACGTACCCCACCACCGCGCCGATTACGACGAATAGGAGAACGTAGAACATCCTCGTCTTCAGTTCTTGCAGATGATTGGCAAATGTGGTGACGGCCCCGGTCACGGCTGAGGAGTTTTATCGCGAGGCGGATCGGGCTTCGTATGGGTATCATCCGTGAAGCCTTTGCGAAGTTCCTTGATGGATTCCGCAATGCTGCGCGACAGCTCGGGGATCTTCTTCCCCCCGAAGAGCACCAGGATGATCGCCAAGATGAGCAGCAGCTCCTGAAAACCGATACCGAACATGCGAGAATCGTATAGGCGACGGCAATGGAACGCAAATGAGTCGCGGCTTGATTTTTGGAAAGCGATCAGCCCAGGGGAAATGATCATTTCTTCGATACTAACTGCACCAACGACGTTCCCGGATAGTAATACTGCAGAATCTGCTCGGCCGTACGACCATCGTTCGCCTGTCCGGTCGCCCCGCAGCCCGACATCCCGACACCATGGCCCGCGGGTGTCTGACCGACGCACCAGGGGTCGTCTTTACTCGCGAACACTTCGGCGAAGGGGAAGTTCTTCCATCCCGCTTCCGCCGGGCTCAGCGTTCGACCGGCATCGGCCGAGAAGAACGGCGGTTTGATGATTTTATCGCCGACCTTCAGCACGGTATTCGCCGTCGTGGTTACCGCGCGCACCCAATGCGGGTTCTTCGCCTCGAATGTCGCGCCGAGGTACTTCTGAAACTCCGCGGGGCTGTCGGACCCATGGTACGGCTTGCCGGGAAACTTCGGATGGCTTGGGTCGAGGTACCACGCGGCGTAGGTACGCGCCGCCACTGCGAACGCGCGCTGCTTCTCGTACGCCTGCGTATCGGGCTCTTCGCCGAGCCCCAGCAGGTAATCGTCGAGCGGCAGCTCGTTGATCAACACCAGACGATCGTCGAGCACGCGGCATTCCAGTACGCCGCGAAACTGGTTCTCCCCTTTCGGAAACGGCTTCACCTTCGTGGTGAACGCGCCGGGGTTGATACGCACGACGCCGCGCGCGATTTCCTCGTCGCCGCGCGTGGCGCGGCAGTCGCCCTCCACCTTCGAGAGCTGCAGGTCGCCCGCCGTCATCGTCACGCTGTTGACGGTGGTGGCATTGGGAATGCCAAGCATCAGCGTGCCCTTCTCGAATGTCTGTTCGTTTCGCACGAGGCGGATGCGGATGCCGGGACCATCGAACGGCACGAGGCTCTTCTCCTCTACGGGAGCAGCTACTACGGGAGCCAGTGGTTTCCCCAATGCACGCTGCACGCGCTTCTTCTCCGTTTGCGAGATGCGCACGGCGGCGCCTTCCACCGAAAGCGTGTAGCGGATCGCTCCGACCGTGAGCGTGTACGTGCCGGGATCCGGCGGCAGCTGGACACGCAGGTGCATCGGCACTTCCTCGTTCGGCTGGAGTGCCCTCGGCAGGAGCAGCGCATCGGAGAGATGCAGCGCCGCCATATCCGTCGCCGACCACACGTCGATGCGATTGTCGGATCGCACGACGGGCCCGATCTTCGCACGCTGCGCCAGCGCCGTGCCGAGCGCGCGGAAGCGGAACTCCATGTCGACGATCTCGCCGGGTTTTCCCATCACGCGGTCGGATGGGTAGAGGAACACGCCATTCGTGCCGATGGCGACCGAGCGCGGCAAGCGCACATCGTCGGGCCCGCCTGTCACGGCGTAGGGCGGAGGAGGAGGGTACGGCAGATCGGCCGTCGCTTTCCCCTGGCGCACGTTGGCGCGGATCGTGTCGAGCACGCCGCGCACGTAGTACCCCGGGCACCGCGTCGAGAGAATCTCGCCATGGCCGACGACGGGCGGAATCTCTTCGCCATGGAGCTGAATGCTCTTCGAGAGATCGATCTGGTATTTCTTCCCCAGCTCGATGAGCAGCGACTGCAAACTCACCATCTGATCCGCCGTCGGTTTCTCCATCTCGAAGTTGCCCAGCAGCGCGATGCCGACGGTGCCGATGCTCGCGCAGTACGCGTGCCCGCCCACCACGTAGTCGCCGCCCTGCCGCCCCTCGTACACCTGACCGTTCTCGTCGATGACGTAGTTGTACCCGATGTCGCCCCACCCGAGGCTCTGCGCGTGGTACTGGAAGATGGCACGCACGCGGTCCACCGCGCTGCGCGTGTCGCCGCTCATTTGCGCGGCCGTATGATGGACGACGAGCGCGCGGATGGCGGGCGAGTACTGCAGCGGCCACTTGTAGAATTTTCCGTCCGGCGACGTCGCCACCGTCTTCGTCACCGCGAATTCCTCCGGGTAGTTCTTCTTCGCCTGCTCGCAGTTGAACGTGCGCGTGGGCGCTTGGTCGCTGCGCGTGACGGCGTCGAGCTCCGCGGCCGTCGTCAGCCGATCGCCAACGGTCACGCTCTCGTCCGCTCCCCACTCGCTGCGCGAGAGGATGTGCGGCGCTGTGACCGTCGTTGTCGCGGCGATTCGGTACTGAACCGGATCGTGCGAGATGCGAATGGGATGCAGCGCATACGCAGCGGTGTCCCCGCGCACGCGGATGCGATTGGTCGGATACGAGAAGAGGAGCAACGAAGTCTCGGTCGCCGGCGTATCTTCATCGCCACCTGCCGCAAGCCGGTGCCAGTCGGTCCAGCGGCCGTTCTCCCAGCTGCTCACCTCCACCTGCTGCGCGGGATTCGAGACGCCGACACTGAGCGCATCGATGGGATTTGTGAAATCAACCTCCTTAATAGGAAGAGGCGCCGAACCGGCGAGGAGGAGAAACGCCACCGCAAGTACACGTCGCATGAGTGGCATTGTAGGGAGGGCCGGCGGGGAGTTCCAGATGATGAGCAACGCACGAGCGCAGAACAGCAGGAGGCTTGCGATCTGCGACTGCGGCATCCGCTTTCCACTTCCCTCACTCGGTTCGTCGTACGTTCGCGAAAGTGCCTATCTTTAGGAAAGAAAACCCGCCAAAGTGGGGTCTTAGCCCCTTGACCTGCTTCCGCGCTTTTGCTACATAGCGCGCACTCGTTCATTCGGCAATGGCACTCAAAATTCTCAGCAGAGTGCACGCGTAGAGCCTTGACTTACCTTGTGCATTTCCGTACAATCCGCCAAATTCCCCCTCCCCGTATGACAGCCGCAACTTCCGCTAAAGAAAGCCGAAAAGAGGACATCAATGCCAATCCTTTCCAGGATATTCTCGACCTTGAGACGAAGGAGGAAACGCGCGTGGCGACGGCCATTGCCACCCTGGAGGAGGAGGATCGCGCAACGCGCAAGTCGGTGGAGGAGATGGCGAAAGCAGAGGAGGAGCAAGCCCGCGAAGCTGCACGCGAGGAGTTGGCGCACTTCGAGCAGGGGGAGCTGAAGAAGATTTTGGCACAGGTGGAGAAAGACGCCGAGGCGGAGGAAGGCCACATCGACACGGCCAACAAGAAACATGCCAGTAAGATCATTGAATCGCTCGTTCAGAAGGTTCTCTCGTTCGATTTCTAATTTTTCCCTTTCTCTCCTTCTATCATGGCCATTGTCCCCATGCAGAAAGTGGCGGTCGTCGCGCACAAATCCAAACAGGAAGAACTGCTGCAGTTACTCCAGAAGGAAGGCGTGCTCGAGATCACCAATATGCGCGACCCCACCCCGGTGGACCACAGTGAGGTGCGCTTCCGCTCCGCGGAGCTGGAGTACGCCATTCAAAAGCTGACGGAAGTCGCCTCGAAAGACACGCTCGCTGCCACGCAGAAAAAGCCGACGGAGGAAGAGGTGATGCGGGCCGTGGAACACACCGACGTGCGCGGGATCATCGACGAACTGCACAAGATTGAGCACGATACGGGCGAGTTGACGCGCATTCGCGAGAGCCTGGGGAAAGGGGAGGAGAAAGCCCCCGCCTCTCCGCTCGCCATGGACGACATGAATGCAGCAGAGGAGCCGGCTTACTTCAGCAAGACCAAGCGCTTGAAGGAAGATCTCTCGCACTACGGCCTCGCCTATGTCCATGGCAAGAAGAAGAATGAGCTCGACGCGCAGGCCATCGAGGTAATGCAGAAGGATATCGATCGCAAGACGCATGATTTCCAGAAGCGACTGATCCAGCTGTCGAACGAGTTGCCGAACCTCCTGCGCGTGCAGCAGTTCATCCGCTGGCTGGACGAGAAGCAGGCGGCCCGCGAGGCGATGATCCAGACGAAGCATACCGTCACGCTGTTCGGCTGGATTCACACCAAGCTGTTCACCAACCTCGAAAAGAAGCTCCACAAGCAGATCACGGCCTCGGCCGTGCTGAAGGTGAAGCCCGAGGAAGGCGAGGAGCCGCCCGTGCTGATCGACAACCCGAAATGGCTCAAACCGTTCGAGAGCGTGACGACTCTGTACGGCCTGCCACTGGCGGCCGAGATGGATCCCACTCCGCTCCTGGCGCCGTTCTTCATCCTCTTCTTCGGTTTGTGTCTCACCGACGCCGGATACGGCATCACGCTCGCCATCATCATGGGCATCTACCTGTTTCGCTCGAAGAAGACCATCAGCGAAGCACCCCTGTGGTGGCTGCTGTTCATCAGCGGCATCTTCACCTTCCTGGTCTCCATCCCCTTCGGCGGTTGGTTCGGCTTGTCGCCGCAACAGGCGCAGTCGTTCGCGCCCTGGTCGGTGCTGGACACCAACGGCGACGGCGTCGCCGACCTCTTCCGAGGGCAGATCTGGAACCTGAGCGAGACGAAAGGCATCACCTTCTTCCAGAACTTGTCCATCGTGCTCGGTTTGACCCACCTATCGTTCGGTATGTTCCTCGCGGGGTACTCGAAACTCCGCAACGGCGACGTGGCGGGAGCCTTCTGGCAAGACGCTACCTCTCTGGTCCTCATTGGAACGGGCATCCTTTACGTATTCGCTCCCCCGAGCATGAAGCAGATGGCCCTCTACGCGCTCATCGCCGCGACAGTCCTCCTGGTATGGGGCAAGGGGCAAGGCAAGGCATGGTACGTGCGTCCGCTGTTCGGACTACTCGGCTTGATGAATTTCGTGCTGGGCATGCTCAGTAACACGCTGTCGTACCTCCGTCTGCTGGCGCTGGGTCTCGTGACCGGCGCGCTGGCGCTGGCCGTCAACCTGGTGGCACAGCAGGTCTCCGGCCTCCTGCCAATCTACATTGGCATTCCCGTGGGGTTTGTTATCATCGTCGCCGGACATATCGTGAACATTGCGCTCAACACTATGGGCGCGTTCATTCACTCCGGACGCCTCCAGTTCGTCGAATTCTTCAGCCAGTTCTTCGAAGGCGGCGGCCGGCCGTTCCGGCCGTTCACTCGCGGCATCGGCCCCCAGTCGTAACCTCTCGTCTTTATCCCTCTCTTCCCACTCTCTCCCCTCTTCCTGTATGAAGAAGCTCCTTTCCCTGGCAGGCGTCGCAGCCGCGCTGCTCCCTCTCACCGCTTTCGCGCAAGATGCCGCCACCGCAGCGGCTGCTGCACCATCGGCCACCGCATCGCATTGGGCGCTCGGCTTGGCGCTTCTTGGGGCCGCCATCGGCGTCGCCTTCCCCTGCTACGGATCGTCCATCGGCGTCAGCATCGTGGGTCAGGCCGGTGCCGGTCTGCTCAGCGAGAAGCCGGAACTCGCCGGCCGCGTGATCACGCTCATGGTGCTCCCGGGCTCGCAAGGACTGTACGGCTTCGTCGTCTCGCTCCTCTTCCTCTTCAGTTTCGGCACGCCGGTGCTCAGCGGTACGGCGGTCCTGACGGTGGCCGACGGATTGGCGATCTTCGCCGCCTTCCTGCCCGTAGCCATCGCCTGTTTCGTGTCGGCCCCGTACCAAGGCAAAGTCTGCGCCGCCGGCATGCACATGCTCGCGCGCGACTCGCGTCTGGCCGGTCGCGTCATCACCATGGCCGCTCTCGTCGAGACGTACGCGCTGCTCGGCTTCCTCATCTCCTTCTTCATGCTCATCAGCCTGCAGTCGAGCATCTTGAAGTAGTCTTCCCCTTTCCTTCTCCGTCCCATGGCTCTCCAAGACCTCCTCGATGGCATCGTGGCCGACGCCGAAGGGCGTATCCAAGCCGCCAACGACGCCCACAAGCAGCGCATGTCCGAGCTGCGAGCTGCGACTGATCGCGACAGCGCGAAGAACCTGCAGAGTATCGCGCACCAGAAGGAGCAGAAGAAGGTGCAGATGGTGCAACGATCCAAATCGCAAGCCGCCATGCTGCGTCGCCACGCGCTGCTGCGCAAGAAGCAGCAGATGCTCGACAAAGTCTACGACGACGTCATCACCGCTCTCCTGGCGCTGCCCGAGGAGAAGCAGCAATCTTTCCTCAAGACCTGTCTCGACCGCATCGACACGAAGGGCGTCGTGCACCCGGCCAAGACACACAAAGGATTGATCGAGAAGATCGCCACGCACGGCCGGATGGAGATCGGGTCTCCGGTGGAGGCGCGGGGTGGCTTCATCTTCCGATCCGCATCAGAAGTGCACGATTACACGTACGAGTTCATCGTCGGTGAGCTCCTTCGCTCAAAGACGGAACTCGACGCGGTCCACTCCCTCTTCTCGCGCGACGCATGACCCCGCGGCTCTTCTCCGCCGGCACGGACTACGCGTACGCCTTCGGGCGCATCGGCGTCCTGCTGCAGAACCTGCCGGACCAGTCCGACATCGACCGTCTGGTCGCCGCCCATAGCAGGCAGGAGCTGATGCAGATTTTATCTGAGATAAAATTCACCGCACCCGTGATGGCGACGGTGACTGACCCGAATGATCTCATCCCCGCCATGGAGCAGTGGATTCGCAAGGAGATGGAATCGATGGTCCCGGAACAGGACCGCGAGATCTTCGACATCCTCTGGCTGCGCGAAGACAGCGCACTCCTGGCCTACCTCATCAAGCAGTACCACCGTTTGACGGCGAATGGCAGTCGCCAGCCGCGCAGCAGCAACTCCACCCACGATACGAAAGCGCTGGAACGCTTGGTTCTGAAAGGAATCAACGAAGTATTGCCGGCGCATCTGGTGTCGTTCGTGCAGCAGATGAAGGAGAGGAAAGACGAGACGCCGGTCCAGATCGACACGGCAGTCGCGCAGTACGTCGCCGATCGCCAGACCATGCTGGCTCTCCGCAGCGGCAGCCGTCACATCCAACAGTACGTCGCCCACTTCATCGACCTGCAGAACATCCGCACGGCACGCCGCCTCGACAGCGACGATACTCCGGAAGATCACCTGCTGCACGGCGGGGAAATCGACCCGAAGAGACTGACGACCGACCGGCACGAGCTCGCGAACCTGATCCGCGCCAGCACGCTCCCATCCGGCTTGGCCGACGACATCGAGCGCGCAGACGACACGTCCATCACGCTTGAACGCGGGCTGGCAAAAGCCATCGCGCACTCCATCGGAGAAATGCGCGCCGTGCCGCTCACCATCGAGCCAGTGTTCGCGTTCGCCATCATCGCGCTGTCGCAGCTACGCGTGCTCCGCAGCATACTCATCGGTAAATCAACCGGCCTCAAGCCCGACGAGATCCTCCACATGCTCCCGCCGTTCCTCGGCGCTTCTCCGTTCGCGTCATGAATTATCAGATCGCCATCGTCGGCCCGCAGGAAGCCGTCGCCGGCTTCGCCCTCTTGGGCGTGCACATCGTCCCGGCTCACGACAACAGAGAAGCCGTGGAAGCGCTATTCAGGCTCAAGAAGACGATGCAGACCGACGAGCTCGGCCGCGAGCGCAACGCCTACGCTATCGTGTTCATCGCCGAGGATCTCGCGAGCGGCATCACGCCCGAAGACGAGAAGCGTCTCTCGCGCGGCGCATTGCCTGCCATCATCCCCCTCCCGAGCCACCGCGGCTCCACCGGGTACAGCTTGCAGCGTCTCAAGCGCATCGTGGAACGAGCCGTCGGTTCCGACATTCTCAAGTAATCCTGCCCCTTTTTCATCCTCTTTTTTATGTCTCATAAGTCCACCATTACGAAAGTCGCCGGTCCGCTGGTCGTCGCGAAGGGTATGGCCGCCGCGAAAATGTACGAAGTCGTTCGCGTGTCGAAAGAGAAGCTCATCGGCGAAGTGATCGAGCTCCACGGCGACGAGGCCTCCATCCAAGTCTACGAGGAAACGAGCGGCATCGGCCCCGGCGAACCCGTGGAACCCACCGGCCTCACACTCACGGTGGAATTGGCGCCCGGCCTGCTCACCTCCATCTTCGACGGTATCCAGCGCCCGCTGCAGGCCATCGAGACCGAAGCGAAGAGCCCGTACATCACGCGCGGCATCGACGTGCCGGCGCTCGACCGGTCCAAGAAATGGGACTTCAAAGCCGTGGCAAAGAAAGGCGATGTCGTCATCGGCGGCGACGTGCTCGGCACGGTGCAGGAGACGGTGCTCATCGAGCACAAGATCATGGTGCCGCCGACCATGAAGGGCACGGTGAAGGAGATCAAGAGCGGCAGCCACACCATCGAGGAGACCGTCGCGGTGATCGAGCTCGAGAACGGCGAGACCGCCGAGATCCAGATGTTGCAGAAATGGCCCATCCGCCTGCCGCGCCCGAGCAAGAACAAGAAGCTCCCGACCATCCCGCTCTTCACGGGTATGCGCGTGCTCGACATGCTCTTCCCCATCGCGAAGGGCGGCGCCGGGGCCATTCCGGGGCCATTCGGCGCCGGCAAGACGGTGACCCAGCAATCGCTGGCCAAGTACTGCGACGCGCAGGTGATCGTCTACATCGGATGCGGCGAGCGTGGCAACGAGATGACGGAAGTGCTCACGGAATTCCCGCACCTCACCGACCCGAACTCAGGCGAGCCGCTCATGAAGCGCACTGTGCTCATCGCCAACACCTCGAACATGCCGGTGGCGGCGCGCGAAGCGTCGGTGTACACGGGCATCACGATTGCCGAGTACTACCGCGACATGGGCTACGACGTGGCGCTGATGGCCGACTCCACCTCTCGGTGGGCCGAGGCCATGCGCGAGATCTCGGGCCGCTTGGAAGAGATGCCGGGCGAAGAGGGCTACCCCGCCTACCTCGGCTCCCGCACGGCGAACTTCTACGAGCGCGCGGGCATCGTCTCGTGCCTCGGGTCCAAGGACCGACAGGGTTCCCTTTCGGTGATCGGCGCCGTATCGCCTCCGGGCGGCGACTTCTCGGAACCCGTGACCCAGAACACGCTCCGCGTGACGAAAGTGTTTTGGGCGCTCGATGCCAAGCTGGCCTACAAGCGCCACTTCCCGTCGATCAACTGGCTCCAGAGCTACACGCTCTACACCGACAACCTGAGCGATCACCTGAACCGCGTGGTCGCCGCCGACTTCATGCATAACCGCGAGCGCGCCATGAATATTCTGCAGCAGGAAGCCAAGCTGGAGGAAATTGTCCGTCTGGTGGGCACCGAATCGCTCTCGCCGCGCGAGCAGCTGCTCTTGGAGGTCGCCCGCATGATCCGCGAAGACTTCCTCTTTCAGAACGCCTTCGATCCCGCCGACGCCTTCACGTCCATCCAGAAGCAGTACCGCATCATGAAGGCCATCCTCACCTTCATGGACGAAGCCCTCAGCGTCATCGATCAGGAAGATTTTGATTTCAGCCGCCTGCGCGGCCTCGGCGTGAAGGACGATATCGCCAAAGCCCACCTGTATCCGGAGAACGAGTGGAACAAGTTCGACGAACTCGAAGCGAACATCCGGAAGGAAATTTCCGCCCTCAACCGCCCCGCCTAAGCCTCCCACCTCCACCCCCCCACCCGTATGTCCACCATCGCGTACAAGACCGTCCAGAGCGTCACCGGCCCCCTCATCATCGTCGAGGGAGTCGAAGGCGTGAGCTACGACGAACTCTGCGAAGTCACCCTCGTCACCGGGCAGAAGCGCATCGGTCGCGTGCTCGAATCGCGCACCGGCATGGCCGTGATCCAGCTCTTTGAATCCACACAAGGCACGTCGGTCGAGGGCACCGCCGTCCGGTTCCTCGGTCACACGTTCCAAATCAACGTCTCGGAGGACATGCTCGGCCGCGTCTTCGACGGATCGGGCAAGCCGATCGACAACGGCCCCGCGGTGCTGCCGGAAAAGAGAGTCGATATCAACGGCGCGCCGATCAACCCGTTCTCGCGCGAGTTCCCGGAAGACTTCATCCAGACCGGCATCTCGACCATCGATGTTCTCAACACGCTCGTGCGCGGTCAGAAGCTGCCGATCTTCTCGGGCGCCGGCCTGCCGCACAGTCAGTTGGCGGCGCAAATCGCCCGCCAGGCGCGCGTGCTCGGCAAGCGCGAAGTGGAGACGGAAGGCGAGGAGATGGGTTCCGAGGAAGAGGGCAAATTTGCCGTCGTCTTCGCGGCCATGGGCGTGACGTACGAGGAAGCCCAGTACTTCATGCAGGAATTCGACAAGACCGGTGCGCTCAGCCGCGCCGTGCTGTTCATCAACACGGCCGACAACCCCGTGGTCGAGCGCATAGCCACGCCGCGTCTGGCGTTGACCACCGCCGAGTACCTGGCGTTCGAGAAGGGCTACCACGTCACCGTGATCCTCACCGACATGACCAACTACTGCGAAGCACTGCGCGAAGTGTCGGCCGCCCGCAAGGAAGTGCCGGGCCGCCGCGGCTACCCGGGGTACATGTACACCGACCTCGCGACCATCTACGAACGGGCCGGACGCATCCGCGGGCGCGAAGGGTCCATCACGCAAATCCCCATCCTCACGATGCCGGAAGACGATGTGACTCACCCGATCCCGGACCTCACGGGGTACATCACGGAGGGGCAGATTCGCCTCGACCGCGGGTTGCATCAGAAGGGCATCTTCCCGCCGGTGATCCCGATGGGATCGCTCTCGCGCTTGAAAGGCAAGGCTCAGGGGAAAGGCGTGACGCGCGAAGATCACAGCGGCATGGACGCACAGCTCTCGGCATCGTACGCGCGCGGCGTGGAAGTGCGCGAGCTCGCGGTGATCCTCGGCGAATCGTCGCTCAACGAGGTCGACCGCGCCTACCTGCGCTTCGCCGACCGGTTCGAGAAGGAGTTCATCACGCAGGGCGAGCAGGAGAACCGCTCCATCTACGACTCGCTCCGCATCGGCTGGGATCTCCTCATCGAGCTGCCCCGCAGCGAGCTCAAGCGCGTGAAGAGCGAGCACATCGACAAGTACCTGCCGAAGCGGCAGGGATGATGTGAGCATGCATGATCGGATGCCGGACACCGGACTCCGGACTCCGATCCACTCCCCAGCGACGTCCGGCGTCCGAAGTCCGATTCCCGCACTCTCATGGCTCTCCTCCGCGTCAATCCCACCCGCATGTCCCTCCTGGACCTCAAGCGCCGCACCAAGTCGGCGGAGCGCGGGCATAAGCTGCTCAAAGACAAGCAGGACGGATTGATGCAGCAGTTCATGGCTATCATCCGCGATGCCAAAGCACGGCGCGAGTCCATCGAGCAGGAGCTCAACACCGCATTCAAAGCGTTCCTGATGGCCTCCGCGTGGCTTTCCGAAGCCGAAATGGACAATGCGCTCTCGTCGCCGCAGGCGAAGGTGGAGCTCTCGGTGGATACCAAGAACGTGATGAGCGTGCGCATTCCGACCTTCAACGTGCAAAAGGAGGGAACGGTGAAGACCTACGGCTACGCTTCCACCAACGCGCTGCTCGACCGCGCCGTGGATGCGTTCGACCGCGTGTTCGAGCTGCTCATCCAGCTAGCCGAGATCGAGAAACAGGCCGAGAACATGGCCATCGAGCTCGAGACGACGCGCCGCCGCGTGAACGCACTGGAGTACAAGATGCTCCCGGATCTGCGACAGACGGTGAAGTACATCAAGATGAAGCTCGACGAATCCGAGCGCGCAGCCATCGTCTCGACCATGCGCATCAAGGCGAGCATGGAAGGCCAGGTGGAACACGAGTTCGGCGCATCGGCGCCGACGATCTGACGAATCGGCGAAACGATCGGGCTGGAACGGAAAACCACACGAAAAAGCCCTCCACCTGGAGGGCTTTTTCTGAGAGATGTCACCCGATCTGGATTTTCTGCACACCGGGGAAGTCGTTGGAGGGAGGTGCATCTGCGTAGCGACGCTTCCACGGCAGCGCGCCGAGGATGGTGAGCGGACCGAGGCGGCCGAACAGCATGGTGAAGATGATCATCCATTTGGAGAAGTCCGAGAGGATGGCCGAGAAACTTGTGACACCGCCGGGGAAGCCCATCGACAACCCCACAGTACCGAACGCCGAGAAGATCTCGAAAAGAACCTTCGTGAAATTGAACGTGGGATCCGGCGTGCGAAGGAACGCTGATTCCGCCACGCAGATGAGATAGGTAACGGCTCCGATGAAGAGGATGGAGAAGAAGAAGAGGCGCACGGCATGTGATATGGCGAATTTGCTGATACCGCGACCGAAGAGGCGCGGCGCCTGGCCAGGCTTCTGAAACCAATCCTTCAGATAGGCATACAGGACGGCTACCGTGGGTATCTTGATGCCGCCTGCCGTACCGGCCGGGTTTGCGCCGATGTACATGAGGAGCATGTAGAGGAACAGCGTGGCCGTCGTGAGCGCGCCGATATCGATGGTGTTGAAACCGGCGGTGCGCGTGGATGTGCTCTGGAAGAACATGGCCAGGAACTTCTGCGTGGCCGAGAGATTCTCCATGGCCGGGTTGCTCCAGTCGGTGAGGAGGGGGATCAACGTACCGAGCGCGAGGAGGAGTACCGTGCCGCCGATTGCGACCCGCGTCTGAACCGGCGAGGCGATGAAGCTTGCCTGGGAGTAATCCAGATCGGCCTGCGCCCTGGTGCTGCCGTAGATGTAACGATGCGCCTTCGCGTGGAAGTACACGAGAACAGGGTAACCCAAACCGCCGATGATGATTTCGGCAGCGATGACGAGGTTGATGACAGGATCGGTGACGTAGTTCACAAGATTATTGCTCATCAAGCTGAAACCGGCGTTATTGAAGGCCGATACAGAGTGGAAGAGCGCCCACCACCACGCATTCAGCTGCACGCCGTTCATTATCAGCAATTTTGGATCACTGAACCACTGGAGCCATACTCCCATGATGAGAAAAGACAGTCCTTCGACCAGGGCGGTGTACAGCACGACATGACGGATCATATGCCCGACTTCATTATGCTGCGTATCGAGGATGGAAGACATGATGGTGCGGAAATTGTCTTTTTCCGACAAGCCGCGGATAATGACAAGCGCCAGGATCGATCCGAACATGATGACGCCGAGCCCGCCAATTTGGATGAGAATCATGGTGATCACCTGCCCGAGGAGGGTGAAATGAGAGAAATCGGTGGAGGTGAGTCCCGTGACGCACAGGGCGGACACGGCCGTAAAGACCATGTCGATCCAGCGTTCACCTTTGTACTCAACGTCCTTAGAGTACGTATGTTGTTCGGTAAACCGGTCCGGGAGAACCGCGCTGGCGCCGGCTTCACCGGATGGCACAACCGTTACTTCATAGAGCGCGGCTTGCTTCGCATGAATGGTACGACCGCTCTCGGTGTACCAGAGGAGGGTTCCGCCCAGGAGAGAGGCGAGAACGAAGGAGATCACGGTTGCTTCAACGGGATTGAAGACCGAGAAAGGCTTGAAAATCGCCCGAAACAAAAACGACATACAGAGGAAGGGGGAGGGGTAGGCAGAAATCTCGGCTCTGTGTAGCGGAAGCCGAGAAAGTTATCAAGGGCCTTTAGAGGCGACTTTTCCGCGATAGCACCGCTTCCGCGCGCTCTTCCAGAAGATGCTCTCGGCAATTACGCAGCCATTCGGAGCTCTTCATTTATCGGCTGCTCGTGCAAATGGAGCTTCTGCTCGACCTCGGCTTCGAACGCCATGCTGTAATTATCCACGGTCATACCGTCGTCTACCACTAGTACCCTGGGCGAGAACTCGGGGCTCTCGGTGGCGGCAACGACATCGTCGACCAGCGTATCTTGCTCACCATCGAACTGCACATGCGCGACATTGGTCATACCAAAGTACAGATCGGCGCGATCATCGGCCGCGGTGTCGGCGGCAATGTTCGTCACGTCGCTTGCCACTTTCTTCACAAGGCGCAGGTCGACCACCATCGTGTCGACGAGATCGGTAGCTATATCGCCCATTGCGAAGAAAATATCGTTCCGGACATTGCGCATCGTCGCCTCGGAAAAGACGCTCATCAGCGGCATCACCCGGATGCGTGTGCCGGCCTGGATATCGATCTTGTATGTATCTCTGGTGATGGAAAATTCCTTATTGGTATTTGCACGGTTCTCGTCGACCGCGGTCGCGTTGGCATCGGGTTGCTGTCCCCCCGGGTGAGGGTCGAGGCCCTCGTCGTAGTAAGCAAAGGAGTTCATGGTCGGAAGCGAAAAGAATGAAGAGGTAATTGCGGCAAATTAAAGGGCTTCGACCCCCTGAGGTCAATAGATTTTTTTTGTTAAAATCGCGTTATGTCCTCGTATAACTAACTTTAAGCAAATTTTGGCACTGTGGGGACGAGAGGGGCAAA
Organism: uncultured Candidatus Peribacteria bacterium; assembly: GCA_964632375.1. Classification (GTDB taxonomy): domain Bacteria; phylum Patescibacteriota; class Gracilibacteria; order Peribacterales; family Peribacteraceae; genus JAQBQQ01. The sequence continues at coordinate 20,622 of CAZWBO010000006.1, read as the reverse complement.
ATTTTATTGAGGAACCGATCGGCAAATGGGATGGTCCAGATGGAAGATTGCAAGATTGCAAGACTTCAAGATTGCAAACAAGAAACCAAGAGTTTTCCCCTTGGGTCTTCTTTGCAATCTTGCATTCTTGCAATCTTGCAATCTTTTCCTCTCACGCTGGCTTGAAATGGATCGTGAACGTTGTCCCCTTCCCTACTTCGCTCTGCGCGTCGATGCTCCAGCGGTGGAGATCGACGATGCGTTTGACGAGCGCGAGGCCGAGACCGAAGCCCTGGTTGGCGCGCGAGGTGTCGGCTTGAAAGAAGCGGTCGAAGAGATGCGGAAGGTCGCCGGCCGCGATGCCGATGCCGGTGTCGGCGACGCGCAGCGCATCGCGCGTGAGTTCCACCGTCACTTGCCCATTCGCCCTGTTGAACTTGATGGCGTTCGAGAGCAGGTTGCCGATCACCTGGCGCAGCAGCGCCTCATCGCCCTGCGCCGCTACGCCGTGGCGGATCTCGCTCGCGAGCGACACGCTTTTACTGCGTGCGATCGGCTCGTACTTCTGCATGACCGACGACACGAGCGTGCTCATATCGACCGATTCCTCGGCAAGTGTGAAGCGGTCGAGCCGGGCCAGGTCGAGCAGCCGCTCCACGAGCGTGTTCACCTGATGCACGTCCTCCTTGGCCGATTCGAGCCCCTCGTGCAGCTTCCCCGTCTTCAGCGCGAGATCGATGGACGAGGTGAGCGCCGCGAGCGGCGTGCGAAGCTCGTGGCTCGCATCCTGCGTAAATTGCTCCAGCCGCTGCATCGCCTGCGAAGCCGGTTCCAGGCTCCGCCGCGCGAAGAAGAGCCCCATCGAGAATGTGAGCAGTGAAATCACCAAGCTCACGAGCAGGTAGTTGAGCGCGCGCGTCGGCATCTGGCTCAGTTCGAAACTGTCGAGCTGCGCCACCTGCACGTAGCCGGTCAACTCGTTCTGCTGCACCACCGACGCGGTGAGGATCGCGTAGCGCTCGTTCTGCACCGTGGCGGTCGAGAGATCGTTCGTGCTCCGAAACGGAATCTCCGAGAAGAGATTGCCGCTGAAGATCGGCCGCCCCTGCGCGTCGAGGACGCGCACGCGTTCGCGTAGACTCACCGGGAATGATGACGGCAAGCCAGTGATGCCGAACTGCGCGCGGCTGAGGAAATTCTGCATCACGCGCTGAAGCTGTTCGCGCGTCTCGTGCTGCGCGCGCTGTGCGTCGGACGCGAGGAAAATGGATCCGTTGACGACCATCAACAGGAATACGAAGGCCGTGAATTGCAAGGCGATGCGGTAGCTGATTCGGCGGAACATGTGAGCGGTAAGCGGATAGCGGGAAGCTTTCTGTGTCTCCATCGTTCTCCCTGGATTGCGTCATCCCGTCTCTTTTTCTGCGTTCACTACCATATATCCCTTCCCCGGCACGGTGTCGATGACGCTCTTGCCCAGCTTACGCCGCAGGTACGCCACGTGCACGTCGACCGTCTGCGAGAAGAGCAGATCGTCGCGCCCGCCCCAGACATGCTCGAGGATACGTTGGCGGTCCTGCACGATCCCGCGGTTCTGCACCAGGTAGTGCAGCAATGCATACTCCTTGGGCGAGAGATTGATCTTCCGCTTCCCCTTCCACACTTCCTGCGTGTTGGTATCGAGCGTGTACTCACCGAACGTGAGCACCGGGTTGCGTTCGCCCGGCTGCCGCCGCATCAGCGCCCGCACGCGGGCGAGCAGTTCATCGAGATCGAAGGGCTTGGTGAGGTAATCGTCGGCGCCGATGTTGAGGCCGTGGATGATCTCGTTCTGTTTGGTGCGCGCCGTGAGCATGAGGATGGGCATGTTCTTCTTGTTCTCGCGCAGCTGCGCGCAGAGCTCGTAGCCGTTCATGCCAGGCAGATTGATATCGAGAATGATGAGATCCAGTTCCATCGTCATCGCCTTCTCGAACCCCTCGCTGCCGTCGTGCGCCACGGTGACGGCATACCGCTCGAACTCCAGAAACTGCCGAATGTTCTGGGCCAGCTTCTCCTGATCCTCAATGACGAGAACGTGCATGGGAAGAGAGTAGAGGAGTAGCTATTAAGGAGGGATTAATGAGAGTATTGGAGGAAGATTGCAAGACTGCAAGGCTGCAAGATTGCAATAAGCCAAACCAAAAGTTCTGCTCTTGGGTTTTCTTTGCAATCTTGCATTCTTGCAGTCTTGCAATCTTTAAAACTCCTCCTCGTCATTGCTCTCTACCTCCCTCTCTCTTAATCTCTCCTTAACCACCGCCGCATAGGCTTCCTTTTACTTCCCCCTCCCCCTCGATCCATGGCTATGCAGAAAGATCCGTTGTCGTCGTCTCAGCCTCCTTCGCCGTACGGTGCGCCGGCAGCGTCTCCCACGCCGTGGTTCGCCGTGTCCGTCGGTCTCGCCGGCCTCATCGTCGGCTACATGGCCGGCACCACGATGCGCAACCCCACTGCGACCGCCGGCACGCCGAGCGTGCAAGTGGCGCAGAATCCCGCGCCCACGGCTCCGCAACCAGAAGCGCCCACCGGTACGGCGCCCACGCCGGGCGCCGGCCCAACCCTCGGCAGCAAGAACGCGCCGATCACCGTCGTGGAGTTCACCGACTTCCAGTGTCCGTACTGCGCCCGGCACTTCAGCGAGACCTTCGGGCAGATCAAGCAGAACTACGTCGACACCGGCAAGGTGAAGTACGAGCTGCGCAACCTTCCGCTCACGAGCATCCACCCCAACGCGCAGGCCGCGGCCGAAGCGGCACTGTGCGCCGACAAGCAGGGCAAGTTCTGGGAGATGCACGATGCGCTCTTCCAGAACCAGCAGACATGGAGCGGCGACACCGACGCGCCGGGCACGTTCGCGCAGTACGCGAAGGACATCGGCCTGAACGCGGGCAAGTTCAAGACCTGCATGGACAACCACGAGACGGCTGCGCAAGTGCAGAAAGACGGCACGGATGGCAACGCAGCCGGCATCAACGGCACGCCGGGATTCTGGATCCTCGGGCCGAACGGCAAGACGCAGCAAGTGAGCGGCGCGTACCCGTACGCAACGTTCCAGGCGGCGTTCGATGGCATGGTGAAGTGAAGAAGACAGAGATCAGAAATCAGAAGCCAGAGACAGGAAGTCTCTGGCTATTTTTTACGATTCGCTGCACCACCCATCGACCTCCGGTCATGTTCGCAAGAAGAGGAGGGTTGGCACGTCTTCCACATTGATGATGCCGTTTTCTCTTCGCACCATGCTCACGACACGCCGTCTGCTCCGTACCGTCGGCATGCTCTCGCTCGCGCAGCAGATCGAATCGACACTCGCCCGCGCCAAAATCGCGCTCGCTCTCTTCATGATCACGTGCGTGGCAGCTCTTCTGTCGCTGATCGTCATTGGGGTGTACTTTTTTCTGTTGTTGATTGGACGGTGATTCGGAATGAGGAATCAGGAAGTAAGAATGAAGAGATCAACAGAAGACACTCCTTAATTCTCAATTTCAATTCCTCTATCCTTTCCCATACTTCCGCACAAACTCCACCGGATTCATCACCTGCTTCTCGGCTTCTTCGCGACTGGGAATGGAAGCCGGTGCGTAGATCTGATGCGCGTCGCCGGGCCGGCCGACATCGATCTGCCAGTGCAAATGCGGCGCTGTGGCGTTGCCGGATTGGCCGACCGTACCGATGGTCTGGCCGGGCAACACTGCATTGCCTTCCTTCACGGTGACGGCATTGAGGTGACCGTAGATTGAATAGAACGTTCCATCGGTCGGATGGCGATGTTCGACGATGACGTACAGCCCCAGCGCATCGTCGCGACGGACGGCGGATACCCTGCCCCCGGCGCAGGCGCCAACGGGCATGCCGACGGGCAACTTGAGATCCAGCCCGGGATGCGTCCCCATAAATTCGCGCGCGTGATCCAGCTCGTACTGGCCGAAGAAGAGCGTGGAGTAGAAGAGCTTCCGCGTGATCTCCGGCACGTTGCGCTCCGGCGAGAGCAGCGACGCCATGGTCGCGTCGAGCTTGGCACGGTCGTACCGCGGCACGGGGACGAACTCGTCGGCCGGGATTTCCGCGTACGTCCTCTCCCACTGCTCCGGCGATGTCTGCGCGCCCCAGTTCGGCGTCTTCGAGACGGGGAACACTGCGCGCACCATGGGTGGGAAATCGGCGACAGCCGGCATGGCGACGGGAACCGATGCGATCGCATCACTCGTCGCTGACTCACGGAGCGGAACGGCAGCATGTGCCACTGTCGGAATCGACAGCGCACTCGAAGATGACACGGCCAGGATCTGCGGTGTCCTGGCTGCGACGGATGCACTGGACTCCTCGGAAGCATGCAAGGCACTCGCCACCTGCCAGAACGCCGTGTGCTCGAGAATGTATCCGTTCATCGCGCGCGACTGCACATGCACCGCCAGCGCGCACGCGACACCCAACGCGGCGGCCGCGAGATCGGCGCGATGGTCTTGGAACCAATTGAGTGTTTGTGTGAACATTTCTGCTTATTATAGCAGAAATAAGCTGATTTGTCATCGGCCATTACTTTGCAATCTTGAAGTCTTGCAATCTTGCAATCTTCTCCCCATACACCACCAACCGCCTCCCATACGTCCGCTTTTCTCTCAGCCACTCCCCATCACACGTGATCAGATGAAGATGCGAGCCGCTGCTACCGCCGAAGATGCGCTGCATCGGCACGGCATCGACCGGGTACGATTCGACCGCGGTAACGTGGAAGGTGATGATGTTTCCGCTCGCCGTCTCCACATCGATCCGATCTCCGATGCGCGCGCGACGCAGATCGGCAAACACCGCCTGCGACGTAATGGGCGTATCGAGGTGCCCGGTGATGACTGCATTGCCCGCCTCGCCCGGCGACACGCCCAGCGCAAACCATCCGACTTCGTCTGCCTTCTTTGGAGTCTCCATCGCGCCATCGGCCGTGAGCCCGACGCCGATCACCGGCGCATCGACCTGCAGTGCCGGAATGCGAAGCCGACGCGGTGCGCTCGCCGTATGCGCCGCTCGCATGAGAGGAATGACTGAACGAACCGGTAATGATGTGCGCTTGCTTGGCAGCACGATGAACACGAGAACCGTCACGAACACCGACACCGTCAGCGCACGCAACAGCCAGCGGATCGACCGCGGGATCATCGCTCAGACAGTATTGCTCCGACGCCAAGAAATGACGGCGAACGGAAGGAAGAGAGCGAGCCACTGCCATGCGGATGCGGACGCCATCGGCTCGCCTGCCGCCGGCGGGAAACGCGGCACCACGGGACCGCCGAATGCGGGCGGCGGCACACCGGTGCCGCCTGTCACTGCAGGAGTTCCGCCTGTCCCGCCTGTTCCTCCAGTGTCACCGGCTCCACCACCTCCTCCTCCACCGCCACCGCCCCCACTTGTCCCGCCGCTCGAAGAAGACGACGAACCACCGCCGCCTCCCCCACCGCCTCCCGATGATGACGTGCTGTTTGAGGATGTTCCGCCGCTGCTCACCGACGAACTGCTGCCGCCACTGCTGAGTGATGAAGATCCGTCGAGAACGGATGAGCTTCCACCCTCCCAGCCGACGACGCACACCGACGAACTGCTGCCTTCCGTTTCATAGGTCGACGGCGACGGACCGTAGCCGCTGCCGAACCACGAGGCCATCACCTGCTGGGCGGGCTTGCCCTGCGGCGTGAAACCGGTATCGCCCACGCCGCCGGCATCCGGCTTCGTCTTCCAGTCCCACACGTACGCGCCCTGCATCCACGGGACAGTGTTCCAGTAGGCAAACATCGCATCGTAGTCGCGCGCCTGCTCGGCGCCGTCGTAGCAGCCGCCCACCGACCAGTTGGAGGGATCTTTGTGCGCGTTCGTGATGCTGCGGAACCCTACCTCGCCGAACACCACGGGCTTGCCCGTCTTGAAGTGCAGCGGCTCCACCTGCGTCTTCTCCCAGGTATCCCACGACTGCTTCATCTCCTCCACGGTGACACTATCTTTCTGCGGCATCGGGTGGTACGCCGAGAGGCTGATGTAATCCAAATCCGGCCAGAAGCCGAGCAAGTTCTTCTCGTCGACGATACCCTCGCCGCCGTGATTCGCGCCGTACGTGAGCTGGCCCGAGAACACCTTCCGCACGTCGGCGATGAGGAGCTTCCAGTACTGCGTGTTCATCGGGTCGATGGATGGCGACGTGAGCTTGATGAGCTCGGTGCCGATGGAGAGCGCCGCCGCGTGGTGCGCTTCGCCGATCTGCGCGTAGTGCAGTACTACCGACGTGTACGCCGCGAACCACGCCGCTTTATCCGAGGGATCGATGTTCGCGCGCCACGAATGATCGCGCGGCTCCACGTGGATCTTCAGCGTCACCTTCATCCCCAACTTTCTGGCCTCGTCGATGGCGATGCCCAGCGACTCGTCGCTCGGCGTGATCCAGCCCGGCTGCAGGTCGCTCGACGTGAGGGTGGACTGGTAGTACGGGATGACGAGGCTCACCGCATTCGCATGTGTGTCGGCCAAATTTTTGAGCGACTGCTTGAAGGAATCAGTGGCGAAATCCTTCGCCCACGTGGGGCTGATGCTCGCGCCCTTCTCCCAGTCACGTACCGCCGCCTGCGCGACGGGCACGATAGACGTCACGGTCAGCATCAGTGAGAGCGAACCGGACAGCAACGTGCGGAAGAAGTGGGAATCCATGGGCAATGTTGAAGACTGAAACAGGAGCGTAGTCTGACACGGAGACAGGGAATCCGGCTTGCGTGAAGTGAGGGTTTGCAGAAGGGGAAGCGGGTGGTTTTTGGTTGGTAGTTGGTAGTTGGTAGTTGCAGTCTTGCAATCTTGAATTCTTCTTCTAATACAGTGGGTTTGCTCTCCAAATATCCGCGTCCGTCTTCGGCTGCGCAATGCCCTCTTTCGTGAAGTGGCGGATGACAAACTCATTCGCTTCTTTTTCGGAATCGAATTCTTTCTTCTTCCACTGCCTCACTTCCACTTTCTTACGGCCTTTGTAGACGATGGCGCCGGGGAGGAATTTGCCCGTAGCGACGACTTTGCAGGTATCGAGGATGTACGCGTCGAACGGAGGCGCCGCCTGTGTGGTGATCGGAGTCATGGTGTGTGGGAAAGGTGCAGAGACCGGAGCATTCTCTTTGACGGATACATAGCCGCACAATTACCCGGATGCACTTGCGAGTGCCATCGATCCGCATACACGCATAATCAATTTCTGACGGCGCGGAGCGGAATCGACGGCCAGTTGCCTCATGATCTGCTATCCCCGCGCGCTCCACGTGGTCTTCCGGTGTATCGAAGCCCAAGAGACAATTGCACGAAGCACGAACCCTTTCGGATTTCGTGCTTCGTGGTTCGAATGTCAATCATGCTTTCATTAGGCCGCCGGTTCATCCACCAGACAATCCTGATTGATGCTGATGGTTACCTGCGCGTTGCCTTTGCTGTTAAGCCCCACGGCGCCGAGCATGAAGTGCGTGCCGGTCTTCGGCGCGCGGAACGACGCCGTGAACGTGCCGTTCTCGTCGGCCGTCGTGCCAGTGACCTTCACGCCGTCGATCTTGATGTCGATGCTCTCGTTCGGGCCGTAGCCCGTGCCCGTAAGCGACATGAGCTTGTCCGGCACCACATACCACGTGGACGGGTTGATGCTCGGCGAGAAGCCGCCCGTGGCGATGGAGACGCTGGCGGATCCGCTGCTCGTCAGACCCTTGAGGTAGTAGACGACGTTGCCGTCCGAATCCCACGGGATAGTGATGGCATCGGTGAGCGTCGTCACGTTGCCGTCGCTGTCGGCCGTGGCCGTCGCAATGAGAGTTCCAATGGCGTCTTCAAGTCTCACGGTCTCACCCGGGAAGAAGCCTGTGCCAGAAACACCGTTGGTGGAACCCGGCAGCGAGAAGTACGCGGTGGGCGTCGCGCCCGGGAAGAGCTGGCCGACTGTCACGGTGAACGATGCCGATCCGTTGCTCGTCTGCCCGACGAACGCGATGGTCTTGCTGAGGCCGTCGAAACCGATGGTCACGGATTCCGGCGCGGCGAAGTCGCCCTGTACGTCCGCCGTCACGGATCCGAGTTTTGTCGCTCCATCCATGATGTCGATCGTCTCGCCCGGCGCGTAGCCGCCGCCGATGCCGCCGATCTTCTGCCCCGGCGTGGCGTAGTACGCCGACGGCGTCACGTGCGGGAAGAGTTGACCCACTTCCACGTCGGCCGATGCAGATGCGCCGCTTGTCTGGCCGACGCCCGTGAGTGTGAGGCTCGTGGAACCGAAGGGAATAGTGATGGAGTTCGGCGCGGCGAAGGTGCCCGTCGCGTCGGCCGCGAAGGTGCCGATCGTCGTGCCACCCACTTTGAGCACCACGTCTTCATCCGGCGCGAACCCGCCGCCCATCACGCCGATGGTGTGGCCCGGTTCGGCGTAGTAATCGGACGGGCTCAGGCTGGGCCAGTAACCGCCCACCGCGATCTCGAACGAAGCGGTCGCGCCGCTCGTGTCGCCCTTCACCGTCACCTTCATCTGCTTGTTGGCGAATGCACTCGGCACCGTGATGGCGTTCGCCTTGCTGAAGCTGCCGCCTTCGTCGGCCGTCGCGGTTGCGACGGCGCTGCTGCCGTCACCGACGAAGAGCGAAATGGTTTCGCCCGGCGCGAAGTTCGTGCCGTTCACGCCCAATGTGCCTCCCGGCGGTAACCACCACTCGAACGGCGAGGCACTCGGCCATACTCCCTCGATGTAGTAACTGCCGTTCGCGCTCCCGCCCGAGGGCGACGTGGCCGTGAGTGCGTACGAACCGGCCGGTCGTACCGGTACGACAAAATCAACGCCCGTGAACGCGCCCTCGGTGTTCGTCGTCGCCGTCTGCGTCATGCCCTGGAAGGACACCGTGACGACTTCGCTGGCCTGGAAACCGTCACCGCCGACGAGGAGGTGTGCTCCCGGCGCACCGGAATACGCGCTCAAGTGGAGCCACTGGCCATCCGCGAGCGCGCGGAACAGAGGAAAGAGGAGGGCCGCGATCGTCAGTACTGCCACAGCGGACCATCGTCGCGTGCCGTACTCGCGCAAACCCAGGAAAGTTGCCATACGAGAAGTGGAGGAAAGAGAGTATCGAATGCCACTGGGACGGATTGGAGGAGGGATAATTACAGGGATTGCTGAGGAAAATTGGAGTGATTCTTGAGTCTTGGAGAGCAATTAGCGATAAGCGGATAGCGATTAGCAAAAAAAATACACAACAAACAAACACAGGGGCGGATGGCATAGATCGTTTGACTGATTCCCTCTACACTTGCACGCACTCATCCCTTTCCCTTCCGCCATGAATCCCCTGCTCTCGTCACCGGGTTTCGCCGCCCTGTACATCATGCTGTCCGGGCTCAGCACGCTCGCCTCGCTCGCCGTACTGGCTGGCATTGTCCTGTTGATCCTCTGGGCGCATCGCACGCTCAAGGACGCCGCACTGAAGAAGTGGGGCCTTATCCTCGCTATCGGCGGCGTAGTGGTCGCTTTCCTGTCCATCCTCGTCACACCCATGATGCAGAGCTGGGCCATGAATCGCCTGTCGGCTCAGCCCTCGGCGCAGCAAGGCCAGCCGATTCGCGTGGAGGATATACAACCACCGAGCGCACAAGGAGCGCAGCCCTCTCAGCGCTGATCGATACGTATGATCAGATGCACTTTCATCACTCCCGCTCGGCGCGGGAGTTTTTTTGATGATTATTGCAATACTACAATAATTGTTGTATAATACAACAAATGCACTACACTCATCGCCTCTCCACATTCCTGGCGGCAGTGACAATTTTCGCGGCCTACTCGGCAATTGCTCCCATAGTCGCCAAAGCAGCACCGGTCGCGCACGAAACGTATGATCAGCGCAAGCGGGATACTGTCCAGACCGTCCACCTCGAAGACAACGATCATACGGAGCCGACGAGAAGCGATCCTCGTCGCACACGCACCACGCATCTGCTGCGCTCGGATGTACCGGCAGATCACGACCGTCGAAAAAAGAGAAGGCACGACCGCAGGTAGTACCACTCGGGCTTCGATGACGTGGCCGGCATGTGCGGCTACAATCGTTCCCTATGCGCACGAGTCTCTTCGCCGTCACGACCATTCTCGCTCTCAGCGCCTGTGCTCCCCGACCGGTACCGCCTCCCCCAAAGGAGTGGGAGAGCGCCAACACCGTTTCCTCGACGGAGCGAGCGTCGAGTTCTTCGCGCGAAAACAGCGAGGCCGTACGCTCAAGCGTGTCATCGGTGCCGACGGGCACACTCTCGCTCGCAGAGGTGAGGGCCGCGCTGCGCCCGACGATGACGACGGAAGATCTCGCAGCCGCGTTCGGCAAGCCGAACCGCGACTTGGGCAGCGGCATCCACGTTGCGGAGTACCTGCTGAACGACGGCACCACCGTGCTCATCGGCTTCGCCGGATCGCAGGTGTACTACGCGCGCCACGTGACACCGAGCGGAGCGGAAGAACTGATCGACACGGGATTGAATCACTGAGGCGTCGCCGTGCGCTTGACGATGCCCTCCTGCTCCAGATCACGCAACTGCACGTCGACAGCTGCCCGATGGAAGGCTTCGACCGCGCGCAGTTCGACGAGATGTTAGGCCTGGAGTCAGTGTACCGCGACGAGGCCGCCCGTTCCGGGCGGCCCGCTGCGATGTGTGTTTATGAGGGTGTGGCCGAACTTGTCGCACTGGAACTCACGCTCGAAAGGCTACTTGTCGACGACGTGGTTGCCGCCGATGAACTGAGACTGGAAATCGCCGATACGTCGGACGACGTGCTCGCAGTACCGCTGCTCACGTTGGCACTGCTCGATGTCGACGCACCGGACGACATGCTGCTCATCGACGACGTGGTGGAAGAGGACATCATCGAAGATGCACCCATCGATGTCGACGAGGAACTCGATACGACAGCCGATGTCGCCGACGAACTGCTGGAGCTCGGCACGGCAGTGAAGCCTGCCGCGTTGCGCATGGTGTTACATTCGGCGATGGCGTTCGTACTCATCTGCTCGCAGTTGGCTTGCCATGCGCCGCCGGCGCACATGTCGTTCCCGTTGCCGCCCTCGTCGCCGTTCATGCTCATGCCGTCGATGCGGTCGTTGCCATCTTCGCCGTTCAGGTACCCCGCACCCGTGCCGCCGCAGAGCAGATCATCCTCGCTGGCGCCGCGCATGGTGGCGGAATCGGAAGCGATCATCGTGTCGTTTCCCTGACCGCCTTCCAGCATACTCGCGCCGGAGCCCGCGACGATCGTGTCGTTATCTTGATCCCCCTGCAGATGGTCGGTGCCGCCCATGCCGCAGATCACGTCGTTCCCCTCCATGCCGATGATGTGGTCGCTGCCGCTCGGGCCGACCATCACATCGGCGCCGCCTGTTCCCTGCAGCGTGCCCGTGTACGGCTGCCCGTTCATGGGGCCGCCGACAACAGTGTTGCCATTCACGTAGATGGTCGCCGCTCGCCCGAGGCACGCGGGCACGCCCGCGATGGTCGAGGAAGTATTCGCCGCAGAAGTTGACGAACTGCTGCCGGGGTTGATCGCGAGCGCGCCGGACCCGCCGAAGTTATACACGTGGAGCATCACGCTGCGGTCGGTGTCGGCGTTGGTGTTCAACAGCATCACGCCGTTGGCGGCGTATATCGTTTGAAGAGAAGCCGCATCGTTGTTTGGGACCAACGCAGTCGGCGTGAAGCGCACCGTGCCGAAGTGCGCCCCGCTCGGCATCGATGTTTCGATGACCGTCACAGGACCGGTGGGCACTGAAAATGAGTAATGCGATGTGTCGTAGCAGGTCGACGCCGAGATCGCGCCATCGTTATTCATGTCGCGATTCACTGTATTTTCGCAGATCTTCTGCTGCATGAACGTGCCCTCGGTCCACGGGTGCACCAAGCCGTTTACGTCGACGAGATCGAAACCGTAGACCATTCCCGGCCCGGCGATGGCGCCGGATGCGGCGGCATTGTTGGGATTAAGGATCACCGGGCACGCCGTCTCGGTGCGGATGAACGCCTCGGTGTCGTTCGTCGCCTGCGCTTCGTACGTCTGGAACTGCGCGAGCGTTTGGATGGAGGACGGACAGAGGTGCTTCATAACCATGACGGTGGTCTGGCCCGAGGCCGTCGCGGCGAGCGCGGTATTCGGCTGCCCGAGCGTACCCTGCAGTTGCCACATGGCGAGAATGCCAAAGAGCGATAGCCCGCTCACAATGATCGAGAGGGCTCGTGGTGGTGCTGTCGATGGAGACATACGATAGAGAGTGAAGAAGTAAAGACACCTTGTTGACGACAAGAGGTGAGGAAGACATACGAGATGACGGGGATTTTTGAGGAGAGAGCAGACCTATACCGAAGAGGCGCCCCTGGACGAAATCTTTGGGGAGAGCGACGGGTATCATCTGAACCTCATTACGTGCGGCGGCAAGTGGCTGAAGGCGGAACATCGCAACCAGAGCCGGCTGGTGGTCTTCACCGACCTCGCAAGCTGATATGACGATAACGACCGCGGCAGCGAGAGAAAGAAACCTGGCAAATAGCCTGCGAATGGTACACTCTCCCCCTATGCCCGTTCCCTCTCCTTCGTCCGGTTCGCCATCGTACACACCATTGACCACGCGTGAGGAGAAATCCATGGCGCTGTTCGAAACCGGCAGGCAAGTGGTGATGAATTTGGGACCGGGAAGAGAGGAAACGCTCGCGCGCGTGAAGGGTCGTATCGGCGCATTTTTCGTGCTGGAGCACGACGACGGCACGGGAATGAAGGATCATGAATATCCGCTCATCGAGCTGATGGAGAAAGTCATTGGCAGAGTGGAAGGCCCCGTCGCTTCGACGAGTGGCGCCGCGACATCGGGAAATGGCGCTGCCCCGGCAGAGACGGCTGCCGACTCCCTGCCCGGCCCGACGGATGTGCTCACGGCTCTCACGCTTCTGAACGTGCCGCGCGAGGTACGCATCGATTGGGAAGACGGCACGCCGCCTTTCTGGGCCCGCGCCGTGGGGCGCAACGGACCGAATGTCGTGATTGCGTTTGCGGATGGCGGCGCAGTGAAGACCGCGGAACATCCCATGGCCGCACTCCGCGCGCATGTGGTAGGCCTTCGCAGCGTCCCGCTCGACACGCCCATCGTGATTCCCGAGAATTTCGCGCAGCGCATCGCCGAACACACGCATGCGTCTGCGGCACTGATGAACACGACGGAGCTGCACGCGACGTTGCAGAAAACCATCGAGCAAGCGCGCGCGACGGGCATCGAATCGATCGGCATCGGCGGAAGTTTCACGCTCTACTTCGTGGAGGACGGCATCAAGCTGAGCGGGAACGACAACGGCAACTGGGAGTACCACATCGCGAACGACGGCACCGAGCGGATGGTTGGTTCGGCGCCAAGCGATGTCTCGACGGATCACATCCTGCAGGTGCTAGAAGAAGTGATACAGGGTAAGGAACATCTGCAGAGCAAACGCACGTGGACGGTGAAGTGGAACAGTCTATAAAAGACTTCAAGATTACAAGACTGCAAGATTGCAAAGAAAACCCAAGGGGAGAACTCTTGGTCTTTGGTTTGCAATCTTGCATTCTTGCAGTCTTGCAATCTTCCAATCTTTCCCTCCCCCCTGCCCCCTGCTACACTCCCTCATATGCTTCGCACCTACACCATCCTTGGCGCGCTCATCGTCGTCGCGCTCGTGGGCGGCGGCCTCACGTACCGGAGCCTGCAGGGATCGGTGATCACGCCCGGGCCGTGCTTGGATCCTGCGGGATGCACCACGACCATCACGGCGGCGGACAACGGCAAGACGTTCCAGGTCCGCGTGGGTGACCGCTTCGTCGTATCACTCGACCAGGCCGTACAGCCCATCGAGCATCTTTCTTGCGAACCGAAGGGAAACCTGGGCATCGTGACGAGCACGTCGCCGACCAACGCGCCGGCGTACACAGTGCAGTTCGAAGGCGTGCGCCCCGGCACCTGCGCCATGCGCAACGACGGCTTCGAGACGACGGTCTCGATCGTTCCGTAGCCCACGGTATCGGATCATATTTCCGAGGAAGCGACATCCTTTCAGGGATTCGGGAGAAAAAAATTACTGTAAGATGAACGCGGTTCGTTCCGTTTTTCGAACGGCATGGTTCCGCGGGTTTCCCGTACCTCCATCCTTTTCCGCGTTTCGGCAACGATTATCAATCCCGAACGGTACATCGAGACGTCGGCCGCGCTCTCCCCCCGGCAACACCGTCCATGATTTCTCCCCACGCCCCCCTCAGCTTCGCCCTCCCCCGGCTCGCGCTGCAGCTGACACTGAGCCGGCCGTGGACGTTTCTCTGTAATTTTTTCGTGTTCCACCGCGTTTCCTAAGCTGATGGCATCCTCCTCTACGCGCGCCAGAACACCGGCGAACTGTCCGACAACGAACTCGCCGCCCTGGCCCAGAGCGACCTGGAATACTTCTCCGACCTTTTCGACCGCTTCTTCCAACCCGTGTACCGATTCTTCTACTTCCGGCTCCGGCACCACGACGACGCCGAGGATCTGACCTCCGAGACGTTTGAGAAGATCTTCCGCAAGCTCGACACGTTCGAGGAGCGCGGATTGCCGTTCTCGGCGTGGGTCTTCTCCATCGCGCACCACTGTCTCATCGACCACGTCCGCAAAAAGAAGGTGCAGGTTGAATCCATCGATGAGCTCACGCCCCAGGAGGAACCGTCGGTGGCATTCGACCTCTCGACCATTGAGCGTTCGTTGCTCTCGGACAAGTTGTGGAACGCCATCCGCACGCTGCCACCCGCGCAGCAGCAGATGTGGGCGCTCAAGCTGAGCGCCGATCTCCCCCATGCGCAGATCGCCGACATTCTCGGAACCACCGAGAACAATGTGAACGTCATGGTGCACCGCTCCTGCAGCGCGCTCAAGAAGCGCCTGGCCTACCTCGCCCACGACGCCTCATGACCAGGAAGAAGCTCCGCGCATCGGCCGACAACTCCCTGCTGATCGCGGAGATTCTGCGCGAGCGTCTCGAGGCGGTGGAGCCGCGCGCCGCGTTCCGGCACGAGCTGTACGGACGATTGGTGCGCGAGGCCTACCTGCAGCGCGAACGACACGAAACGAACGAACGGCGCGGCGCGGCAGCGGCTCTGCGCGATTTCTTCCTGCTGCGGCGCGGCTGGACTATGGCGTGCTGCCTCGTGCTCCTGACAGCATCGGGTATCACCACGGGCTACGCCTACACGTCGCCGGACGTGACGCGCGAGAGCAACCTCTACTTCCTCAAACGCGCAGTGGAGCAGGCGAAGATGCTGGCGGCGGCGACGGACGAAGAGGAAGCGCGCGCCTACATCGATCTCTCGGCGCGACGCGTTGCCGAAGCGAACGTGGAGTTCGACGCCACGAGATTCCGACTGCAGAACAAGGCGAACCCGACCCAGACGGCCGCGTGCACAGCCAAGACGGCCGACGGCGTGGCGATGATCGGCATCATCTCCGGCAGCTTCCTGGTGGAGTGCCAGGCCGCCGGCTTGGACGCGCGCATCGACCCCGGCGCCGACCTCCCGCTCGTGCTCCAGTCGTTCATGACGAACACCCGTGTGACCGTCGCCGCATCGAGCCTGCAGGTGTCGCTCCAGAACTTCAGCGGCATCGATTTCGCATCGTTCGGGCCCTCCGGCAGCCACCTGCGCTGGGCCGACAGCGACAACGGTGCCTCGCCGACATTCCTATGGGTTGAGTATCCGGAGAGCGTCATCAAATCCACCCTGTACTCGAACTAGCGCGCAATGCAGATACAAAGAATGAACAGCGAAACCCTCCCCGCAACGGGAGGGTTTTCGTTGCTTCAGGCACTGATGCGCTGCGGCGGTAGCGGCACCGTGCGCAGGTGATCCGGGTCTTTGGGATCCGGGAAGACGGCATCGGGGAACCGAACGACATTCCCTGCTCCTTCAATGGAGGTTTCTGTACGGAGAAGATTCGGATCCACGAAGATGAGCGATAATGCGAACTCCGTAGCGTAGCGAATGCCATCGGGAGTATCCCAAAAATTATGAATGTGAACGGACGGCAGCGGCATGTTCACCCTGCGGTTTCGCGCCATCCACTCCAGCATGGAGGGGAGATGGTGCGCGTTGCCGGGCACATCCCACTGCAGATCGTGACTCGGGCGGATCAACGGCACTTGCAGTTCGTGCAGAATGCGTTCGGCGGCATGCGGCGGGATGCGCAGTTTCAGCAGTTCTCGATAGAGAACACGCAAGCACGTATGCGAGAACACCATCACGCGCGCCTCCTCATCTTCTACGTCGAGGGGACCTTTCGTGGGGTCCGGCAATCCATGCTCGGTGAGGAGCGGGCTCGAGAATGCGGCGATCATCTGCGCCAGCCCTTCATCGTTCACCGGCCGACCGTCCTCCGGCAAGAAGAGATCCTTTACGCAACTGGCTGTTTGGCTAGAGAGGTGGACCACACGCTCGTCTGGCAATGTAATACGTGCGGGGGCGGAAGGAGATCCCTGCTCAAAGGAATATGCCTGCCCTATCAGAGATTGTTGGACCATGTGTAGGATTATTGTCATTGTACGCTTCCCTCGTACAAAGCAACTTGATCGTTGCGGTTCTTGCCGTTTCAACCATCAGAGACACAAAAAACCCTAGCCCTTCGGCTCCCTTTCGCCGTATCCTTCCCTCCATTCTCGCGCATGCACCGCCTCCGCACCCTCCTCATCGTCCTCTGCCTGCTGCTCGTCTCGAGCATCGGGACGGCGAGCCTGGCGATGTTGACGGGCGACACTGCCTTCCTGCGCTTTGGCGCCGCGAGCGCAAAAGAGCCCGAGGTGACGATGATCGCCGTAGGCGACGTGATGCTCTCGCGCATGGTGCAGCGATCGATACGCAACACGCAGGATCCGTCGTACCCCTTCGCGAAGATCGGCGACGAGCTGCATGCGGCCGACTTCGTCTTCGGCAACCTGGAGACGACCATCGGCGAGGGAGACCTGACGCCCACGACCACCATGCAGTTCCGGTCGGATCCGGGCGTCGAGAAACGCCTGTACGACGCCAGCTTCCGCGTGGTGTCGGTGGCGAACAACCACATGCACGACTTCCGCAAACCCGGCATCCTCCGCACGCTGGAACTCCTCGACGCCGCCGGCATCGCGGCCGCGGGAGCGGGAGCCGACAGCGACCATGCGTACGCGCCGCAGTACATCACGATCAACGGCATCACGTTCGCCTTCCTCGCGTACCTCGATCCGGCGCTCGCGCCACTGTACGTGCGGCCGACCAATACCGAAGCCGGCGTGGCGGTGATGGATGTCGGCCTGATGCGGGAGGCGGTCGCCAATGCGAAAGAGCAGGCGGATTTCGTCATCGTCTCGATGCACGCGGGCACGGAGTACAAGGAGAAACCGACCGCGACGCAGACGACGTTCGCCCACGCGGCCGTCGACGCCGGCGCCGACATGGTCATCGGCGCGCACGCGCACATCGTGCAGCCGGTGGAGGAGTACAAGGGCAAGTACATCTTCTACGGATTGGGGAATTTCGTCTTCGACCAGATGTGGTCGGAGCCCACGCGCAAAGGGCTGACGGTAAAAGCCGTATTCACGCCATCGGGCCTCAAGCACGTGGAGTGGAACCGCGTCTACATCGAGCGGGATTACCAGCCGGTGCCGGTGCCGTAATTTTCTCTATCGCAAGAGACATCGAGAAATCAGCGCTGATATCTGGGAAATGGCCCGCTCTAGGTACGCGTCTTGGTAGGCTTAGCTCACAAATCGCTGGTACACCGCGTCTTGCATCACGACGAAGATCGGATCCCCCGCGCTGAGACGGCCGGCATCGCATTCCGCGTCGATGCGCGCATGGAGCGCGGCGTGGGAATGTGCCGGATCACCGTCTTCCCCACGCGTCATATCGATCACGGTGCAGTGCGGATGATGTTCCAGAATGCGCTGCGCCACGCCGGGACGGCAACAGAAGATCATCTTCGCGCGCGCGGCCACGGCCAGCATGAGCGCCTCTTCGGCGGCAACATCAAGCGACGCTTCGTCGGATGACTTGGAATGACGCGACGGTTTCATGGGATCATTATGCCTTCTTCTCCGATCTCTTGCGCTCGTTCTCATCCAAAATCTTCTTGCGCAAGCGGATGTTCGACGGCGTGATCTCGACCAATTCGTCGTCGTCGATGTACTCCAACGCCTGTTCGAGCGTCATGGGCTTGATGGGCGTGAGCGTCAGGGCTTCGTCGGTGCCGGACGCACGCACGTTCGTGAGTTTCTTGTTCTTAGCGGCGTTCACCACCAAATCGCCGGGCTTCGCGCTCTCGCCGATGATCATTCCCTGGTACATCTTCGTCTGCGGCAGGATGAACAGGCGCCCGCGCTCTTCCAACTTCCAGAGCGAGTACGCCATGGCTTCGTCGGTGGCCATCGAGATCATGGAGCCGCGCGTGCGGCCGGGGATGTCGCCCTTGTAGGGCTCGTACGCGATGAACGAGTGGCTGAGGATTCCCTCGCCGCGCGTCTCGATGATGAAATCGCCGCGGAACCCCAAGAGTCCGCGTGTGGGTACTTTGAACTCGAGGCGTGTGTGGCCGTTCTCGGTGCGCATGTCGACCATCTCGCCCTTGCGCTGCGAGAGCATGTTGATGACGGTGCCGGCCGTTGTCTCGGGCACATCGATGATGGCCTGTTCCACCGGCTCCACTTGCACGCCGTTCTCTTCGCGCATGATCACCTCCGGGCGCGACACCTGGATCTCGAACCCCTCGCGGCGCATCGTCTCGAGCAGCACAGACAGGTGCAGCTCGCCGCGGCCGGATACTTTGTACGCCTCGGTGTTGGGAATCTCCTCCACCTGCAGCCCCACGTTCGTCTCGAGTTCCTTCTGCAGCCGCGCTTTGATGTGCCGCGTGGTGACGAGCTTGCCCTCGCGGCCGGCGAACGGCGAATCGTTGACCATGAAGGTCATCGACACCGTCGGCGGATCGATGCGGATGGCGGGCAGCGGCTCGGCGGCCGGATCCGTCGTGATGGTCTCGCCCACGTAGATGTCGGGGATGCCCGCGATGGTGTAGATGTCGCCGGCGCGCGCCTCGAGCACCTCCACTTTCTTGAGCCCCTCGTTCGTGAGGATCTTCGAAATTTTGCCGGTGCGGGCGGTGCCGTCCGGCTGCTTCACCGTCACCTGCTGGCCCACTTTGGCCACTCCTTCGTACACGCGACCGACCCCCAGGCGGCCCAGGTAGTTGTCGTACGCGAGAGCGGACGGCTGCATGCGAAACACGGCCTCCATGTTCTGCGACGCCTCCGGCACGTGCGCCATGATCATCTCGAACAGCGGCGTGAGATCGGTGGAGTCATCCTCCAGTGTCGCCTTCGCGATGCCCTCGCGGGCGATGGCGAAAATGTAGGGGAAATCGGCCTGCCCGTCGTTGGCGCCGAGCGTGACGAAGAGGTCGAATACCATGTCGACCACGGCCATGGGGCGCGCGGCGGGCTTGTCGATTTTATTGATGATGACGATGGGTTTGAGCCCGAGCTCCAGCGATTTCTTCAGCACGAACTTCGTCTGGGGCATGGGCCCTTCCTGCGCGTCGACCAGCAGCAGCACGCAGTCGACCGTGCGTAGCACGCGCTCGACTTCCGAGCCGAAATCGGCGTGGCCCGGCGTGTCGACGATGTTGATTTTGCAGTCTTTGTAATGAATGGACGTGTTCTTCGCGTAGATGGTGATGCCGCGCTCGCGCTCCTGGTCGTTACTGTCCATGATGAGCTCCCCCACCTGCTCGTGCGCCGCGAACGCCCCGCCCTGCTTGAGCAACGCATCGACGAGCGTCGTCTTGCCGTGGTCGACGTGCGCAATAATGGCGATGTTGCGGATTGTCATAGAAAGGAGAGGGCACCCGAAAAGAGCGGGCGGGAGTGAGAGTACGGGTAGTATCGGGATTTTTACTGCAAATACAAGCCAGAATGGCACATTTCTCGGGAATTGATGATCGCATCCGGGCGGCACCGATGCGGCATCACTCCGTCTCTCGATGCTCCACGACAAGCTCATACAAAATCGATTACTTATAAGTCAAATTCCACGAAAAAACTGACTGATCAAACCAATAGACGAAGTTGATCCATGAGGAATACTTGGACGAACTCAGGGCGTTCTACTACGCAATAGAACGTCTTTTATCGCGTCTGTTAGCGAAAAAAGAGTTGCACCTATTATTATCGGTCCTACGGCCTATTCACGGCCATCGTCCTCACCTGCTTCGATGTAGCATGAATACTTTCCCTCCCTCCATGTCCCACCCCCGCTCCCCTTCTTTCTCGCGCCGCTCTCCGGAAGCGGATCAACCGTCGATCGACACCCCATCGCACAGTACAGCTGTAGAAATGAAACGAGGCTCCGTGCGCCGCCGGACAGCTCGTGCATTTCAGCCACAAGTGGACGGGCTCGAACGGCGGGAGATGCTCAGCAGCACGCCGTTGGATGCAACGTACGCGAACATGACGTCGCTGGGTGCCGCCGACACCCCCCAATGGTCCACCCTCGACCGGGCCAACCACCGCGCTACCGACTTG
>CAZWBO010000005.1:16169-38157 GCA_964632375.1 uncultured Candidatus Peribacteria bacterium | reverse complement strand
GCTTGCATGCAATCCGCAACGTGCTTGCCCAAACTCATTCTTCCACCACGCGGATCCCCAGTTCGTTCAACTGCTTCTGCGCCACCGTCGACGGCGCGCCCATCAGCACGTCCTGCGCTTTGCCGTTTTTCGGGAATGCGTAGATGTCGCGGATGGATGGGCAATCCCACAGCACCATCATGAGGCGGTCGATGCCGGGTGCGCAGCCGCCGTGGGGCGGTGCGCCGTACTGGAAGGCTTTGATCATGCCGCCGAACTTCTGATCCACGTCCTCCTTCGTGTAGCCGGCGATCTCGAAGGCCTTGTACATGATGTCGGGCCGGTGGTTGCGGATGGCGCCCGAGGTCAACTCGAAGCCGTTGCACACGAAGTCGTACTGATGCGCGAGAATATCGAGCGGGTCTTTCGTCGTGAGCGCTTCCATGCCGCCCTGGGGCATGGAGAACGGATTATGCGAGAAATCGATCTTGCCCTCTTCATCATTCCACTCGTACATGGGGAAATCGACGATCCACGCCCACGCCGCCTGCAGCGGGTCTGCCAGATTCTTGCGACGCGCCACGTCGATGCGCACATGCCCCAGCGCTTTCACTGCAGTCAGCCACTTGTCGGCGGCGAAGAACACGGCGTCGCCGGTCTTTGCCTCCACGCTCTGCAGAATGCGCCGCGCCAAGTCTTCGCCGAGGAACTTCACGATCGGCGATTGCAATTCAGCCTGTTCTGAGCCTGACGAAGGATCTTTCACGAGAATGTACGCGAGGCCCTTGAGACCGTACACCTTCGCGATCTCGGTGAGCTCATCGATGTCCTTCCGGCTGAATCCAGCGCCGCCGTCGACCTTCAGTGCCTTCACCACGCCGCCGTTCTTGGCGACATCGGCGAACACCGCGAAGCCGCTCTCTTTCACGAGATCCGTGACATCGTTGAGGACGAGCTCGTAGCGCAGGTCGGGCTTGTCGGAGCCGTACTTGTTCATCGCCTCCTTCCACCCGATGCGCGGGAACGGATCCCACACCACTTTCTTGTCGGAAAACGCGTGCGTGAGTTCGATCATGAGTGGTTCGACGGCTTGGAAGACATCCTCTTGCGTCACGAAGCTCATCTCCAAATCCAGCTGGTAGAACTCGCATGGGTGGCGGTCGGCGCGCGGGTCTTCGTCGCGGAAGCAGGGTGCAATCTGAAAGTACCGGTCGAGACCCGCCACCATCAGCAGCTGCTTGTACTGCTGCGGAGACTGGGGCAGCGCGTAGAACATGCCCCGGTGCATGCGGCTGGGGATCAAGTAATCGCGCGCGCCCTCGGGGCTGCTGTTGGTGAAGATCGGCGTCGTCACTTCCGTGAAGTTCTTGCGGTGCATGTACTCGCGGATGTGGCTGATGAGCCGGTCGCGTTTCACCATCATCTCTTGTAAGCGCGGGCGGCGCAGATCCAGAAAGCGGTACTGCAACCGCAATTCCTCGTTCACTTCCTGTTGTCCTTCCGAGCCGGACGAAGGATCGATCTCAAAAGGCGGCGTCTTCGATTCGCTCAATACTTCCATCGACGCGACGACCACCTCGATTGCCCCCGTCGGATTATCCTCGCGCTCCGCTCCCTCCTGACGCTTGCTCAGCATGCCATCGACTTTGAGTACCCATTCCGAACGCACGGCTTCGGCCTGCGCGAATACGTCTTTGTCCTCCGGCTTGAAGACGATCTGCGTGATGCCGTAGTGGTCGCGCAAGTCGATGAAGATCACGCCGCCGTGGTCGCGCCGGCGATGCACCCAACCGCAGAGGGTGACGGTTTTGCCGGCATCGGCTGCACGAAGCTCGCCGCACGTATGAGTTCTAAGCATAGTGGCGAGAGTATAGAGCCGCTGGATGGTCAAGGGCTAGCGGAAAACCGCCACCTCCCGCAGCAGCGGTTCGTAACCGCTGCGGATGTCCATCAATCCCGCGAATCGCCGCGATAACGAATCGCGGCTGCGGGGAGGGGTCATTTAAACAATTTTCCCAGCTCCTCCTTAAACTCCTCCACGTCCTTAAATTCCCGGTGTACCGACGCGAAGCGGATGTACGCTACTTGGTCGATGCTCTTGAGCTCCTTCATTACATCTTCGCCGATGGTGGCGCTGCTCACTTCTTTCTTGCTCGCGCCCCAGCGGTCTTCCAGTTTTGTCAGCAGTTGATCGATCAGCTCCTGGGTCACCGGCCGCTTGGTGCAGGCGATCCAGATGCCGCGCTCCAGCTTGGTGCGGCTGTACGGCTCGCGCGTGCCGTCGCGCTTGACGACGATGAGCGAGGAAATTTCCTGCCGCTCGAACGTGGTGAACCGGTGCTGGCACTTGGTGCACTGGCGCCGGCGGCGCACGGTGCGCCCTTCCTCCGCGATGCGCGAATCGACCACGGCGGTGTCGGGCGAATGGCAGCTGGGGCAGTGCATGGGGAAAGCTTAGAACGGCTGTAGCGCGGGGGACAGGGAAGAATGGGGAAGTATTTTCCCTTCGTCGTTGCGTGGAGCGAGAATCGCTAGAGAGACAGTGGTCCTTGCCGGATGATCCTCGGCGCCGTTCCCGTCAGATCCACGATGGTCGACGGCGCTTCCTCTTCCAATATTCCTCCATCGATGATGAGATCCGGTTGCACGGCCACGCGTCCAAATTGCCGCTCAAGATCCTCCACGGAATACGGATTCGCCTGCCCGTGGAGATTCGCCGACGTGGTGCTGAGGGGCGCGCCGTACGCCTGGGCCAACTGCATGGTGAACGGGTGCGACGAGATGCGAATGCCCGCCGTGCCGCCGCCGTCGGGCGTGACGAATAGTTGATGAGGCGCATCGTCGCGGATGCGCAGGATCATCGTGAGCGGACCGGGGAGGAACTGACGCGCCAGCTCTTCGGCTTTATCGGGCCATTCGACGTACTGTTTCGCTCCCTCAATGGAAGAGAACAGCGCGCTCACCGCCTGGTGCCGCGGCCGCTGTTTGATGGCAAAGAGTTTTTCAACCGCGTCCCGGTTCGTCAGATCGCAGGCGAGTCCGTAGCAAGTTTCGGTGGCGTGCGCGATGACGCCGCTGGTGCGGAGGATCGCCAGTGCCTGTGTCAGCGCCTCATCGGACTCCGGCAGGATCATCATGAGGGGCGGAGGTGGAGTAGCTTGCCAGCAGCTGATCAATCTTCGATTCCAGCACGATCGACATCGTCACGGTGAGTGGCACGGGCACGACCTGCTCGCCGATCTTCAGCTGCACTTTCTCGTGGCCGGGGAATGTTTGGAACAGGTGCTTGAGATCGAGCAGAAGTTGCTTGGGCGCGCGGGGCGGGAGGGTGATGGTGTGGATGTGGATGGAAGAACGTGAGGAATCCGAGGAATCCAAGGAATCCGAAGAAGCCGAGGAGGTTGCATTCTGATTTCTGCCTTCTGTTTTCTGGTTTCCTCCTCCCAAGCCAATCGCCGCCAGTGCTTTCCCGATATCCATGCCCTGCGCGATCCACAGCCCCAGCGGACCCAGATACTCGCCGCCCTTCACGGGCGCGGCCAATGTGGGCGCATCAACGGGTGTTTCCTCCGTCGTCTTCACAGTCGCCACTTCGCCGGCGATAACGTTGCCCTCCTCGTCGACCATTTCGATCGTCTCGTCTTCCTCCTCGCGCGGGCGCAGGAGGATGCCGTTCTTCGCCTCCTCCTCGTCGAAGAACCCTTCTTTCTTCGCCTTGTCGATCATGATGGACAGCGACGCTTTCTTCATCGCGTCGGCGCGCATCTGCAGCATGCCGCCGCGCATGTCGAGCACGCCGTTGATGACGAGTACGGCGTCGTCTTGGGCCAGCAGGTTGCCGAACTCGTTCATGGTGCGCGGGAACATCGTCACTTCGATCTTCCCCGTCGGGTCTTCGATGGTGAGGATCGCCATCGTCTCGCCCTTCTTGGTCGTGATCTTCTTGAGCCCTTCCTCGATGCCCGCGATGGTGATCTTCTTGCCCACATCCTTGCTCGTCAGGTTGGCGATGAGCATCGCCTTCTTGCCGATGTACTTGCGCATGCCCGCGAGCGGATGGCTCGAGACGTACAGGCCCAGCGTCTCCTTCTCCCACTTCAGCTTCTCGAGCGACGTTGCCTGCGCGCCGGCCGGAAAATCGATGGTCGCCTCTTCCCCGCCGCCGTCAAGCGCGCCGAACAGATCCGTCTGCACGCCGGCGCTGTCGCCGGTGGCCTTGGAGTAGTCGACGATGCGCTCGTAGTTGTCCAGAATAGTCCGCCGTTCACCCAGGCTGTCGAGCGCGCCGGCCTTCGTGAGCGCCTCAAGCGTCTTTTTATTGAGCAGCTTGCTCGGCAGGCGCTTGGCGAAATCCTCCAAACTCGTAAACGGCCCGCCCGCCTCGCGCACCGCGATCATCTGCTGCACCGAAGAATCGCCCAAGCCCTTGATGGCCGCCAGCCCGAAACGAATGGAGCCGGCGTTCTTACTTCTGGATTCCTGATTCTTACTTCTCGTCGGCGGAATAGCCGTGAAGTGCCGCAGCGATTCGTTGATGTCCGGCGGCAGCACCGCGATGCCCATGGCGCGGCACTCCTCGATCTCGATCATCACGCGGTCGGTGCGCTGCGCGTCGGAGCTGAGCAGAGCCGCCATGAACTCGGTGGGGTAGCGCGCCTTGAGGTACGCCGTCTCGTACGCGATGCGCGCGTAGCCCGCGGCGTGCGATTTGTTGAATCCGTACCCGGCGAACGGCGTGATGACGTCGTCGAAGATCTCCTCCGCCAGTTTCTTCGAGTAGCCCTTGGCCACGGCGCCGTCGATGAACTTCTCCCGCTGCGCCTCCAGTTCTTTCATGATCTTCTTGCCGATGGCGCGCCGCAGAAGATCGGCTTCGCCGAGACTGAATCCGGCGAACACCTGCGCGATCTGCAGAATCTGCTCCTGATACACGCCGATGCCGTAGGTGGGTTCGAGGATCGGCTTGAGATCGTCGTGCTGGTACTTCACCGCCTCTTGCCCGTGCTTGCGCTTGATGTACTGCGGGATCCACTCCATCGGGCCGGGCCGGTACAGCGAAACCATCGCCGTGATGTCGCCGAACTCGGTCGGCTTTAACTGCTTGAGGTAGCGGCGCATGCCCGGCGACTCCAGCTGGAACACGCCGGTGGTGTCGCCGCGCTGCAGCAGCTTGTACGTGTCCTGGTCGTCCAGCGGCAGCGACTGCAAATCGATCTTCGTCCCATGCAGCCGCTCGATGATCTCGAGCGTCGTCTGGATCACCGTCAGGTTCGTCAGCCCCAGGAAGTCCATTTTCAAGAGCCCCAGCGATTCCAGCGGCTTGGCCGAGTACTGCGTGATGATGATGTGCTCGTCTTTCGGCGCGCGCTGCACGGCCGTGTACTCCGTGGCCGCCTGCTCCGTGATGATCACGCCGCAGGCGTGGATGGAGACGTGACGCGCCTTGCCTTCCAGCTTGAAGGCAGTGTCGATGATGCGCTTGTACGTCTCGTTGCTGTGGTACGCGGCCTTCATCTCGTCGGTCTCCATCGCTTCCTGCAGCTTGGTGCCCGGCCGCTCCGGAATGAGCTTGGCCAGCGAGTTCATCTCCAGAAATGGAATGCCGTACGCGCGGCCCACGTCCTTCACCGCCGCGCGCGCCGCGAGCGTCCCGAACGTACAGATCTGCACCACGTGATCGGTGCCGTACTTCTCGCGCACGTACTCGAGCACTTCGTCGCGCCGCGTGTCGGCGAAGTCGACGTCGACGTCGGGCATGCTCACGCGCTCCGGGTTCAAGAAGCGCTCGAACAGCAAGCCGTGCGGAATGGGATCGATGGTCGTGATGCCCATCGCGTAGCTGACCATGGAGCCTGCGGCGGATCCGCGGCCGGGCCCCACCGTGATGCCGCGACGCTTCGCCTCGTTGATGAAATCCGCCACGATGAGGAAGTACCCGGCGAACCCCGCCTGCTTGATGATCTTCAGCTCGTACTCCAGCCGGTTCAGTAATGATTCCTGCGATACCACGCCGCTCGCGTCCTCCTTCACCGCGTAGTCGACGGGGTAGAATTTCCTAAAGCCATCGTGCGCCAGTTTATCCAAGTACGCTTCCTCCGATGTTTCGCCTTCGGGAAGCGGAAAATGCGGGATCCTATGCTTGCCGAACTCGAACGCCACATTGCATCGCTCCGCGATGACACGCGTGTTCTCGAGCGCCTCCGGGCAGTGCGCGAACGCCTTCTCCATTTCGTCGAACGGACGCATGGAGTAGTCGCTGTCGCGCATGGAGAATCGTCCCGGATCATCCACCTGCGCGTTCTTCTGAATGCACAAAAGCACGTCGTGCGCCTCGGCGTCTTCCGGCCGGCAGTAGTGGCTGTAGCACGTGGCCACCACCGGCACGCCCAGCTCTTTCCCGTACTTGATCAGCTGCTGATTCACCTCCGCCTGCCCCGCCACGTTCGGCAGATCCATCAGCTCGAAGTACACGTTTCCCGCGCCGAAGTAGCCGTGGTATTCATCCACCAATGCCTTGATGCGCTCGCCGTCCTCCGTCAGCGCCGCTTGCGACAACGCGCTCGAGAGCGGGCCCGAGAGCGCGATCAGTCCCTTGCCGTACTGCGACAGCAATTCTTTATCCACGCGCGGCTTGTAGTACATTCCCTCCAGCGCCGACTTGGTCGCCAGCTGCAGCAGGTTGTCGTATCCCTCCTGCGTGGCCGCGAACAACGTGAGCGGGTAGCGCTTGGTGTCGACGCCGGATTCCTTGTCCTTGCGCGTGCGCGATGCGATGTACACGTCTAACCCCAAGACAGGTTTGATGCCCGCCTTCTGCGCGTACTGGTAGAACTCGATGAGCCCGTACGTGTGGCCTTTGTCGGCCAGCCCCACCGCCGTCTGCCCCAACTCCTTCGCCCGCGCGACGATCTCGCCGGGGCTCGGCAGGCCCTCCAGCAGCGAGTACGTGGAGTGGTTGTGCAGGTGGACGAAATCGCCGGGGTTCATGGGGAGAGGATAGCATTTTTCGGTTTGCGAACGGCAAAATCTAAAACGGTTTTTGGTCGGGAAAATAGCTCCAGCTTTCTTTGCGGACGGGCCCCATCCTGCCACCCTCATCATCGAGCAATTGAACGACTGCTCTATTTCACAAACTCAGAGACCAGCATGGGGAAGGAAGCAACTACGAAGTACTTTTAACGGCTCCCTTCCCCGGCAGGCGTGCGGGTGGACGGGGGAAGGGCCGGGGATGGGGTCCATCACCAATACCCGACCTTGCGGCCGGGTACCGGAGGGAGCTCAATACGGGCGAGTGTCGCGCTTGCGCGCGAGAGGCCCGCGCAGGTTTCGATCGAGGGGCGGTCCCATGAAGAGTGGAGGCGAAAGCGGTGTCTGGAGCGAGGGGATGTATGATCATCCTCCCTCCGCACAGAGAGTTGCCTCTCGGTGCGCTACTGGGAAGGTGGAGGAGTGCGGTCCGCGACGGTAGCGCCGCCGCAGTGCACGTGTCCTCTCCTTCCGCACCCGAACCGCCGGGTAGACCCAGGACTCTCGGTGCTCCATCCTGTGATGCGAAACAACTTGATGTGTGTATTGAGACGAGGTTATTATACCATTTTGGTTTTATTTTGGCAAACGGCACAATCAGGAGAAAGGCCCCAAGATTGCAAGACTGCAAGATTGCAAACAAAATTCCAAGGCCCAAGGCCACAAGAATTTTGCAATCTTGCAATCTTGAAATCTTGAAATCTTGGCGATCACGGAGTGATCGCCCCCAACCCCGCCGCCCTCTTGCACTCTTCCGCCTCTTTCGCTGTCACGTAATCGCCGTTCGTGTACGGGAAGCACTTGTCCTGGAACACGATCTTGAGCACGCGGTCGAGGCGTTCGTTGCAGGGGCGCTCCAGGCAGGACCGGCGCAGGAAGTACGCGAAGTCGCGCACGAAGGTGCGCAAGCCGCCCATGCCGCCGCCCTCCTTGTAGACGAGACGAGAGAGGCGCTGGACCGAGTCGCGCAGCGGACGCAGTGAGTCGCCGATGGACAAGTGCGGATCCGCGCCGAGCGCGAAGAGGAGGCTCTCGTCGTCGGCTTGCGCCGTGCTGAAGGTGGCGAAGATACCGCGGTAGTACGACCGCATCGACTGGAAAATGATATTGGATCCCGTGCTGGCTCGTGTCCACGCCGCCGGGGGGCGACTGGCGGCTTGCTGGAGGCGCAGGCTGCGGAACGCGTCGAGCACGCTCAGTTGGTTCATCACGAGGTTGAACGGTCCGCGCAGGTCGCGCTGCGCATTGTTCAGGAGCGCCTTGCACGTCTCGTCGCCCACTTGCTGGCAGCGCATGGGCGTGAGGCATCCTACAAATTGCTGGTGCGTGCGCGGCGGCGTCACGGGCGTCACGGGCGGCGGCGTGTCGCCTTTCAGAATGGCATCGATGTTTCGCTGAATCTCATCGTACGCTTTCGCCTGACGCCGGTACTCCTCGGCCGCCACCTGCACCGTCGCGAGACCATTGAGCTCGGCCTGCACGGTGTTGCGCACCTCCCGGTCGCGCGGCGTCACGTTCGGCAGGGTGCGCAGCAGCTGCGTCATCGCCTCCACGTCGCAGCCGTAGCCCTCCATGTTCGGTGGCAGGTAGTCGGCGTTGAACGGGCAGTACTGCGGCTGATCGGCCGGCATATCGCACCCGTTGGCCACGCACTGGTTCACCGAGGCCGAGAATGTTCCCTTCGCCTGCGCACACGTGTCGGCGGTCATTGATTGGCAGTCGGTCTTCTGCTGCACGCAGCAGAAGCCGGTGGCGGTCGGCGGCGCGGGGTCGAAGTCGCGCTGCAGAGCCCAATCGGCATCGCTCGCCGTCGGATCCGTGGCACCGCCCGCGAGCGTGTTGTAGCTCACACTGAGGAATGACAACAGCTTCTTCAGTTCCAGAATCGCCGTCACGTTCCGTGCGCGCTCAGCCTTGAGCAATTCATCTTGCACCTGCAACATCTTGCGTTCGACCAGATACAGATCCGCGTGCAGGCACGCGTTGCGCTCCGGCAGATCACGCTCTTTATCCACGATCTGCACGCCGGTGTCGACGAGCCCGAGGAACGTGGAGGTGACGATGGGAATCCACTGCAGCCGCGCGCGCGTGAAGAACGTCCCCAGTGCGCCGTTACTGTTCCACGCATGCGCGATGCCGGCGTCGGCCCGCGTGAGCACCTGCTGCACATAGGGGAGAGGCTGGGGTGGAGCTGCGGAAGCGGCGAGGGGCTGGAGTGCCAATACTATCAAGATCAGGAGAGCGGAGAGCGGATAGCGATTAGCGATTAGCGGCAGGCACCACTGCCTTTGCTTGCAGCTTACCGCTGATCGCGTACCGCTTACCGCTGGCTGGGCCGTTGGGGGCAAGTAAAATCTCATGGTGCGGCAGTTTGGCAGAACGGGCTCGCAAGCAGTGCATCGGGCGCGGCGGCGTTGAGCGGGCACATTTGGCGCGAGAACGTGGTGCGCGCGAAGGTCTCGAGCAGCGTGGCGGCGCTCACGGTGAGATCGCTGAGCGTCGAGGTGGAATGGCGCAGATAGTCGTCGTACAGGGCGATGCCCATGCGCACGCCCACCGCGCGGCTCATCTGCTGGATGCCGTGCGCGGCAGCCTGTTGCTCCTGCGATTGCGTGTTCAGGCTCTGTACGGTGGCGAGCGGGTTCGTGAGCGGGTTCAGCAGCCGTCGCCGCACGTCGAACGCGCAGACGAGCGGCGGCGTGGAAGCCGAGAGGCCGTTGCTCTGGCACAGCGCGGTGTCGAGTTGCTTGATGAGCAGGCCCGGGCGGTACGCCGGGAACCGGCTGGGCATTGCCGCCGATACCGTGCGGATCTGCCCGCCGTCGAGGCGCGGTGCCATGCACGCATCCCACGGGAACGCCTCGTCGCCCGCCGTTACCGGAATGCGGCCCGGTACCAGCCGCGCGTGCTCCAGCGAATCCTCGATGCAGCTGCCGATGTAGCACGCGTTGTTGCCGATGGTATTCAGGTACGACACCTGTCGGTTCGGATCGCACACGCTGCGGCCTGTCTGCTCGGTGGCGCGCACGGATGCTTGCACCTGTAGGAGATTCTTCGCGTCGGTACACGATTCATCTTTGAACGCTGCCGTGGGTTTGCCCGCGTTGGCGGCCTGCTTCCCGCCGTCGGCGAGCGCCTTGTAGACGGCCTTCGCGGTCACCTGCAGTTGGCTGTCGCCGGTGCGGTACGTGAACGACGCGGCACAACGTCCGGCACCGGTCGTGCGGCACTGGTAGTCGCTCAGCACCTGCTCGCAGAAGGTCGCATTCAGCACGGTGCCATCCACCACGCGCGGACGCAGGCCGATGACGGCGCCGGTACTGCTGAGGATCTTCTCGGTGAACGCGCCGTCGGCGGCAGCCGCTTGGCAGGCAGCGCGGAAGCCTTCGCTCTCCACGCGGCAGCAGTCGGCATTGCGCCGCTGCGGCGTGATGGTGGAAATGAGCGGCGTGCCGGGCGGCAGCGCACACAATGCCTGCGCATGTGTCAGATTCTTCTGCAATTGGTAGCGCGGCAGCAGTTGATACGGCTGCGTCGCGTTGGTGACCTGTTGCGGCGCGCAGACGCGGATCACTCCCCCGCCATCCTTCGTTGGCGCCTGCGTACAACCGCACTGGATGTTGACCGTGCACTGTGCCGCGATGGGCATCTGCAGCCATGTGCCGCCGCCGCACACGTCCGGCCCGCTCGCGGTCTGCGTCGGCTCGGCTTTCTGCGTGCAGGCGGTGAGGAGGATTTTGTCGGGGTCGGGTGTAGGTACCTGCGTGCAGATGTCGGCGCTGTCGGCCGCGAGGATGTCGCGGCACAGGTAGCCCAGTCGGCCGAACGGCAGCGTGCACAGCCCGCGGCCATCGTCGGGCGCCGGCGGGTAGTAGCCGCCCTTGATGGGCTGACAGGCGCCGGTCGGGTTGCCGGTTACGTCCGGCTGGCAGAGTGCGGGGAGCACCGGCTCCACCGGCATCGTCCACTGCAGCCCGGCGTCGCCGGTCACGGTGCCGTCGGCGAGTTTTTCCACATACGCCCACACGGTGATGCCGTATGCGGCCAGTTGATTTTGTTGTGCCGGCGTGGGCCGGTACACGATCATCTCGCCCTTCTTCAGCGTGTCGCCGTCGGGCACGCGCGTGGTGTACAGGCCGGTGAGGATGCCCTCGAGCGCTTTCCAGTGGATGGTCTGCAGTTGCAGCTCGGGGTTATCGGCGGGGCCGCGCAGCGGCGGGTACGAGAGATCCTTGCGATCGCGCGTCGCGTAGCGCGCGCCGAACTGGTAACGCCATATGGCAGCCGTGAACGCCTCGCGGTCGTCGTTGAGCGCCAGCGGTTGGATGGTCGATGCGATACTACCGATGGGGGCCGTGAGTGTATTCGGAAAGTCGCGGTACTGGATGGCGGTGTCGCCGGCTTTCAAATTGTCGGTCGAGGAACGCCACACGTTGCGGATGCCCTGCGCGCGCAGCGGCACGTTGATCTCGGAACTGCCGATGCTCGTCACGGCCGTTTCGTAGCTCGTGGCGATGATCTGCAGATCGCGGCCCAGCGTACGCACGCGCTCCTCGCGCCGCGCCAGCGTGGCGAGCTCGTCGACGTACGCATCGCATCCGCCGAAGGCGTCGAACTTCTTGTCGTAGCAGGGCGTGCGCCGGTCACCGCGCAAGGCGTTCACCACATCGTCTGGCCCGGAACTCACCGGCGCCACGGCTGCCGCGAACTTCTTCACGGGCGCCTCCACATCGGCCTTCGTGTCGGCGTACGTTCGCGCGTCGGTATTCAGCAGAAATTCGCGCCGCGTCACCTCTTGCATCAAGCGGTAAGGAGAGGGGGATACTGCGAGTGCGGCATCGACAGTGATTGATGAGAAGAGCGAAATGAGAAGCGAATAGCGAATAGCGCTTAGCAGCGCGTTACATCGTGCTCGCTTGCGGCTTACCGCTAACCGCTTGCCGCTGCCCGCTCCCCAAGCCGGTGCTGGAACAGTAAACTTCATGGTTTGAGCGAACGTAACGATCCCCTTGCATCCCAAATGCGCGGCAGGCAGGCGCTCGTCTCGGCGGCGAGGCCGAGCGTGTTGCGGATGTCGAGCGAGGTGCGCGAGAGACACTGCAGTGCGTCGTCGATCGGGCGCAGGCGATCCATGCCCGAGAGCAGCTGCAGCGTGCGCTCGAGCGTGGCTGGCGCGAGCACGAGTTCCTGCTCGGCTTCGCCGCGCCGGTTGGTGTGCATGGTGCTGTCGAGCGTGCCGTTGTAGATGTCCGGCAGGTCGGCCGTGAGGTGCTGCTTCATGGCGCACCCGTACACGCGCAGGTGCTCGAGGAGCACGGCGGCCATGTCATTCTCCGAGAGCGTCCCGCCGTTGCTTTTCCACGGCGGCAGCTGGCTCGCGAGTGCTCGCAGCTCGTCGGTGGGCGGCTCGCGCACGAGCTCGGTGCAGTTCACGGCGTTCTTCCGCGCCAAGTGCGCGTTGACGATACCGTCGACCCGCGTGTCGTAGCGGTCCTTCCAGGTATCGACGACGGCTTCGGGCGTGGTGGGGAAGAGCGTCTCATTCCCTTCGCACGCCCCGAGTACCGGCTTGTTCGCGTCCAGCGCGGTTATCGGACCAGCGGCGAGGGTGTAGCGCGCGGCAGCCGCGACGACGACCAGTATCGCGCAGCAGAGTGTGCCGGTGAGGACGAAGCGTTTACTCATTGCACTGGGCCAGGAAGCACGGGATGCGGCTGAGCTGATTCACCACGCCGGCCGCTTGTTCGATGGGGGCGAGCAGATCGGTGCGGAACGCGCCGATGAATTGGTCGAAGTTGCCGGCGAACTGCAGCAGCGTGCGGTACGCCGCGTCGTACGTGGCCGCGAGTTTCAGCAGCTCCGCCTCGCGGTCCAGCATCTGATCCGCAATGGGCTCGCAGTACGTGGTGGCCACGCTCATCTGCACGGTGTTGGCCAGTGCCGCGCACGAGGGCATCGCGGGCAGCTCGGTCGTCTCGCAGCCGGGCACCTCGATCCGCCACAGATCCTTCGCGCGCTCGCCGCGCGTGGCCTTCGGGATATTTGCCACGTTCGCGGTCGCCACGCGCGCGGCCGCACACACGGCGGCTGCCCGGCAGGTGAGCGCGCGGTAGCTCTGCGTGAGCGCCGGCACCAGTTCCGAGGTGAGCACCTGCTTGGTCTCGAAGAGGCCGCGCCGTTCCGGCGTGTAGTACCACGAGGCGTTGCGCATCTTCGCGTCGGTGAGCAGCTCGCCGTCGTCGGCCGCCCAGGTGTTATCCTTCACTTTCAAGAATACTTTTCCCCGGTCGTCGTACTGCGTGGCGTTGCGCGGTTCCTCCTCCGGCTTGCGCTTGCCAAAGAGCACGTAGCGGTAGAACCGCTGCTGCTGCGACAGCGACGACGTGATCTCGGCCTGGCATTTGTCCGGGCTGGGAGCGGGAGCTTGAGCGAAGGCGGGGAGAGGGAATGTTGAGGCGAACAGAGAGAGAAAAATGAATGCAGTGAGGAGCGATAAGCGATAAGCGATAGGCGGTAAGCGGTAAGCAATAAGCAATAAGCAATAAGCAATAAGCGGTAAGCATGTTTGTGCTTGCTTGTTGCTATCCGCTATCCGCTTATCGCTTATCGGTCGGCCGGCCGCTTCTTGGATACGCAGCATCATTTGGAAGAAGCAGAAGAACTAACAGGCAGCGGCCGCAAATCCACCGACTGCGGCACCGTGAATACGGGGTACAGTTCGGCGGGCTTGTTGATGAACGGGATGGGCGCCGGTCCTCCCGCGGCCGGGCCGGTGCGCAGCTTGCCGTCGTCGCCGATGGCTTGCTGGCGCATCTGCGTGCGGAGCTGGTCGAGCAGTGCGTCGCTCGCGCCGCCGGTTGTTGTGCTCGGCGCGATGAGCTGGGGAAAGTGGTCTCGGGCAGCAGCTGCTGGCACGCCTGGTCGTTGGGGTCGCACGTCGCCAGCTTCTCGTTGC
This sequence comes from uncultured Candidatus Peribacteria bacterium, assembly GCA_964632375.1. Taxonomy (GTDB): domain Bacteria; phylum Patescibacteriota; class Gracilibacteria; order Peribacterales; family Peribacteraceae; genus JAQBQQ01. The sequence goes on along the minus strand of CAZWBO010000005.1, from coordinate 24,197 downwards.
CGTTCGTCGCTACCGTGCGCGAGATGCCCGGCACCGCCAGATCTTCCTGCAGCAGGATGCCCGGCCGCGCCACCATGCGCGTGATCCGCTCCAGCAGATCCATCTCGACATGCTTGCACGTCGCGTCGTTCCAGTTGGCGCACTTGAGTCCACGCGTGGCATCACTCGGTTCCAAACTCTTCCAGAACTCGTCGGCCAGCGTGTTCATCCGTTCGAGCAGCGCGCGCGCGTTCTCCATCGATTCCCACATCTGCGACATCTGCGCCGGCGTGATGGGTGACGGCGCGGGCATCGTCTTTGGCTTCGACACGGTCTGCACGTCCGGCATCTTCTGCAGTACGATGCCCTTCAAGCTCGGCACCGGCGGCAGCGACGGCAGGCGGAGAGAGGCGATGTCGTCCGCCGTCAGATCCTGACCGGCCGGCGGCGGCGTGGGGAACGCGAGGCGCAGCTGCACGGGCTTGAGCACCGGCAGCTTCACGGAGTTTTTGAGGAGTTTGAGTGTGGAGAGATCGAGCACGAAATCTTTATCGTCCGCCGGCGGGCACACCATGGGCAGGCCGCGGCCGGGGAAGCACGAGGGCGAGCCGGCGAGGAACACCGGCGCTTGGGGCAGCAGCGAGTAGACGGGCGTGGTGTAGCGGTCGTTGCGGCACCACGGCTCGTTGGTGTCGTCGTGCAGCCGCGCGTACTCGGCTTGCACCTCGCGCCACTTGGTCTTGAGGCCGAGGCGCACGTCGCGGTTCTTCAGAAATGCTTTGTACGCTTCCAGATTATTTTTCACCCACGTGCTCACCTCCAAAAGCACCGCCTGCTGATGCGAGACGATGCCGCCGATGTACTGCGGCAGTTCCGAGCGCAGCGCGCGGAGCGATTCCGCGCCGGCCGCGTAGTCATCCAATTTCTGGAGGAACGCCTTCACTTCCGGCGTCGCCACGTCGTCGCACGTCTTGCCCGCGTCGCCCTCTTTCGGCGGGTTCTTGATGTACGCGGTTTGCAACGCCCACGCACACCAGCGCTCGCGCAGCGCGCGGAGTTCCACGCCCGAGAGCTGCGGCACCACCACGGGCACCGGCTCCTCCTCGATGCTCAGCAGCAGTGAATCCTGCAGGTACGCGGCCACCTGCCCGAGCAGGTCGTCTTCGGCCTTTACCTGCACGTCGATCGACTTCATGCGCGGGTCGCCCGCTTTCGCGGCTGCCACGGCGGGGTTCGTCTCCACTGCCTCCGCCAGCTTGCCGGTGAGGGCGGAGGTAGCAGGCAGCTTCAGGCGTACGGTGGGCGCCGAGAGCAAGCGCGTGGCCTGCGTCTCCAGCTCCTGCCACCACCGCGTGAGCTGCCGCGTGTTGCCGTAATCCGACGGCACCGCCGGCGGCGCGGGATCGGGGTCGGTGAACACGCTGTCGTCGAACGCGCGCACGGTGCTCGTGCGGGCGAGGGGTTGTGCGGGCGTCTTCTGGTTGGCCGCGACGATCGATGTGGTATCGAGGTTCAGCAGCGCGCTGTTCAGATCATTCTTCACTTTCTTCTCAAAACCCTTCTCGCTCAGGAGCGAGAGCGTGTCGCTGAGATTGCGGTACCATAGGTGATTCTCGTCGTCGACGTACGCCGGGTCGCGGTTCGTGCGCGGCAGATCGGTCGTGCCCGTTTGCTTGTACGTCGCTCTGCCCTTCTGGCTCTCTTTGAGCGTGTTCTTGTCGAAGGGGAAGTTTATAACGCAGCGGTAGTCCTTCGCCTGCAAGGGCGTCCACTTCGTGTCGAACTCGCGGTAGAACCCGTAGCACGCCACGGGCAGTTGGATCGGTGCTACCTTGCCTGCATTCGTGATCGACGCGAGCAGGTCTTTGGGCACTTCCGTGAGCTTGTCCCGGATGCTCTGCGCGTTGTAGGAACGGAAGAAAGAACCGTACGGCATGTAGCTGAGTTGCCCGGGCATGCGCGGCTTATCGCCCCATTTCGTGCCGAGTGCGGGCGGCGTGTACACGCACTTGTCGTTCGGGGCTTTACGCGCGCCGAATGGGATGTACTTCCCTTCGCAGCGACATTCCTCACCCTTGCAGATGCGGCAGTTCGCCCACGAGGTTTCACCCACCCACTCATCGGTGCATGTCCACTTGGGGGCGTACTTTGCGCAGATGATCATTCCGGAAAGAGGATCGATGAACGCCTCCTTGCAGTCCATCCACGTGAAAGCCGGATCATTTAACTGAGAACAAAATTGATTGCACGACTGCGGCGAGAGATCGCCGGTGGCGCCGCCGCCAATAGCAGGTGCTCCCGTACCAGAATAGGGGCCATTGCGCCCGCTGCTCGAGGAGCCCGTGGCGCCCGAAGATGCGCTGCCAAAATCAAATCGCCATTTGCAGGGCGGATCTTCGAAAACAGGATAATCCACCCAGCGGATGTTGCCCGTCCATGTCTCGATCTTGCGCACGCGGTTGCCGTTGCGTTCGTCGCGCACCATGGGCTTGCAGGCGGTGCTGAAGCCGACGGTGGTGTCGGGGAACAGGAAGCCGTTATTCGCTGCGCCGCCCGTCTCGACGCGACTCGCGAGACCCGATCGGCTATTGCCGAGCATGTTGCCCTGGCGGCCGGGCACGCCTGTCACCTTCGCGATCTTCCCGTTCTCGCCCGGCGCGCTCGGCGACACGCGCTCGGTAGTATTCCACCCGCCGCACTGCGCCTCTTTGTCGAGGAACTGCGCGATCTTCCCGGTCGTGGGCTGCACTTGCTCCTGTATCTGTTCGAAGCTCGTTGGGTTTGCCGGGACAATGAGCGTCGCAGCCGTCGCTTGAACGGCAGCGAAGAGGAGCGTTGCGCCCAGGATTCCCAGCGGGAGAAGCCGACGGTTGGTGTGGGGTATAGGTATCATCTAAGTATACCAGAAAAACCGCAGCCATTACAGCAGAACACGGTATTCAAACCAGGGAGAAATTTGACAGATTTCTCATGAACATTCTCGTAAATTTCCACAGCGTGTCGCATGGAGGAGAGTGTGCTCCTTCGCGCAGGAACTTCCGATTCTCACGCTGCATTTTTTGTGGCTGTAAGCGCTGATTTACGGAGATGAATGTATCGATACAACATTTTTATAATAAAGATAACATCAACTGCTTGTCCGTTGGTAAAATGGGTGTACAACTGTTCACGTTCATTGATCCATCGTGTCGGCCGGCAGACGACAGAGCTCTGATCAAGCTCACGACAGCACTCAGTGACATCCTTTACTTCCATTTTCCCTCAGAGACATGTTCTCCTTCAATCGGGTTCACATCATCGGGTACCAGACACAGCCGGTACAGGTTCGCAAGACGCCGGGCGGTTCCAGCGTCACGGATCTCAATTTAGTCGTTCCCTACCGTTTCCGCTCCGACAGCGGCGAGATGCTCGAAGGCAAGGGCTTCCACGTCGTCACCCTGTGGGGGGCGATGGCCGACGTCGCCGAGAAGTTCGTGCGAGCCGGCAGCCAGCTCTTCATCTCCGGCCGCCTGCAGACCGACAGTTGGGAAGACACTCAGTCCGGCGAGAAGCGTTCCAAAACCAAGATCATCGGCCTCGACATGATCATGCTCGACCCGAAAGACGGCCAGCTGCCCTCGCCGTCGGCACCGTCGCTCGCCACGCTCATCAACCAAGCGCAGGTGATCGGCAACGTGACGAAAGATCCGGAAATGCGCACCACCACCAGCGGCCAGCAGGTGCTTTCCATCGGCGTGGCCACCAACGAGCGCTGGAAAGACCGCGCAACCAACGAAGATAAAGAACGCGCCGAGTTTCACAACGTGGTGGTGTGGGGCGCGCTCGCGCAGGACGTTGCCAATACTGTAAAGAAGGGCAACCGCGTGTTCGTCTCGGGCCGCGTGCAGACGCGCAGCTGGGAGACCAAAGAAGGCCAGAAGCGCTACACCACCGAGATCGTCGCCGACTCGCTCTCGCTCCTCGGTACGCGCAACAATGCCGCCGACAGCTCCATCCAGTCGAGCGGCGTCGCCTCCTCCTCGTCATCTTCGTCATTCAGCAACACGGCGCCATCGGATTTCAATCAAGCGCCCGTCGAGATCCCGGAGATCACCTACGCATCCGAAATCAAAGTGGAGGATCTGCCGTTCTGATCCGGTAATTCATCCATCAAAAAAGCCCGGCGGTGCCGGGCTTTTTAATTATTTCTAACAGATGAAACTACGATGCAGTTATATGTTCGGGATGGCCTTTCAGCATCTCTTCCAATGCCTCTGAATGAGGATCATGAGGGTCGATAACATGTTCCATTTGCGGGGCATGAAGAATACCAGTATTGGCGTCGGTGAATCCATGCTCATGGACTTCTGCTAATCCAGCCAGCAGTTCTCTGGCCCCTTCAAGTTGAGCTCCCATGTATTGAGCAGAGAGGTCATCTGTAACGTATTTTGGTTTGTGATAAGAGTGGACGGTGAATCCTGTATCGGGCATGGCACTCAGGCTGCGCTCAACTTGCATGCGCGAAAGCTGATGATCTAGAGCCATGCGCCTCTCAGTCGCCGCCTCCAATTCTTCGATTCCCAATCGCCCTGAGGGCGGGTGCCGGGGGGAATTGCGCCATGCATTTAGGGCAATCTCATCGTCACTAGTTTCCCATGGCTTTTGTGTATCCATAATAAATGGTGAAAGGGAAACGGAATGGCTTTAGGAAGAGCCAACCGGATAATTTGTCATTTTACCCTTCGTATATCGAAGTCAATTATTTCGCATGCGGAGTGATGATTTTTCCATCCAATCCATACAAACGCATCTCAATACTAGCAATCTGCGGCACCGCTTCGCGGATCCGATTCGTGATCTCCCCGATATTTTCGAAGGTGCCGCCTCCAATATTCAGCAGGAAATTCGCATGCTTCTCGCTCACCTGGATGCCGCCCACTGTCAGCCCGCGCAGTCCCGCTTTTTCGATGAGCTGCCAAGCGGGCGTGCCGTCGGGCAGCGACTTGAAGCACGAACCGGCCGTCTTCACATGCGGCTGCGTCTCGATGCGCCGCTGCAGCAGACGTTCCACCTCCGCTTTGATCGTTGCTGGTTCGCCGTGTGGAACTTCCAACACTGCCGACCAGATGAGCGGAGTGTGTAGTTTGTAGTTTGTAGTGTGTAGGTCTCGCTGAGCGAGATCTTTGAAGAGACTCTCGCGGTAGCGGAACTTGCACGCATCTTTCGTGAATGTCTTCCACTCGCCGTCAACGAACACCGTCACTTCCTTCACGAACGAATCGATCCACATTCCTTTGGCGCCCTGGCCCGCGTTGCCGAAGATCGCGCCGCCGAGCGTGCCGGGGATGCCGGTGAGCGCCGAGAGATCGAGGCCTTGTGCGGCGAGTTCGTTGATGAGCATCGCGAGATTTTTGCCAGCTTCCGCTGTGATGAGTTGGTAGTTGGTAGTTGGCCTGTCCTGAGCGGAGCCGAAGGGTAGTTGGTAGTCGTCGCTGAGGGTGGTAGTACTTGTCTTAAGGCGCACGACGAGCGCATCGATCATTCCTTCCGCGAATACAGTGTTCGATCCCGATCCGAGTACGATCAGTGGGATCTGCTTCTCATTTGCAAAGGCATATGCCTGTTCCACGTCCTCCTTCGTCGCGAGCTCGGCGAAGTAGCGGGCGGTGCCGCCGATGCGCATGGTCGTCTTGGGGCCGAGGGGGATGTTCTCTTGGATCTGCATGAGAAAATGATAGCGCAAAAAAGATGAAAATGCCCCCGGAGAGCGGGTTCGCTACCCGCGGATTCGGTTCGTTACGCGACATTCACCCTCACTCTCTTCACTCGCTCCATCACTCCCTCTTTCCCCAGACTCGCCGCCACCTCGTACGCACCGGGGCTATAGTCGCGACCGGTGACGGCGGCGCGCAGAACCCACAGGAGTTGGCCGCGCTTGAAGCTGGAGCCTTCGAGCGATCGATCAATCGCTTCCTTCAGTCGGTCCATCGTCCACTCGTTCTGGTCAATCGGTTCGAGTGTCTGCAGAAGAAGATCGAGAATGGCGGGAAGAATATCCGCCGACACTTTTTGCTTTGCGCTCAAGATCACCTCCATGTTCACCGCCGGCTCTTCGTAGAAGTACGACAGCATGTCGGGGACCTCCCGGAAGAAGGTGATGCGTTCCTGGATCAGCGCGGCGCGCTCGGAAAATTTCGGATCCGCCGCTGCGGCTTCGTACTTCGCGCCCACATCTTCCCGAATACGTGCGGCAAACTCTTCCGGCGGCAGCTTGCGCATCCACTGGCCCTGCAGCCAGTCCAATTTCTCCGTGTCGAAGATGGCGCCAGCCTTCTGCGCGCGCTCGAGCGAGAATTGTTCGATCAGTTCTTGCAGGGAGAATAGCTCCTGCGTTGTACCCGGGTTCCAACCGAGCAGCGCGAGGAAGTTCACCAGTGTCTCCGGCAGGTAGCCCTTGTCGCGGTAGTCGTCGACCGACACGGCGCTCTGTCGCTTGCTCAGCTTGCTCTTGTCTTTATTGAGCAGGAGCGCGACGTGCGCGTAGCGCGGAGGAGTCCAGCCGAAGAAACGGAAGAGGAGCAGATGCTTGGGTGTGCTGCTGAGCCACTCCTCGCCGCGCAGCACGAGATCGATGTCCATCAAGTGGTCGTCCACCACGTGCGCGAGGTGGTAGGTGGGAAACCCGTCGCTCTTCAGAAGCACTTGGTCGTCGACGGTGTCGCCGCGGAACGTGACGAGGCCGCGGATGTCGTCCTCGAACGAGATCGATTCGTCGCGCGGGATCTTCATACGCACCACGTGCGGCTCGCCGGCGGCAAGCTTGGCTTCCACGTCTTCCTTCGTCAGCTGCAGGCAGTGCCGGTCGTACATGGGCGCCTGCTTGGCCGCTTCCTGTTTTCTGCGCATATCTTCCAGCCGCTCCTTGGTGCAGAAGCACGGGTACGCGTCGCCCTGTGCCAACAGGCGATCGACGTGTTCGCGGTACATTGGCAGCCGCTCAGACTGAATGTACGGTCCACGCGAGCCGTGCTGCGCAATCTCCCCCTGGTCGAGCATCACGCCTTCGGTGGGTGCGATGCCGGCCCAGTGTAAGCTGTGGATAATCTGTTCGATGGCGCCGGGCACGCTCCGCTCGCGGTCGGTGTCTTCGATGCGCAGCAGGAATTCACCGCCGCTCTGCTTGGCGAGGATGTATGCGTACAGCGCCGTGCGCAACCCGCCGACGTGGAGGAAACCGGTGGGGGAGGGGGCGAAACGCGTACGCATGGAAGTACGGTAGCAGAATCTTGAGTCTTGAGTTTTGAATCTTGGCACGCTTCAATTGAAAAAAGAAGGGCCGAAGCCCTTCTAGATTCAACACTCAAGATTCATTTCACTTCCACCGTGAACGTCACCGGTTCCAGCGGCTTATTGCTGTCGTTGTCGCGGTTCACGCCGGCGATGGCATCGACCGCTTCCAGGCCGCTCGTCACTTGGCCGAAGACGGTGTACTTCCCCTCGAGCCACGTGAGATTGTCGCCCTGCACGATGAAGAACTGGCTGCCATTCGAGTTGGGTCCGCGGTTCGCCATGGCGACGGCCCCGCGCTTGAGAGGCAGCGACTGCAGCTTGTCGTTGTATGCGTAGCCTTGCTTCGTGTAGTACTCCTCGACAGTGAGGTTCTTCAGCTCCTCGGGGACCGGCTGGTCTCCGGCGATATCGGAGAGTTTCTTTTTATCCAGGCCGTAGCTCTTCGCGTTGATCTCGTCCTCGAACGTGGGGCCGAACACGCTCTGGCCGCCGGTGCCGTCGCCGTTCGGGTCGCCGCCCTGGATCATGAACTGCGGGATCACGCGGTGGAAGGTGAGGCCGTTGTAGTAACCGCTCTTCGCAAGTGCCACGAAGTTCGTCACCGTCTTCGGCGCGGCATCGGCATTGAGCTCCACGGTGATGTCGCCCTTCGATGTCTTGAGCACGACGGTGTGTTTGCCTTTGAGGATGGTGCCGTCGAAGGCGACGGCGCGTGCCGGTGCGGAAGAGACGGCGGCCTGAATGCTCGAGGGTGACGAGGCGGCGGTGTCGCTGGGTGTC
>CAZWBO010000005.1:0-16159 GCA_964632375.1 uncultured Candidatus Peribacteria bacterium | reverse complement strand
ACATCGCCGCGGCCGTGGCCTCATGAGCAGCGCTCTGCGGCCAGAAACCGGGCTCGACCTGCCGCCGGATCGTCCCCCCAGGGTGGGCATCATCGGTGGGGGGCTGTTGGCCCGCATGATGGCCCAGGCGGCGGTGTCGCTGGGTGTCGAAGGTGTAGTGCCACCGTTGCAGCCGACAAGAAGAAGAGCCAGCGCAAACAGCGGGATGATGAATTTAGGAAGGTTGTGCATAGGGTTCGAGAATATCGCCGCACTGCGCAAATCGCAAGCAGCGCGAACACAGTTTGTGCGCGAAGTGAAGAGAGGGCCATTGATTTTTTTTGCTGCTTTTTTTGGTTGAGACGACGACGTTTGGTTGTCTTCAGTGATTCATGGTGCCTATGCGTCGAAAGAGAGGCGCTTCAACATCATGAATATGGGTTCTTGGTCATTCCCTTTATATGCGGTTTTTCCTAAAACTTCGTAGCCATGCTTCTCGTAAAAATCCTTTGCAGTGGTAGTGGACTCGATGCGAATCTCTTTACAGCCTTGTTCCCTCAGCGATGCCTCGGCGGTGCGCAGCAGTTGAGATCCCACACCTTTGCGCAGGTGGTCATGGTGCACGTAGATTCTCGATATCTCACAATCGTTTGTATGTTCACAGAAGCCAATAATCATTTTTTCTTCCACGGCTACCCATCGTTTCACGGCAGTGGCGGTAGCTCTGAGATCGCCGGCTGACACGCTCGTCGACCAGCGGTCGATGATTTCTTCCGGGTAATCCTTTGAATTCACCTGTTGGATCGTCTGACTGCGCAGCGTGGCAACATCTGGGTAATCAGCATCAGACACGGGGCGTATGATCATGGTCGAAGAGTATCAGCCACGGCCGGAAACGGGAATGAGACGGATATCAGAATCAAGACACTCATCAACAAAAACCCACAAACCTTCAGCCAAAATCTTCTCAGCCAAGTACTTCCGCCCTGAACGTCACCGGCTCAAGCGGTCGGTCGTTGAGCAGCGAGCGTTCGACCTGCGCGATGGCGTGGACGACATCCTGCCCGTTCAGCACGCGGCCGAAGATGGTGTAGTGCGGCGGCAGCGGGTAATCGCTCTCCATGATGAAGAACTGACTGCCGTTCGTATCCGGGCCGCGGTTCGCCATGGCGACCGTGCCCGCGCGGTAGCTGTCTTGGTAGTGTGGCGCGTCAATATCGATCTCGTCCTCGAACTCCCTGCCGTACATGCTCTCGCCGCCCGTGCCTGTGCCCGTCGGGTCTCCGCCTTGGATCATGAAGCCGGGGATGACGCGGTGGAAGGTGATGTCGTCGTAGTAGCCCTGTTCCGTGAGTCGCACAAAATTGGTCACGGTTTTCGGCGCGATGTCGGCATTGAGTTCCAGCTCAATATCCCCTTTGGAACTATGCAGCGTGACACGATGCAGTCCGGATACTGAGGGCATGCGCATACGGTCCGTCGCGTCGGTGCCGGAAGAAATCGGTGGAAACATGGGATGTGGCGCGGGAGGAGCGAATGTGTGAGAAGAAGGGAGATTTTACCTAGCTTACGAGGAAAAGCCAGCGAGATCGACGAGGATTTTCGCCAGGTGATCAGCTGCATCCGGTACGGCGAATGCGCGCATGGAAGTCTGCATGGCCGACCGCGTTCGTGTGTCGAGCAGGAGCTCGCGCACGATCGGCAGGAGTTTCTGGGACAGATCCGATTGCTCCATGCTGCGGAAGCCGCCCATCGTCATGGCGATCGCCGCATTGGCGGCCTGGTGGTCTTGCGCCACGCCGCGCAGCGGAATAAGAACACTGGGAAGACCGAGCAGGCTGAGTTCGGCGATGCTGCTGGCGCCGGCGCGGCTGATGCACGCATCAGCCGCCGCGTACAAGTGGGCGAGATCGGCGTGCGCGAAGGCCCGCGCGAAGTACCCGGACCGTTGCGTGTCGCTCTCTTTGCCGCGGCCGGTGAGGTGCATCACGTCGCAGACGGCGAGCAGATCGTCGAGCTTGTCGACGACGATGCGATTGAGCGCCTGCGCGCCCTGGCTGCCGCCCATCACGAGCAGGATAGGGCGCGTACCCGAGAGCCCCGCGATGCGCAGTCCTTTCTCGCGAGAGCCATGCAACACTTCCGGGCGCACGGGGTTTCCCGTGAAGACGGAATGCTGGCGCGCGGACGACTGAGACGCGCGTCGATTCGCCGTCATCGATTGTGCCCCGCGCGATTGTTCGCGTGGAGGGAATCCGCGGCACACGACGGCCGCCCAACGCGCCACCAGCCGGTTCGCGCGGCCGCTCACGGCGTCGGATTCGTGCAGGACGACGGGGATGCCGAGGCGTTTGGCTGCGAGCACGACGGGCGCGCTCACGGACCCGCCTTTGCTGAAGACGACCGATGGCTGGAACTGCCGGAGAAGTGCGGCGGCTCGACGGTACGCGCGCCAGAATCGCACGGGGAATGCGGGCGACAATCGCGGCAAGGGAATCTGGTCGAATGGCAGCTCTTCTTTCCTAAGAAAAGCCGCATCTTCTTCCCGCACCGAGCAGACGAAGTGCGCACGTGCATCCGGGCGTATCCGTTGCACTGCGCGCCACACCGCCACCGACGGCGCCAGGTGCCCGCCGGATCCGCCGCCGGCGAAGAGCACGCGCAATGCGTCGCTGTCTTGTTGCTCGCGTACAACAGGGGCGCGGCGAGAGGCGGGGCGAGGGCGCGTCATGGTGATAATGCAAACTACCAGCGCGAGGGCCGGGGGGACAAGAGGAGGGAAGGGGAATCGGAAGAATTCGACGAGAAGAAAGCGATAAGCTGTGAGCTCTTCAAGATTCAAGACTCAAAACTCAAGATTCACGAAAACAGGCCCATCAATCCCGACGGACCGGCCTGCTTGCGCGTGCGGCGCGCCTGCGTCGCTTCCGTGGTGGAATGCATGGAGATGTTCAGCAGGATGCCGATGGCGGCGAGCACCGACGAGAGCGACGTGCCGCCGTAGCTGATGAACGGCAGCGTGAGACCGGTGATGGGGAACAGCCCCGTGTTCACCGACACGTTGATGAGTGTCTGCACCGCGATCCACGTGGTGATGCCGGTAGCCACCATGAAGCCGAAGCGGTCCGGCGCGTTCTGCGCGATGCGGTAGCCGCGGATGACGAGCGTGGTGTACATCGAGAGCACGATGAGCAAACGGAAGAACCCCAATTCCTCGGCCATGGCCGAGAAGATCATGTCGGCCTGCACCTCCGGTAAGTAGCCGAATTTCTGGATCGATTTTCCGTAGCCCACGCCGAAGAACCCGCCGCTGCCGATGGCGATGAGCGCCTGGTAGATCTGGTGGCCGATGCCCTCGCGGATGGCGGCGTCGCCCGGGTTCAGGAAGGCGATGAACCGGTTGCGCACGTACGCTTTGCTCAGAATGATGGGCAGGCCCATCACCGCCGCGAGGCTGCCGCCCATCAGCAAGTGCACGATACTGCCGCCGGCGATGAAGAACATCACGCAGCCGATGCACGAGAGCACGAGGAACGACCCGAGATCCGGCTCCACCGCCACAATGAGCGTCGAAATCACGAGGACGGTGACGAACGGCAGAAAACCGTCGCGGAACGTGCCGATCAGCTGCTCGCGCTTCTGCAGCCACACCGACAGGTAGAAGATGAAGGAGAGCTTGAAGTACTCCGAGGGCTGGAGCGAGAAGGGCCCCAGGCGGATCCAGCTGTGCGATGTGCCCCACTCGCTGCCGATGCCGGGCACGAACACGAGCGTGAGGAGGAAGAGACTGAGGAAGAAGAGCGGCCGCGCGTAGTGTTCCCACACGCGGTACGGGATAATGGCGGTGAAGCACAGAACCCCGAAGCCGACGCACACGTGGAAGAAGCTGCGCCACAGGTAGAAGGAGTTGTACGGCTCCCCGTAGCGCGCGGTAAGTTGGTAGCTCTCGAACACGCTCACGCTGGCGATCATCGCCAGGCCGAACAGTGTCAGCACGACGGCGACACCGAGCAGCAGCAAATCCATCCGGCGGATATCGGCGAGGCGGAACATGGGTGGGAGAGAAGAATAGCGGAGAGAGGGAGTTGTTCAACGGGGAAAGAAGGGAAACTGAGGAATCCGAAGAATCCTAGGATCCTAGGAATCCGAGGATGTACATAAAGACAGTGATGTATAGTGCGGGGGTGATGGTTTTCTTGTGGGTAGTGCTTGGCAGTTTCGGCGTGAGCATTGCCAGTGCTCTGGCCGTCGATGCGCTGGTGACGACGCGCGTGCCGGTGGTCGGGTCGCTCGCAGGTTTACAGAAGACCTACAACCCGGGCATCGCCTTTGGCGTGCACTTGCCGCCGTACGTGCAGGAAGGATTGGTGCTGCTCGCCCTCGTGCTCGTGGCCGTCACGGCGTTGCGCACGGCGAAGACCACGGTGCAACGTCTCGGCTTCGGTCTCATCGTCGGGGGCGCACTGGCCAACCTGCTCGACCGCGCGATGGACGGCTACGTGACGGATTTTTTCCAGATCGGTTCATTCTATATTTTCAACGTGGCGGATAGCTGCATTACGGTCGGAGTGGCGGTGTTGCTGGTTGAGGGATTGATGGTTCGGAGGAAAAGTACTGTTGGAGGGGAAGACGGCAGGTCTGCAAGACTGCAATAAGCCAAACCAAAGCCCAAAAGTTCTCCCCTTGGGTTTTCTTTGCAATCTTGAAGCCTTGCAATCTTGCAGTCTTCGCTCTGGCTTCTCCTTTCTTCTCCCATTCCGCTACACTCCTCCCATATGGATGTCAGCTATCGCGTACACGGAGGCATTGCCCTGAAGGGCGATGTGCAGATTAGCGGGTCGAAGAACGCCGCGCTGCCGCTCTTGGCGGCCACGCTCCTGGTAAAAGGCGATACGGTACTGCACAACGTGCCGCGGCTGAGCGACACGCTCATGATGCTGAAGATTTTGGAATTTCTGGGTGCGCAGGTGGCGTTCGAGGGCGACACGGTGGCCATCAACACCGACCGCGTGCGCAATCAGTCCATCCCGGCGGAGTACGTGTCGAAGCTGCGCGGATCCATCGTGCTGCTGGGGCCGCTGCTCGCGCGGTTCGGCGTGGCCGAGATGTCGTACCCCGGCGGCTGCGTGCTGGGCAAGAGGTCGGTGGCGGCGCACATCGAGGCGTTCGAGCAGCTCGGCGCCGAGAACATGAGCACCGACGATGTGCTGCACCTGCAAGGAACGCTGAAGGCCGGCCCGGTGGTGCTGCCGGAGTTCTCCGTGACGGCTACCGAGAACGTGCTGATGGCCGCGGCGCTCCTCCCCGGCGCCACGCAGATCGATCTTGCCGCCGGAGAGCCGCACGTGCAAGACGTGCAGAAGTTCCTGCAGAAGGCCGGCGCGACGGTGGAAGGAGTGGGCAATCACACCGTGACGATACACGGCAAGCCGACGCTGCAGGGCTGCGAATTCCGCGTCACGTCCGACTACCTCGAGGCCGGCGCCTTCATCCTCGCCGCGCTCGCGACGCACGGCAAAGTGCGTCTGCACAATATGGAGCGCGACCAACTCCTCTCTTTTTTGTACACGCTCGAGAAGGCCGGAGCGGTGTTCAAATTCGAGGAGAAAGAGAAAGTGCTCCTGGTCGACGGCGAGCTCTCGACGCTCGAGGCCATGAGCGTGCGCACCAACATCTACCCCGGCTTCCCCACCGATCTCCAAGCGCCCATCGGCGTGATCATGACGCAGGCGCGGGGAGTCAGCCGCCTGTTCGAGCGCCTGTTCGAAGGCCGCCTCGCCTACCTGTACGAGCTCGAGAAGATGGGCGCACACGTGGAGGTGCTCAACGCGCACCAGGCGCTTCTCATCGGGCCGACGCCGCTCAAGGGGCGCATCGTCGCCAGTAACGACATCCGCGCGGGCGCGGCCATGGTGCTCGCGGCGCTGTGCGCCGATGGCGAAACGACCATCACCGACGTCCGCTACATCGAACGCGGGTACGACAGGTTGGACGAAAAGCTGCGCGCGCTCGGGGCGAGGATTGAGAAGGTGGAAGGGTGATGAATGGAAAATTGAGAATTGAGAATGGAAAATGACGGCAGTTATTCTAGGGCGAGCTGCGCTTCCATCATTCTCAATTTTCCATTTTCAATTCTCAATTTCCCCCGTCGCTCCTATACTTCCCTCTCGCACCGTTTCATTCTATAGTCTCCTCCCATGATCACCTTCACTGCTCTCGATTCCGGCATCCGCGTCGCATCCGGCGATGCCACGCTCCTCGTCTTTCCGTCCGCCGATACCAAGGTGGAGAACGGCGTCACGCACTTCCTGGCGGTGCCGCAGGAGGAACCCGAAAAGGGCAAGGTCTCGTGGCCGGGCGAGTACGACATGCAGGGCGTGTCGTTCAAGGGCATCGCGCACTTGGAGGGCCAGCAGGTTTCCTATGTCGCGCGCCTCGACGGTGTGCGCCTCGCGTTCCTCTCGACACCCTTGCAGGTGTGGGACGACGCGCAGCTTGAGGCAGTCGGCGACATCGACGTGCTCATCATCCCCATGGATAACCAAAAACTCGTCCAAAGGCTCGTCGACCAGATCGACCCGCGCGTGCTCATCCTGGTCCCCACCGACGACAACGACGCCTACTCCGCCATCTTCAAAGCCATCGGCGCCAAGGAAGACGCGGTGATGAAAGAGTACAAGTTGAAGGGCAGCTTGCCGCAGGAGGGAAGGGAGGTGGTGGTGTTGGCGAAGTAACAGCTTGTAGCTGGTAGCTGATAGCTTGTAGGCTTTCGACACTGGTCTTTTTGAAGTGTTTCCGTGGTCCCATAGTTCAATGGATAGAACGACCCTCTCCTAAGGGGTAGATGCAGGTTCGATTCCCGCTGGGACTACCATAGGGAAAAATTTAAGGGGATGCTTGAGTCAGTCATTAACAATCCAATACAACAACTTCCTCGCCTCTCCCTCCCCCATCTCCTGCGTCCGTTCGAACACGCCGCCGTTCGCTTCGATGATTTTGCGCGATCCCTCATTCGTCTCATCGCAGGTGATGAGCACGCGATCGAGTCCCAGCTCTCGTGCTTTCTCCAGAGCGAGACGAAGGATTTCTCTGCCATAGCCTTGTTGCCGCTTCGACGGGCGGATCCAGTAGCCGATGTGCCCGCCGATGTTGCGCAAGAATTCCGTCAGCTCATGGCGGATGTTCACTTCGCCGATCACCTGCCCGCGGTCGACTAGCCAGTACGTGGTGGCGGGGATCCATCCTTGCGGGAGCGATAGGCCTTTCGCGTGGTCGCTGCGGATGCGGATGTACTCGTCGACATTGCCGGGTCTGCCCACTTCATCCCAGAAGACGGTGTGGCCGTCCTCCCGCATTTCCGCGAGCGCGGATGCGAACGAGACGGCGTACTCCTTTGAGGGAAGAACGAGTTTCATGTGTGCAAACTCTACAGCTACACTGCGCCCGACTTCACTCCATTCCTCCCGCGATGACCCACGCCGATGTGCTCACCGACGATCGGCTGAACGCGCTCTACGACAAAGTGGAGTCGTTTCTGCACGAGAAGAAAGACAAGCAGCTGCGCAATTTGCTGGCTACCGAGGATCCCTACCACATCGCATCGGTCATCAACTCGCTGCCGCGCGGCAGTCGCAAGGTGTTCGCGCTGCTGCCGCCGGAGCTGCAGGCGCAGGCCGTCACGCAGCTCACGCCATCCAGTAAAGAGGCGGTGCTGCCGCTGCTCACCGATTCCATCATCGCGCGGTTTCTGCACTTCTGCGACGAGGACGAGGCGGCCGACGTACTGCAGCACCTCTCGCCGGAGCGGCAGCAGAGCGTGCTCGGCAAGATGCTCGGCGACAAGCGTTTCCGCATCGAGAAGCTTTTGACGCACGGGTCCGAGACGGCCGGCGGGTTGATGGATCTGAACTTCCTGATGGTGCAGGCGCCGCAGAAGCTGGAGGAGGTGATCCGCACCGTGCGCGAGCGCACGAAGGAGAAGAAGAACACGCCCGTGGTGCTCGTGGAGCAGCGCGGCAAGTTGCTCGGCTACCTGCCGCACCGCGAGCTGGTGTTCAAGTCGCCATTGTCGGAAATCTCGACCATCGCGCAGCGCATGCCGGTGGTGTCGGCAGACACCGACCGCGAGCACTTGCTTGAACTGCTCTCCACCCACCGCACCGAGGCCATCGCCGTCGTCGACGCGCACGAGCAGATCGTCGGCGTGATCCACCTGGAAGATTTGCTGAAAGTGGCGGCAGCGGAAGCGACCGAGGACGTGTATCGGTTTGCGGGCGTGGTGCGCGAAGAGACGCCGCTCGACCCCATCCACCTCAAGGTGAAGCGGCGCGCACTGTGGCTCATCATCAACTTGGGCACGGCGTTTTTGGCGTCGGCCGTCGTGGCGATGTTCCAGGATGTCATCGCGAGTCTTGCCATCTTGGCCGTGTACATGCCCATCGTGGCGGGCGAGGGCGGCAATGCCGCCACGCAGGCGCTGGCGGTGGTGGTGCGCGGTCTGGCATCCGGCGATCTCGACCGCGATCAAGCGCTGAAGGTGATCTTCTTCGAGGCGATCGCGGGCATGCTCAACGGCCTCATCATCGGGCTCGTGGCGGCCGGCGCGTCCATCCTCTTCGGCGCACCGCCCATGCTGGGTCTCGTGCTGGGGCTCGCGCTCGTGATGAACCTGTTCGTCGCGGGGTTCTTCGGCGCGCTCGTGCCGTTCGTGCTCAAGCGCTGCAACATCGACCCGGCCATCGCAAGCTCCATCTTCGTCACCACGGCGACGGATATCTTCGGATTCCTCGCGTTTTTGCAATTGGGAAAGATGCTGCTGATGTGAGGCTTGAAGAGCGATAAGCGGCAAGAGTCATGTCCGCAGCTATTGCTTTGCAATCTTGAAGTCTTGCAGTCTTGAAATCTTCCCTCGTGCGTAGCTGAGCAGCCCTCCATCAAGATTCAATCCGTCACTTCTTCTTATACATTCCCCAGAACGCCGATGTCACCCGCTCGGCCAATTGATTCCGGCGGAACAGGAGATCGGTGTACTTGATCCAGAACGTCAGCCATCCCCACGCAATCAGCCCCGCCTTGTACGCCTTCATGCTGCCGAACGACGTGAGGATCGCGAGGTACTCGCGCAGCATCCAGCTCATCATGGAGCCCGGCCCTACGGCGATGCCGAAGTCGAGCTGTTCGTAGTGCTGCATCAGCTCCGCCATGCCGCTTACGGTGTAGCGCTGGTAGTCGTCCGGCACGGCGTGGAACGGCTGCAGGAAGGGGAGTTTGATGTACAGCACGCCGCCCGGTTTGAGCACGCGGTGGATCTCGCTCATCGCCAGTGCGGGATCGCGGATGTGCTCGAGGACATTCTTGAAGAGGATCATGTCGAGGCTGCCGTCTCGAAACGGCAGATGGTGCGCGTCGGCCACGATGTCGACCGACGGGTAGTGCACGATGTCGAGGTTCCAGATGTGCGGGTGCAGCGTGCGCAGATCCCCCGAGAGGGATCCGATGTTGAGGATGGTGAGGTCCGGATGATCGCGCAGGTACTGTTTCAGCTCTTTCCCCTCGCCGTACGACGGACTCAGATTCGAGAAGTAGACGGAGTGATGCGGTGCTTGGAGCAGCTTAACAATGCGCTTGAATGCGAACGTCTTTCCGCGATGCGCGCCCACAACGTTCTGCGTCGCCTCCGGCACGAACACGGGCACATCGCCGCGCAGCGGGTACTCGGTATGGCACTGGTCGCAGCGGAGCAGCGACTCCTGTCGTTTGAGGGAATGACGGCACGCCGGACACTGGAGGATCGAGAGGTCGATCATGGAGAGGGAGTGTAGAGGAAGGCCCCGAGAATCCAAGACTGCAAAACCCAAACGGCCTCCTCACTCGCCCCTCCTGCGGGAGGGGGATTGCGTGTATGAGTGACCTTGATAAAAAATGCTCAATTATCAATTCTCCATTTTCCATTCTCAATTCTTCCCCGCCCGCTCGACTGCTTTGCGAATCTCCTCCATCGCCTGCTCCCTGTTGCCCATCGCTTTCACCGTTACCCACTTGCCGTCTTCCAGGCTTTTGTAGTGTGTGAAGAAGTGCCGGATCTTGTTCTGCGTGGGGTCGTCGAGGTCGTCGAGGTCTTCGATGTGCGCGTACCAAGGGTCGACCTTCTTGGTCGGCACGGCAAGGATCTTCGTGTCGTGGCCGGATTCGTCTTCCATATCGAGCATGCCGATGGGGCGCGCCGGCACCACGCAGCCGGCGATGACGGGCTGTTCGGAAATCAGAAGGACATCGAGTGGATCGCCGTCTTCCGAAAGCGTGTGCGGGATGAAACCGTAGTTGAACGGGAAGAACATCGCCGTGTGTACGAAGCGGTCGACGAACAGGAGGCCGGATTCTTTATCGATCTCGTACTTCACCGAGGAACCTTCGGGAATTTCGATGACGACGTTCACGTTATCGGGTGGGTTGCCGATGGGGAGTCTGCTGAGGTCCATGTCTGAAAGATACACCGCAAGCGGAGAATGAATCCAATTTTCCACGGGCGGCGATGCATGCTGCCACAACTCCGTCGCGGCGCAATCCATTTTCGTTTCGCGAGACTCATTGCGGCTGCAGGAGCCGTTGCCGGTTGGCGGTCATCGCACAAGGCCATGGATGATGAATAAGAGAGGGGCCATGTACCGGAGGATGTGCAGCAATGATGTGTTCCTGGACTCCAGATCGATTCAGCTGTCTCGTATTCTTTTTCCTGCGAAGCGACGCGCTACACTATGCCAATTCCCCTTTTCCTCTGCGGATGCAGACACGTCCTCCCCCTCGCTCACGGTGGACGGCGCGCGGCGGTTTTGGCACGGTTGCCGAACTGCTCGTGTCGGCCGGCATTATCGGCCTCTTGGCCGGCGTGGTGGTAATGGCGACGAACAGGATGCAGCCGGCGGATGCGGTGACGGACGCCTCGCGCCTCGGGCATGCGAAGGATATTCAGAGCGCGCTTCTCCAGTACTTCACGGACAAACGCGTGCTACCGGATCAAGCAGCCATGGGCGAGGGGGTACAGAATGCGCACCCCATCTGCGACTACGGCCACGGCGATGCCGCCTGCGTGAACCTCGATGCATTGGTCCAAGAAAAGTACCTGCCGGCACTGCGACGCGATCCGCTCGAGCCGTGCCGCACGTGGCTTGGCTATGCGGTGTACCTGCAGGCCAAGACGGAGCCGCGCGTCCTGGCATTGAACGTGCGTTCGGAAGCGGCGCATCGTACGCAGCCGGGATGCGGCGCTGCGTCCACATCGTCGGCCGCCGCGCAGTTCGCGACGAGTGCAGCGAGCGCGGTCGCTTCCGCTGCGCAATCGTCGGTGCAGAGCAGCGTGGGGACATCACCACCATTAGCGTCGAGCATCGCACCGTCGCCAGCCGTAGCGAGTGCCGCTGCGGCTTTGCCGCAATGGGTGCCGAACGGGCCGGTCTACACGATCCAGACGCGTGGTACTACTACGTACATCGGCGGCGACTTCACCATGGTCGGTCCTCTCACGGGGCACGGCGTGCCGATCGATGCGGCTTCTGCGAAACCGGTGTCGTCGTATCCGGTTGTGAACGGTCCCGTGTATGCGGTGGTGGATGACGGAGCAGGATGGATCGTGGGCGGGAGCTTCTCGCGCGTGGGGACCATGGCGCGTGCGAACCTCGCGCGCATTTTGCACGATGGGACACTGGATGCCGCCTGGCATCCGGCTTCCGACGGGGCCGTGCGGGCACTCGCCTTGAAGAAAGATGTGCTGTACGTGGGCGGCGACTTCACCTCCATCGACGGACAGCCGCGCAACCGCCTCGCCTCCATCGCGCCGAACGGCGGCGTGACGCCGTGGAATCCCAATCTGGATGGAGCCGTGTATACGATCGCTACGAACGGCGGCCGCGTGTACGTCGGCGGATCGTTCACGAAGGTGGGCGACCAGCCGCGCAACCGCTTGGTGCAGTTCTGGGAGGATGCGTTGACGACCTGGAACCCGGATGCGAACGACACCGTGTACGCGCTGGCGGCGCATGGTTCTACGGTCTACATCGGCGGCGCGTTCACGAACCTCGGCGGCCAGTCGCGGCACAATCTGGCTGCATGGTCGATCAATGGCGACAGGCTGGCCGGCGCGTGGCGGCCGGATATCGATGGTACGGTGCACGCCATCGCGCTGCGCGCGAATACGCTCTATGTCGGCGGCGCATTCCGGCATGCAGGCGGACAAGTGCGTCGCGCGCTCGCGGCCTTCGATGCCAGTTCGGGGACGGTCTCCGCCTGGAACCCGAACGCGCGGGGCGACGACGAGACCGACGATGCCGCACCGGAAGATCTCGCTGCCGTCGGTATGCCGCGCGCGACGCGCAGCAACTTCGACGGCGCGGTGCGCTCTCTTGCCATCGCAGGCACGACCGTCTACGCGGGCGGCGATTTCACGCACGTCGACGGCAAGCCGCGCGATCACCTCGCCGCGGTCGATGCCGATACCGGTACGGTGCGCGACTGGCAGCTCTCTGTCGGCGACGCGGTCTACGCGCTCGCGGTGCACGACAACCAGGTGTATGTGGGTGGCACGTTCAAGAGCGTGGGCGCCGCGCGCCGCGCGCGGCTCGCCGCCATCGGCGAATCCGGCGAACTCTTGCCGTGGCAGCCGCAGGCGAACGGCGCCGTTCGCACAATGGCGCTCAATGGATCGTCCTTAATTCTCGGCGGCGATTTCACCTCCGTGAATGGCATGACGCGCGGGTACTTAGCGATGATCGATGCCGAGTCTGCGATGGTCGTCGGATCGAATCCCGCGCTGAACTGGCCGGTGCAGACGCTCTTCCTCAACGGCAACACACTCTACGTGGGCGGCGCATTCACCGCGGTGGGTGTCGTGCCGCGCCGGTTTGCCGCCGCGTTCGATCTCGCGACGGATCTCGCGCTCTTGCCCTGGAACCCGGATCTCAACGATGCCGTTCGTGCGTTCGCGCTCAACGGATCCATCCTCTACGTGGGCGGCGACTTCACGCGCGTCGGCGGCCAATCGCACGGCCGACTGGCAGCCGTCGACCGTGTGACCGGCGCGGCGTCGGGTTGGAATCCTTCGCTGAACGGGCGGGTGAACGCGTTGGCAATGAATGCCTGGACGCTGCTGGCGGGCGGAGACTTCACCTCGGCGGGATCCAGCCGCGCGCGCCTCGCCTCGTTCGATGTGACCACCGGCAAACTCACGGGGTGGAATCCCGGCGCGAACGCGCCGGTGACGATGCTCACGATCGTCGGTACTACGACGTATGCCGGCGGCGCGTTCACGTCCCTCGCCGGCGTCTCGCGTCCGTTCGCAGGCGCCTTCGACACTGCAGGCATGCTCCAGCCCTGGAATCCGCGCCTCGATGGAACGGTGTACGCCGCGCAGCCCGGAGCTGCCGGCATGTCTCTCGGCGGCGCATTCACTCGCGTGGGTGATGAACAGGAGATCCACCCGTTCTTCGCGCGCGCGTCGGTACCATGAGCGCCAAGCATTCATCGTCATTACCTTTTCTCCCTTACGATCGATCCAGTACAGTGTCTTCCACCATCCTCGTATGACATTCCTCTCTCCTCACCGCTCACGTCCGTCACGTGCGCTCCGTCCCGGACTCGCGTCGTTCATGGAACTCTTCTACTCCATGGCGATCGTCAGTGTGATCGCGTCGGTTGTCATGGTGGCCATCAATCCGGCGCAGCAGCAGCAGGATGGTCACGACGCCCTCATGATTGCGCACGCGCAGGGTATCCAGCGCGCGCTGGTGCAGTACTTCGGCGACAGTGGCCGCGTGTTCCCGGACCAGGCGAAGCTGACGGTGACCTCGCCGTCGCAGGCGCGACAGATTTGTAATCCCGCCGATCCCGATGGGTACTGCATCAATCTCAATGAGCTCGCAGATAAAGGGTACGTGCCGCGGCTGACGCGCTACAATGCGGAGCCGTGCCCGCACTGGCTGGGATACACCGCGTATTTGGACCCCGCGAAGGGGACGGAGCCGATCGTGACGCCGGTGTACTTGGGCAACCCGCCCGTGCCGCGGACGGCGGTTGATCCGCGCTGCGGAACATTTGCAGGCGGCGGTTCGTCGAGCTCGGCCGGGTCTACGGGCTCTGTCGGTTCGGTGGGATCCACCGGATCGGCGGCGAGCGCCGCATCGAGCAATGCGAACACGAGCGCGGGATCCAGTAACTCAGGAGGTGCGGGCTCGAGCAACTCGGGCGGCGCCGGATCGAGTAGTTCGGCTGCAAGCGTGAGCAGTGTGGCATCATCGCACTCATCGGCACCTGCCATCAATTTTGCTTGTCCGAGTGACGCTCTGTGGGCCGGCGCCGACGATCCGTTCTACTACACGCCCACGACTCCCTGGACCGATCTCCTCGCGCAGTACGACGCCGCCGCGGGTACGTACACGGCGAGCCCGCCTCCCAACATCATCAAAGCATTCGCACGATTCAATGCGGATTTCTATGCCGGCGGAACGGCGAGTTTCTTCAAGTGCCTCGCGCGAGGAGAGATGGCTGTAGGCGGGGCAGATACTGACGATTTCTTTGCCGCGGTCATCCATGGCAGCCAGCTTTTCTTCGCGGGCAAGAACCCAGCCTTCGATCCGGATCCGGCTCGCCAGTCGGTGGTGAGGCGGTACGACCCCGCGAGCGGCTTCACAAATATCGGCTACTTCGAGGACGCCCGTTCCCTCCTGTCGTACCAAGGTTCCCTCTACGTCGGCTCTCGGCAGAAAGTCCTCCGCTACAACGGTTTTAGTTGGTTTCAAGTAGGCCAGACGCTCCCCACGCCGCCGTCCGGTGTGACGACGTACCTCGTCGGTGCGTTGGCGGAGTATAATAATCAGCTCTTCGCCGGCGCCGGCGACGCGTCGAAGGCGGGACACATCACGGTCGGTCCGTTCTACCCCGGGGCAAACCCCGGCGACATCGGCGGCCGCGTGTACCGTTACGACAACGGAACATGGACGAATATTGCATTGCCGCTGATCGCCGGCGACTCGATCGTCGACGTCAACGATCTGGAGGTCTACAACGGCCTGCTGTACGCAGGCGTGACCGCTCTCGTCCACACGGGCGGTACGTGGCACGCGGCGGGGCTCGTGTATGCGTACGACGGTGCTAATTGGACGCTTATGAGCGACGAGCTCGGTACCGATGTCCATGCGCTGACGGTCTACAAGGACGAACTGTACGCAGGTACTCAACAGGATCCCGGCGTGCCGTGCCAGTCGGGTCCTTCCCTTCCCGCCTCGTCGGCCGCGTCATCGTCCGCGGCGAGCGCTGGTTTCCAGTTCAACGCTATTGATCCGCAGGCTGCCGCCGGGCCTTGGTGGCAGCACGTGCTGGAGCGCGTCGTGCCCCGTGTCGCTGCGTGTGGCCCGGTTGATCTGAACGGCATGGTGTGGAAGTACACAGGCGGCAAGGCGTGGATGATGATGGGTGGATTCAATAATCCCGTGCTCGCCCTGTACTCTGACAGCCTTACCGGAAGAACAATCAGCACTTCTGCTTCGAGCGACGCGTCGCAGTCATCGGGAGCGGCATCGTCTGCCATGAATCAGTCGGATCTCTACATCCGCGACGTGCAGGTCACCAATATCACGAAGACTTCCGCCATCATCTCGTGGGCAACGTCGACGCACGGGCCTCCCGCCGCCGACGTGAGTGCGGATTCCCAAGTGGAGTATGGGCCGGCGGCGGGCCCGCCGTACGCGCAGGTGCCGCCGCGCGATCCGACACCGGTCATCCGGCACTCCATGCCGCTGAGCGGCCTCACCAAGAACACGGTGTACCACTTCCGCGTCAACTCGCGCGCACCTTCGTACCCGCAGGCCTTCTCGCAGGATCTCACCTTCAAGACGGCCAGTGATGCCGCCATCGAAGTGTGGCAGGGCACGACCCAGGTGCAGCCCGGTTCCACCGTCGACTACGGGACGGTGCAGAAGGGGGCATCTGTCTCGAAGGTGTTCCGCATCAAGAACGTCGGCACCGATGTCCTGGCCGTCAACTCGCTCATTTCCGTGCCCGCCGGTTTCACCATCACCGTTCCGCTCAGCGCCACGCAGATCGCACCGGGCGGATCCGCCACCTTCACGGTGCAGATGGATGCGGCGCCCGAAGGATCGCCGAACGGCCGAGTGAGCATCGACCACACGGATCT
>CAZWBO010000004.1:25044-44277 GCA_964632375.1 uncultured Candidatus Peribacteria bacterium | reverse complement strand
TCAATTCTCAATTCTCAATTCTCAATTCTCAATTCTCAATTCTCAATTTCTATCCCCCTCCCCTTCCCCGTATGCCCATCCCATCCGAAAAAACCCTCCTCGACCACGCGGTCCACTTCGGTCACCGCAAGGAAAAGTGGAACCCCAAGATGGCGCCGTACCTCTACGGCACCCGCAAGGGCATTCACATCTTCGATCTCGCCCAGACGCGCCAGCATTTGGAAGACATGATCGCCGCGCTCAAGAAGTTGCAAGTGGAGGGCAAGACGATTTTGTTCGTCTCGACCAAGCAGCAGAGCATCCCCATGATCGAGAGCCTCGCGCAGACGCTTGGCCAGCCGATGGTGACGAAGAAGTGGATCCCGGGCCTGCTGACGAACTGGCCCACCATGAAGCGCCGCATCCGCTACTACCTCGACCTGCAGCGATCGTTCCAGACCGGCGAAGTGGAGAAGTACACCAAGAAGGAGCAGACCGAGCTGCGCAAGAAGCTGGCGAAGCTCGACATCGCGCTCGCCGGCGTGGCGAAAATGCCGGGCCTGCCCGATGCCGTGTTCATCCTCGACGCCGTGCGCGACCGCGTGGCGGTTGCCGAAGCGGCGACGCTGAAGATCCCGCTGTTCGGCGTGTGCGACAGCAATGCCGATCCCGACCGCTTCACCACGTTCGTCCCCGCCAACGACGACGCCGTCAAATCCATCGAGCTCCTCCTCAAGACCGTCGAAGAGGAACTGGGCGAGGGGAAGAAGAAAGGGAAGGACGACGAGGAGGGCGATGATGAGTGATCATTAGTCTGTAGTCTGTAGTCGGTAGTCTGTAGAGAAATCGATGACCCTACAGACTAAAGACTACCGACTAAAGACTACAGACTCTATCAATACTATTTCTACTTCCACATTCCCTGTTCCTACTATGACCACCATCTCCGCCTCCGATGTCGCCGCACTCCGCGCGCGCACGGGCGTCTCCATCCTCGCCTGCAAACAGGCGCTCGAAGAATCCGGCGGCGACCAGGAGAAAGCGATCGAAATCCTCCGCAAGAAAGGCATCGCCGGTGCCGTGAAGAAAGCCGACCGCGAGCAGACGGAGGGGGCCATCTTCATCGCCGAAGACGGCGAGCGCGCCGCGCTCGTTCTGCTGCGCTGCGAGACAGACTTCGTCGCCCGCAGCGACGATTTCATCCACTTCGGCAACAAGATCGCCGACCACGTGCTGGCCGACGGCAAGGACGGCTCGGCCGCCACCATTGAATCGCTCGTTCCCGAGGCGGTGCAGAAGCTGGGCGAGAACATCTCCATCAGCGAGGTCCACGAGATCGCCGGCGCATCGGTGGGCACGTACGTGCACAACAACCGGAAGATCGGCGTGATGGTCGCGCTCGACGCCGCCGGCAAGGTCGCGCAGGCCAAAGACGCCGCGATGCACGCCGCTGCCATGAATCCGCAGTACGTGACGCCCGACGAAGTCTCGGCCGACGCCATCGCCAAGGAGCGAGAGATCTGGACCGAGCAGATGAAGAACGACAAGAAACCCGCCGAGATCCTCGAGAAGATCATGGCCGGCAAGGAGAAGAAATTCCGCGAAGAGAACGCCCTCACCACGCAGGCGTTCGTGAAGGACCCGAGCATGACGGTGGGTCAATACCTGGCGGCGACGGTGGCGAAATACGTGCGCGTGACGGTGTAAAATACGGGCCCCGTAGAGACGCCCCGGCGGGGCGTCTCTACGACGGGCCAATTACCATTTTTGCCACGGTTGTTCGATCTGATCCAATGGGACGTCGTCGATGTTCCGTTCAATGTTCTTCGATTTGCGGAGACCCAGGAATCGCAAGATGTTGTTCCACAGAAGGTACGTGAGGATCACCGTGATGAGCAGCATGGTGACGCCGATGGCCTTGATGATGGTTCCCGTGTTGTCGGGAAGAGCCGGTTTGACCGTGCCGGACGGAACGGACGCGGCGCTCGACGCGACCGCGATGAACCGGCACTGTTGCGTGCACTGTACCCCGCCGTCGCACTGTTCGTTCGCGTCGACCACGCCGTCGCCGCAGCGGGGCAGGCGGCAGTTCGTGCGGCATGAATGAGGGATCGTGTTTGAGTTCGCCGTTCCGTCGTCGCAGGTCTCGTCGCCTTCGCGAATGCCGTTGCCGCACAACGGCACTTTGCATGTCGCCGTGCAAGCGCCCTTGCCGTTCAATGTTCCAAGATCGCACTCTTCGCCCGACTCACGTACGCCGTTGCCGCACAGGGGCGGTTGCGCCACCACCGCACACGCAACTGAGCAGGTGCCGTTGCCGTTCGCAGCGCCTTCATCGCACTGTTCCCCGCTCTCGATCATACTGTTGCCGCACACTGCCACCGGAGCGGAGCTCTGCGTGACCGTACTCGCGAGCGGCGGTGTCGCCTGTCCGACAGACGATGTTTCATCACTCGCTTCCGACGACTGCGTCGACATCGACGACGCACTGCTCGACGAGAGAGAAGATTGTGCAGGCGATGAAACAGACGACGGGATGGCCCCCCTAACGCTCAGCTCCGATGAAGCGGAATCCGACTGCGCGGATGTCGCGAGACATGCCGGCTGGAATTTGATAGTGCAACCACTGAGCAATTTTCCCTGTGCATCGAACGTCGGCGGCGTGCACGAAATACCGCACGCGTTCGACACGTAGTGCTTCTCGGTCGTCATCTGACCGTTCTGCGGATCCGTCGCGTAGACGACTTCGACCTGCGGTTCGCACTCCTCGCCGTTCTGGCGCGAGACGATGCCGTCTCCGCAAGTGAGCAGCTGACAATCACTCGTGCAATTTCCTGTTCCGTTCAGCCGGCCTTCGTCGCACTGCTCGCCTTCGCCGGACTGCAACGTGTCGTCGCCGCAGTGCGGCGGGATGGACGATGTCGCTGAAGACGCGCTACTCGACTGTAACGTGGGGCACCCGGCCGTCCCGTACGGCTTGCCCACGCACTCGTCTGCTGCGCGGCTGCGCGGCAATGCGACGGACAGCAGCACGAGCGTCAGTGCCAGCGCCGCGTATCCCGCCGGAGTGAGTGTGTGTTTGGAGTTCATGAAATCTTCTGATTATACCATAATTTCTCCTATTTTCTCAGCCGGGGTGGTTGCATTATAAGTATATTGGTTTTGTAGTATGCTTATCCAGAATGGCTTCCTGCAGAGGATTTCATCAAAATTCGAGGACACATGAGTCTGACACACCGATTTTCACAAATTGAACCACGCGAGCCACCGCACGAGCCACCGCAGCCGCGGCGGCGACGTCACCAGGCGGCTCTTGAGAATGTTCATGCGCAGCCCCTCGCGCAACTTCATGAGCGCCCGCTGGTTTGCGCCGGTGAGGAGCACGTTCACTTCGCCCATCTCGTCCAGCGACGACGTCATCAGATTGGCGGAACCCACGAACGCCACTCGGTGATCCACCAGCAAACTCTTCGCGGGGTACAGGAACACCCGCATGGTCTTCTTGGAACCCTCCGCCACCAGCCGCGCCACCGTATCCATGTTCGCGAAGCGGTGCAGGAACTCCGTCCGCGCCGGCGTGATCAACGTGACGCGCACACCCTCGTGGCTCCGCCGGATGAGCGTCTGCACGATCTCGGGATCCGAAATGTAACAGTGCTCGAGCACGATGGATTCACGCGCTTCGTTGAGCAGTCGGAGGAAGGTCGGACGCATCTCTTTGTGCGACGGCGAATTGAGGCGCAGCTCCACGCGACCGGGTTCGTTGGGAATGTCGCCGCCCGACAAATACCGCTCCACGAAGCGCTCTCCGCGCAGTTCCACCAAGTAATCGTGCAGCTCATAATGGTACTCGTTCGCGATGTTCATCCCCGTGAGGAGGAGCACGTTGCCGTCGATGACGTATACCTTCGCGTGGTCGTTGTTGGTCGTGTAGTGGATGCGGATGTTCGGGTGCGACCAGAAGCGCCGCCACAGCGGCTCATCCTCGTACTTGGTGGCGAGGAAGTCGCTGTGGAATTCGAACACGTCGCCGATGGCTTCTTTGTTGATGGTCACGCGCACGCCGGCGTCGGCGCGCTCCAGCAGCACCGTGGCGATGCGCCGGCCGATCTCGTCGTCGCGCCAGATGAACATCTGGATGAAGATCGTCCGGCGCGCACGGCTGAGCAGTTTCGCGATGCGCGGGAACGCCTCGCCGTCGACCCACAGACGCACGTGCAAAAACGGCGTGAGCTGTCGCAACGTGCGCTCGCTGCGGAGGATGGCGGTGATCTGGGTTTGATACAGCATCCGCCAGCGCTGCACGCCGAGTTCGTTCCGTCGGCCGAAGTAGTACCGCACAAACGCACGGTACGTCGTCTCCATGCCGCGCCGTAGTTGTCGTAGCCGCTCAAGCATGCGATGCCGTATTGTGGCCGCAACTGCCGGAAAAACCAAGGAGTCGGCACGCGGAAGTTTTGGATCAATTCAGGCGATCCACAGGCCCGTATGCGGCTAATCGCGCCGGATTTCACGCTGAGTTTTCCGCGATTCTGTGCTATACTGGTACGATAGTTCCATGGTGGAATTCCTCGTCGCCATCGGCGTGCTCGCGCTGCTCGTGGGAGCGGCGTACGCCGTGCCGTGGTTTCTTCGCCGGCAGTCGGATCTGCGCCGCGAGCGCGATCTCGTCTTCCTGCAGCTGTTGGTCCCGAAGAAAGAGAGCAAGGAGGACAAGGAAACGGATTCCGAACAGTTCTCGTCGGGAAAGGATTTCCGCGAAGTGCTCGGCGTGATGGATCACCTGTTCCAATCGCTCCACAGTCTCTACAACAGCAACTGGAAGAGCCGCTTCCGCGGTCAACCGTTCCTCTCGGTGGAGTACGCGGCGCTCGCCGGGGAAATTCTCTTCTACGTCGTGTGCCCGCGCCGCATCGCGCATCTCATCGAGAAGCAGATCACGTCGTTCTATCCGGACACTATCATCGACGAAGTCGAGGACTACAACATCTTCACAGACCAATCGGTGGTTGACGCGCAGATCCTGCTCCCCAGCAAACCTTTCACATTTGTATTCAAAACGTACCAGCAGCTGAAGAGCGATCCGCTCAATTCCATCACGAACGCGTTCTCGAAGCTGCACGTCGACGAGGGCGCGGCCGTGCAGTTCGTCCTGCGCCCGGCCAAGCCGGGCTGGCAGCAGAAGTTGCAGGAAGAAGCGAAGAATCTCATCAACCCAAAAAAGAAAGGCATGAACTGGTGGAACCCGCTCTCGATGCTCTCGGCGCTCTTCGGCGCGCTCACGTCGGACGACGACATTGCGAAGCTGAACGGCGAGACGGGCGCGAGCAACGAGCGCGTCTCGCAGATGATCGAAGAGTACAGCAAGGCGGTGGACGAGAAGGCATCGAACCCCGGGTTCGAAACCGTCATCCGCATCGTCACCTCGGCGAACAGCATGCAGCGCGCGCAACTGGTAATGGAAGGCATCCGCGCCGGATTCACGCAGTTCAGTGACGTGCGCGGCAACGGCCTGCGCGAGCCCAAATTCAAAGACCGCCAAGCATACGTCGAGCGGTTTATCCGCCGCTGCCCGCGCCACCAGCTCCGCCACCGTCTGCAGGCGCCCCGGATGCTCCTGGGCACCACCGAGCTCTCGAGCTTCTACCACCTACCGAACATCAAGTACAACAAAGTCGAGACCATCAAGTGGCAGAACTTCAAGGTGGCGCCGGCGCCGAAGAACATCCCGGAAGACGGGCTCTATCTCGGCCTCAACACCTTCCGCGGCGAGAAGAAGAAAATTTACATGAAGAGCGACGATCGCTTCCGCCACTTCTACATCATCGGCCAAACCGGCACGGGCAAGTCCTCCATCATTCAGCTGATGGCGCGCCAGGATTTCAACAGCGGCAACGGCGTGTGCGTGGTCGACCCGCACGGCTCGCTCATCGAGGACCTCATGCCGTACATCCCGCGCTCGCGTGCGGACGATGTTATCTACTTCAACCCGGCCGACACCGAGCGGCCCATGGGACTCAACCTGCTCGAGGGAAAGACGCCGGAAGAGAGAGACCTCATCGCGCTCGACGCGATGAACATGATGGTGAAGATGTTCGGCGAAGAGATCTTCGGACCGCGCATCCAAGACTACTTCCGCAACGGCTGCCTCACGCTGATGGAAGACGCCGACGAAGGCGGCGCCATCACGGATCTCGTGCGGCTCTTCACCGACGACGAGTGGCAGAAGTACAAGCTTACGAAGGTGAGCAACCCCATCGTGCGATCTTTCTGGGAGAAGCAGATGGCGCAGACCGGCCAGCGCGAGAAGCAGGAGATGATCCCGTACTTCGCCGCGAAGTTCGGGCAGTTCACCACCAACACGCTCATCCGCAATATCGTCGGGCAAACGAAGAGCGCGTTCGACATCGCCGACGTGATGAACTCCGGCAAGATCCTGCTGATGAACCTCTCCAAGGGTCTCATCGGCGACATCAATTCCACACTCCTCGGCATGATCGTGGTGAATAAGATCCAGGTGGCCGCCATGCGCCGCCAGCGCCAAGACGCAGCCGAGCGCAAAGATTTCTTCCTGTACATCGACGAATTCCAGAACTTCGTCACGCAGTCGATCGAATCGATCCTCTCCGAGGCGCGCAAGTACCGTCTCGGGTTGATCCTCGCGCACCAGTACATCGACCAGCTCGAGAAAGACAGCAAGCTCAGCGGCGCCGTGAGCCTGAAGGGCGCCATCTTCGGCAACGTCGGCACCATGATGTTCTACAAGATCGGCCCGCAGGACGCCGAAGTGTGCGCCAAGGAAATGGCGCCGGTGTTCAGCGAGCAGGATCTCGTGAACATGGACGCATTCAAGGGCGCCATGAAGCTGAGCATCGACGGCCAGCCCTCGCGGCCGTTCTCGCTCGAAGTCCCGCGCCCCTGGCTCGACACCACCTACGTCAAAGACGCGCAGGCCGCCGAGGCCTTCAAACAATTGAGCCGGTTGAAATACGGCCGCGCGAAGGATTTCGTGGATCGTGAAATTATCCGGAGGATCGGGATGTGACCCGTAGGAATGCCCCACCGAGGCGTCTCCTTCGACAATCAATTCCGCCAATTTCCCGGGTTATTCCGTATGTACCGACGCACGGCGTCCAATGCCTCTGGTGACCGGATGATGCGCTCGTGGTACCGGGGTTGCCACGCGAAATCGGCGTGACCGGCGGCACGAATGCGTTTGGTGCACGACATTTTGAATTGGTTGATGATCGCGCCCAAACACCCCGAATACCATTCTAATTTATGACCGACCGTATTGTTTTTGTATGTTGTAGAGACGCCCCGGCGGGGCGTCTCTACGTACGACGGATCATGTGGATCGCGATCAATATGAATAATCCCGTGAATGTGATCGGGCATGATCACCCATGCATCCAACGAAACGTACGGCCGAATGATCGCCGTGCGGCACCATTCGTCGGCGACGATCGAACCGATATCGGTCAATACGACATTGCCATGATGAATGGATGATAAATTTCTCACCCTCTGGCGCGTGCACATGGTGACGAAAAATAATCCTCGGCCGTAATCGCGGCCAGGGACGCGGATGGTTTCGATGCGGTATCGATCTCTGAACAAAGACATAGCCGCATCGTAAACATCAATACGATCAAGAATAGGACACATGAAGCGATCAAATGCACCGAGGCAGGAATTGCTCGATTCCTCAGCCATCTTTTCCGTTCCACATCGCCGTAGAACTCCCCTACTCCTTCACCGGCTTCGCGTGCACCAAATACCGTTGCTTGATCGACTTGGGCGGCCAGCAGGTGTAGAGAATCAACTCCTCGCCGTCGCCCTGGAAGCGGCTGGTATCGGATGCCGGGATGGTCTCTTTCAATGTCACTTCGTAGACGTGCACGGTGCCGTGGTAGTTTACGTACACGCGATCGCCGATGCTGAGCTTGTTGATGCCCGTGAAAATCTCGCTGAACTTCGAGTAGTTCCACGCGTAATCGCTCGAGTGGCCGTAGATCATGATCTTCGTGCCGCTCCCGGGGTACCCGAACAAGTTGCCCACGCCGCTCTTGAGCGGCGCCAAAATACCGTCGTGCGAGAACGGATCTTCCGGCCGCGCAATCTTAAGATCGTTGATGCCGATGCTCGGCAGGCTGATGGCGTAGTACGTCGACTCGGCCGGTGCGGGAGAACTGACGGGTGCGGATGTCGGCGTGTTCGTTGGAACTGCTACCGGCACGGCGACAGGCACCGAACCCTCGGCGGGATCGACCGGCGGCGTCCCCGACGGCCCGGGAAACGTATCGACCTTCTTCTTCCGCAGTGAATCCAGGCGGTAGGCAAGGTTGAAGAACTGCCCGCGGCTGAGTGCGTAGCCGACGTACAGCGCGTCGGTCGGGGCGAACAAATTCTTCTTCGCGGCATCGGCGATATAGCCCTCGTACCACCGATCGCCGGTATCTTGCGGCAGGGATGCCGTGAGCGTAATGGTGTTGCGGTTGTGCGCGCGCAGCAGGAGCGCGATCGCCTCTTCGGTGCGCACGGGGTACTCCGGATGAAATGTGCCGTCGGGGTAGCCGGTTATGAGCCCGTCGGCGAACGCCGCCTCGATGTACGGCGCGTACCATGCCGACTGGTCGACATCGGTGAAGAGCGGCAGCGGCGGCATGTGCCGGGCGTAGTACTCCACCCGCGCACGCGATACGGGATCCATGTCCAAAATCACCTTCAGTGCCTCAACGCGATTGAGATGGACATTCGGCAAGCCGGCACCGTTCACGCCCCGCACCACGCCTTCGGCGGACAAGTAGGAGTACGCTTCCTCGTACGGCGAACCGGCTACATCGCCGAACGTTGCCGCAATCGCCGGGAGCGGCGATAGCAGGATGATCAGCAGTGCCGCGAGAGAATACCGCTTCCACATGGGCTGTAATAGTAATACATTTTCAAATTTAGTCAACACTCGATGGCGGCTGTCTGATTCATGCATTTTCTGAGTGGAAAGACGGTTATACGCCGAAATCTTATAAAAATGCCTTCCCTCCTCCCACCGTCTCCCCCATACTCGCGCGGACCGCACGGCCGCGCAATAGAGACGGCTGCTTCCTCCTCTTCCATGGCACTGCAAGTCGGCATCGTCGGCCTCCCGAACGTCGGAAAATCCACACTCTTCAACGCACTCACGCGGAGCAAGGGGGCGCAGGCGGCGAACTATCCGTTCTGCACCATCGACCCGAACGTCGGCATCGTCGAAGTGCCGGACGCGCGGCTGCGGACATTGGCGGAACTCGTGAAACCGGAACGCGTCGTGCCGGCGGCGGTGGAGTTCGTCGACATCGCCGGTCTCGTGAAAGGCGCGAGCGAGGGTGAAGGCCTGGGCAATAAATTCCTCAGTCACATTCGCGAGGTCGATGCCATCTGCCACGTGGTGCGCGCCTTCACCGGCACCGACATCATCCACGTCGACGGATCGGTGAACCCGCAGCGCGACCGCGAGACCATCGAGACGGAACTGATGCTCGCCGACCTCGATTCCATCCGCAAGCGCCTCGAGAAGATCCGCAGCGCCGCCAAGAGCGGCGACAAGCAGAAACTTCTGGAACAGCAGGTGGCGACCACGATCGAATCCGCTCTCAACGACGGCAAGAAGGTGACGGATATTCCGTTCGAGAAAGAGCAAGCCGCGGTGATGAAGACGTTCCAACTCCTCACGGCGAAGCCAATGATCTACGCCGTGAACGTGGCGGAGCACGAGCTGAAGTCTGCCACGACGGAACAAGCGCGCGCGAACCTGGGGCTCGATGCATCGGCGTCCGTCGTGCTCATCTCGGCGAAGATCGAAGAGGATTTGGTGGATCTCTCGCCGGAGGACGCGCAAGTGTTCCTCGACGATCTCGGCGTCACGTCGTCGGGGTTGGACCGATTGATCCGGGAAGCGTACAGCGTGCTGGGATTGATCACGTACTTCACGGCGGGTGTGAAGGAAGTGCGATCGTGGACGGTGAAGGCGGGATCGACGGGGCCGCAGGCGGCAGGCGTGATCCACACCGATTTCGAACGCGGCTTCATCTGCGTCGAGACAATTGCGTACGCCGACTACGTTGCTGCCGGTTCGGAGCAGAAGGCGAAGGAGATGGGCAAGATGCGCGTCGAAGGAAAAGAGTACATCGTCCACGACGGCGACATTATGCACTTCCGCTTCAATGTCTGATGCCTTTCATCGCGCGCGAGGAACCATTCACCTGTGACCACTGCGGCGCCGACGTGCAGCCACTCGGGCGCGGCACGTACCGCAACCACTGCCCGCAGTGCCTGCACTCGAAGCACGTCGATCGCGACGGGCCGGGCGATCGCGCGTCGGTGTGCCACGGGCTCATGAAGCCCACGGGTCTGGATCACCGTTCCGGCAAAGGGTGGATGATCCGGCACGAATGCGATGTCTGCGGCAAAGTGATCGTCAATAAGCCTGCGCCGGATGACCAACTGGACCTCTTGCTGCCATCTGAAGCGTGAGCCGTCGTCACACCTAAGCCAAAATGTGCGTACGTCTACTGAGTTGTACACAATTCGTTACAACTTTGCTGTTGCAGGACGGCGATGATTATTTCTTGATGAATAACTTTTGTAGTCATATTTTCTTCACATCCAGTGGAACGGGGTGAGAACAAAAATTGTTCACCTATTTTCTATACCGGTTCAAATCGCCAAACGGCGGTTCCTTGACAGTGGAAACTTACCTCAAAAAATACACTAAGGACTGCGCTCCAGCTTGTATCTTGAAATAATATTTTGAACAAGTATCGTGTCTCATTGTTCCGCCAGGGCCGTCGGCCCTGAGAAGCCTTCTTCCTATCCGCGTATGTACCGCGCTCTGCTCCTCCTTTCCCTGTTCGGGATCCTCTTCGTCCCCGGGATCTTCTGAGCACACTCCAAGAGAAAAGCGATGCCAGGAACTATCGGGTTCCTCGCATCGCTTTTTGTAACTGCGCGACGTACCGATCCATGATGGCAGGCTTGAGCGGTATCGTCTCCTGCACACTTCCTTCCGGCACCGCCACGAGTGCATCTTGATGTGTCGAAGGACGCGACGACACCTTGAGCATGAACGCACCGCGCTCCATCGCCTTCTTCGATTCGGGCGATGCGCCGTCGATCTCCATCACGTTCTCCATCCCGTGCTCACGCACGTCGCGCTCGATGGACGCCTTCAGGGCATCGTGCAATGCCGGTTCCGTCTCCAGCGCGAATTTTAATTCCGCGAGAGCGTCATTCTTCTCCATCTCGCGCTCCAGATCCTCCGGCCCTTTCACCTTCTCGCGCAATGCCGCGTACTCGGCGGGACTCCGCATGCGTTTTTGGATCCGCTCGCGCACGCCGCCGGGAAGATGATCGAGAAAGGAATCGGACATGCGAGCATCATACAACACGCACGAAGATACTGGCGAAAGTCCTTCTGCGGAGTTCACTTCGACAACTCTGAATTTTCCTCTGATGTAACGAGGTAATTTTCGGTCCTCATTATTCATCGTTCATTGCTTTGACATGATGTGAATCGAACTTTATGGTGTGCGCGATTTTCCCCTCCACGTTTATGTCTGGCCTTGCATGCTTCGAAGTACCAGAGATCCAGCACGCACCGACCTCTCCTGCTGATTCTCCTGCGATCGTTGCGACGACCAGCAGTGACGTTGTGAAAGAAATTTATAAGCGACTCATGGACAGAGGATATAACTGGCACGAGGAACCCCCGGCACCAACGCTGCCAGAGGACAAGGCCAGTTCTCGGGGAACATTGATCGAGATGTTCAACAAAACGCGGCGGCGGTTCGGCCAGAATCCCATTGAGAATGCATAATCAGCATTGTCATTATAAAT
Organism: uncultured Candidatus Peribacteria bacterium; assembly: GCA_964632375.1. GTDB lineage: Bacteria > Patescibacteriota > Gracilibacteria > Peribacterales > Peribacteraceae > JAQBQQ01. Next base: position 32,424 of record CAZWBO010000004.1, on the reverse strand, counting down.
GAAAAAGGCCGAGGTTCCGCCCTCGGCTTTTTTGGTTCTCCGCTCCTCACCCTGTCCGCATCATTTTCTTTTGATGACACCGGCACCGCAGGTAGGTATGCCTGCTCTGACAGCAAATATTTTCAACTGCACCCGGACGTCGCGCCACAATCCAGACACAGCTCGCACGATCCGTTGCGCTTCATCTTGGTGGATCCGCAGCCCGCACATACCGACCCCGTGAAACCCTGCAGCTTCGCCTGTATCAGCGGTGAGTCGGTCGAGACGGTGGTGGAGCTCGTCTCGGTCACGTCGATCTCCTCCGTCACTTCGATCGCGAACAGCGGCTCGGCGTCTTGCGCGGGCGTGCCTTCGTCGATCACCGGCAGGCGCATGGCGAACGCGTCTTTGCTCTTGCTGCCCGTGGCGTACGCGCGCTCCACCAAGTCGCCGTTGTGGTACTTCTTCGCCTTCTCTTTGGTGAGGAACTTCAGCGCCAGCCAACGGCCCAAGTAATCCATGATCGACTTCACCATCGGCACTTCCTTGTTGGTCGTCATGCCCATCGGTTCGAAACGCGTGTGCACGAGCTTCTCGCACAGCACTTCCAGCGGCACGCCGTACTGCAGGTTCATGGAGAGCGAGAGAGCGAGCGTGTCCATCACACCCGAGAGCGTGGAACCTTCCTTGCTCATCTTGATGAAGATCTCGCCCGGCGTGCCGTCTTCATACATGCCCACGTGGACGTACCCCTCGTGGCCGGCCACGTTGAACTTGTGCGCGAGGGCCACGCGCTCCTCCGGCAGCTTGCGACGGCGCGGCACCTCCTTGATGACAATTTTCTCGATCGTTCTCACCTCAACCTTGGCTGCCTGTGCTGAGCTTGTCGAAGCATCCGATTTATTGCTGAGGGCCTGGCTCATTTTGGATCCGTCGCGGTACAGCGCGTTGGCCTTGAGCGCCAGCTTCCAGCTGAGGAAGTACGCGTTCTTGATATCTTCCACCGTCGCCTCGTTCGGCAGATTGATGGTCTTACTGATGGCGCCCGAGATGAACGGCTGGCTCGCCGCCATCATGCGGATGTGCCCCTCGGCGGCGATGTAGCGCTTGCCGAGCTTGCCGCACTTGCTGGCGCAGTCGAACACCGGCAGGTGCTCCTTCTTCAGGAGCGGCGCGCCCTCCACTGTCATGTGGCCGCAGATGGCCACGTTCGCCTCCTCGATCTCCTGGGGCGTGAAGCCGAGCTTGTGGAGGACGCTCAGCGACGCGTCGTTGATCTCGGCGTCGCTGAAGCCGAGCCGCTTGAGCGTGTCGTCGCCCAGCGTCCAGCGGTTGAATACGAAGCCGATCTCGAACACGGTCGGCAGTTTCTTCTCGATGTTCGCGATGTCGTAATCGTTGAACCCTTTTTCCTTCAGCGACTGGCGGTTGACGTGCGGCACGCCTTCGAGGCTGAGCGTACCCATCACGTAGCGCATGATGTCGCGCACCTCGGTATCGCTGTAGCCGAGCGCGTGCAGCGCGGGCGCCACCGACTGGTTGGCGATCTTCATGTACCCGCCGCCGGCGAGCTTCTTGAATTTCACGAGCGCGAAATCCGGCTCCACGCCGGTGGTGTCGCAGTCCATGAGCAGGCCGATGGTACCGGTAGGTGCGATGACAGTGGTCTGCGCGTTGCGGTAGCCGTGCTGCTCGCCCTCTGCCAAGGCGCGGTCCCAACACTCCTTGGCCGCATCGAGGAACTCCGACGGGCACACTTCTTGGTCGATGCCGACGGGCGGCACGTGCAGGCCTTCGTACTCCTTGAGCGGCGCATCGTACGCAGCGCGGCGATGATTACGCATGACACGTAGCATGTGGTCGCGATTTGGCGCGAAGCCGGGGAACGAACCCAGATGCTTGGACATCTCGGCGGACGCCGCGTAGCTCTCGCCGGTGAGGATGGCAGTGAGGGCGCCGCACAGCGCGCGGCCTTCCTCGCTGTCGTACGGAATGCCCATGCGCATGAGGAGCGCGCCGAGATTGGCGTAACCCAGGCCGAGCGTGCGGAACTTGTAGCTGAGCTCGGCGATCTCGTAGCTCGGGAACTGCGCCATCAGCACCGAAATCTCGAGTACGATGGTCCACAGGCGAATGGCGTGGCGGTAGCGCTCGATCTTGAACTCGCGACGCTCCTCATCATAGAATTTGAGCAGGTTGAGTGAGGCCAAATTGCAGGCGGTATTATCGAGGAACATGTACTCGCTGCAGGGGTTCGATGCATTGATGCGGCCGTCGGTCGGACACGTGTGCCAGTCGTTGATGGTGGTGTCGTACTGCAGCCCGGGGTCGGCGCATGCCCACGCGGCGTAGCTGATCTGATCCCACAGCGCGCGGGCCTTGAGCATCTTGCTCGGCTTGGGCTCGCGGTTCTCTTTCTTCGCCTTCTTGAGTTCAGTGCGCCAGAAGAGGTTCCAATCGCCGTCCTTCTCCACGGCCTGGAAGAACCCGTGCGGCACGCGGACGGAGTTGTTGGAGTTCTGGCCCGACACGGTGAGGTACGCCTCGCCGTTGAAATCACTGTCGTAGCCGGCGTTCACCAGCGCCGCCACTTTCTTCTCCTCATTCACCTTCCAGTTGATGAACTCCTCGATATCCGGGTGATCGAGATCGAGACACACCATCTTCGCGGCGCGGCGCGTGGTGCCGCCGGATTTAATGGCGCCCGCGGCGCGGTCGCCGATCTTGAGGAAGCTCATGAGGCCCGAGCTGCGGCCGCCGCCCGAGAGCGGCTCATCGGCACCGCGGAGACTGCTGAAATTCGTCCCCGTGCCCGAGCCGAACTTGAACAAGCGTGCCTCACGGATCCATAGATCCATGATGCCGCCCTCATTCACCATGTCGTCTTCGACGGACTGGATGAAACACGCGTGCGGCTGAGGGTGCGTGTAGGCGTCTTCGCTCTTCTTCACTACACCCGTCTTGGGCTCCACGTAGTAGTGGCCCTGCGCCGGACCCGTGATGCCGTAGGCGGTGTTGAGGCCGGTGTTGAACCACTGCGGGCTGTTGGGCGCGGCCATCTGGTGCACGAGCATGTAACTGAGTTCATCTTCGAACGCCTGCGCGTCTTGTGATGTCTCGAAATACCCGTACGTCTCGCCCCAGTGCCGCCAGCACCCGGCGAGGCGGCGCACCACTTGTCTCACGCTGCGCTCAGGTCCGGTCACCGGTTCGCCCTTCTCGTCGAGGACGGGATTCCCCTGCTCGTCGTACTGCGGCACGCCCGCTTTGCGGAAATACTTGCTCACCACGATGTCGGTTGCCACCTGGCTCCAATCGGCCGGCACTTCGGCCCCCTCCATTTCGAACACCGTTGATCCGTCGGTGTTCGTGATGCGCGACACGCGCCGGTCGTACATCACCTCCTCCAGTGGATCCGAACCCGGCGTCGTAAAGACGCGCTCGACGGTGAGTCCGCCGTTAAGCGAGAGCGACTCCGACGACCCTTCGGCCGCAGTGGCGGGAGTGGTGGAGGAGCTGGCAGAAGCGGCAGACGGGTTCATAGGAGAGAATGGAAGTAAACACAATATGTAGTTTGTTCTGTGGAACGACCACACAATATATTGGAGTAGACGGGGAGAATCAAGACACGTGACGGCCGAGGAAGTAGATCGTAATTGAGGGCTAACCCACGCGCAAAAAACAGCGTGAGTTTTCTGTACATTGTGTCGCGCGAACACAAAGGAAAAACCCGGGCAAAGGAAAGTACAGTTGGAGCGTGTCAGTTCTGCCTGACATTCACTAGAATCGTTGCCCTATGAGCACAAAGAAGACGATCCGCCTGCTGGCCATCATTGCCGGCACGAACGATCCGAGCAACACGGCTGTGCTGGCAGAACACTTTCTACAGGGCGCTACGGCGCAATCGGACATCGCAACCGAAAGCGTGCGACTGAAGGATTTGCACATCGATCACTTCACACTCGACTACTACCGACCGGATGCCGAACAGGGTGAAGATTTTTTCGCGCTCCAGCAGAAAATCATCGCCGCGGATGGCATCCTCATTGCCAGCCCCATCTGGAATTTCTCCGTGCCGGCGCATTTGAAAAACCTCATCGACCGCATGGGAAGCTTCTCGCTCGACGCCGCCACGCGCACGAAGGGGCAACTAGGCGGGAAACCGGTGTACATCCTCTTCGCCGGCGGCGTGAGCATGTTCGTCTGGAACAGTATGATGGAAAATACGACCAGTTTCCTGCGCGAGGCGCTGAAGTACTTCGGCGCGACGGTGGTGGGTACGCACTTCGAGCCGAAGTGCGTGAACGGGGATCGCACGTTCGGCTTGGTGCTAGACAAGCGGCCGGACGCACTCGCAGCCGTGAAGCAGAAAGGCGCAGCGTTTGCCAACATCGTACAGACGTTCGCCGAAACAGGAGCGTTGCCGGCGGGGCAGCGCGGCAAAAGTCTCTTCTACGCCACGGCGCAGTGGGTGGTGAAGCGGATGACATGAGGGAGTTCCATCGACGAATGGAACGCCGATTATGCCTTCCGGATGCGGAATATCTGCTACATCAAACTATTTCCATCCCAGGAGAGCGCCATGCCTTGGCGCGGCTGTGAGACAATTCTTCCATGTCTCAACGTCATCCCATCCAGGAGGCGCAATCCATGCTCGTTACCACCAATACTCATGGGCGGCATCGACTATTTCTCGATCCCACCTATGCCCGCATCGCAGTCGACTCTCTCTATCTGACACAAGAACGCTACCCCTTCTTTTTATTCGCTTTTGTTATCATGCCCGACCATTGCCATTTCCTTGTCAGGACTCCAGAGGGGCAACAGAGATTCCACCTACGCCTGATTGATAATCCATCGGAAGCAATGAAGTACATTCATGCGAATCCAGTGAGAGCAAAACTCTGCACAATGCCAGAGGAGTATCCTTGGTCATCAGCCACTGGCCGATGGGATGTATCGGATATTGAATGGTTTCATGGAGTATAAGATGCAGTAGTCTGGTTCACTTCATCATCCGCGCCAAAGCATGGCGCTCTCCGTTTTTTGCGAATACTCAACTTCCCTTCCCCATCAACACCACTTCCTCGTCCATCATCCCCGCCTGTTTGAACAGATCCCATGTTCGGCGACCACCTTCGACGAGAATACTGGTTAATCCATGGAAATCACTCTGCGGTGTGACCAACACTTTCCAAAGCGCGGACCAATCGAACATCCCTTCCCGCATGTCCACCGATACCATCCGGACACCTGTCGCCTCGATCCGCGCTCGCTTGTGCTCGTCGATGCCAGATTGGCTACAAGAGGCAATGATAGTCCTGTGCCGACCATCATCCGTCAGCACTCTTGATTCCTCCGGAATCCGTAGGTGTGGATCTAGAACCAAGCGGTACGGCTGAATTTGATCTACAATATTATTCATACTTAAGCCCTTACTGTAGCGTATATCTAGATTAGGATTGTCGTAAATAATTGTCTGAACTCCCACGAGAATCGTATCAGATCTTGCCCGCAGATGCGTGTGTGACCATTCATCTTGCTGCTGCGAGGTGATTTTTAATGGCTTCCCATCCTTCTTGGCGATATCGCCATTCATCGTTCGTGCGGATTTCAGAGTGATCCACGGGCGGCCCTTCGTGCGTACCGTAAGGAAACCGCGATTCATCTGCTCGCAGAGCATGCGCCAAGACGAAGGGATGCATTCCACTCCTTTGGCTTTCAGTAGGGCTATGCCTGTTCCTTGAACTCTCGGGTCAGGATCGAGCATGCCGTAGACGACCCGACGAATGCCACGCTCCAGAATGATGTCGGTGCATGGCGGCGTCTTGCCCTGGTGGCAGCACGGTTCGAGGTTCACATACAACACATCACTTGGATCAATTTGTTGATCAAATTTTTCTAGTAATTCTCGCTCTGCGTGATATTTTCCGAATTCTGAATGATACCCCTCTGCAATGATAGTCCCCTGCCGAACAATCACTGATCCGACGAGCGCGCCATTGCCCACTCGGCCACGGCCGAGGGAGGCGAGGGAGAGACAACGGTGTATGAAGAATTGTTCCTGCATGAATCTATTGTAAAACACTTGGAACGAAAAAGCCCCGATTCCGTTTTCACTTCTGAAGAGTGAATGGTGGAATCGGGGCGGGTGTGACTGTCTCAGTGGCGATATCCGTGATCAGCAGAATGACCACGGTAGCCACGAATGCCCAGGGGGCGGGAGGCTAACAAATCCTCCACATCCTCTCGGAAGAAATACAGCTCACTGCTCAAGTAACAGATCTGAACGGGTTGAACACCGTTCGGCTCCTTGAACAGACTCTTTCGTCCCCTCGATGCAATCCACCGCAAGCCTCCTTGATCCTCAATGAGAACGGCGATGGATGCCTCGACTTCGAGAGGATTGAGCTCCGATGACTTCAAGTCCTCCTCCCGCGGAAATTCTCGGAGCTTCGTGGCCAGCAATGCACGGGCCTGTCGCACACGCTCCGCATCAGCTTGGTACATTTTCCCTCCGTCACTTTGTAGGTTGAAGATGCCTCACCGACGACTACCAAGATGCACTGGCCCCTCTGCTTCCCGAAGGAAACAAAAGGGCCTGGCGGGGTGTGACATTAGTGCTGCCACACGGCCTACTTGCGCGACTGGCTTTCCTTGAAGAGAGACCTGCTCACTTCGGAGGCCAAGTTCCCTGCCTGTTTGCCATCAAACCAAAGAACTTCGCCCTCGTAGAGGACGTCAATCTTCGGGATGAGGGGCTGCCGGAAACCGGCCGCATGGTACAGCACCTCCTCGGGTTCGAATAACTCAGGATGGGCCCGAATCCAATATGGGCCCACATAATCTAGCAAAACGATCAATTCAGGAACCGCGTCAGCCCGCCATTTCACCCATCCAGTGTAAGAAAACCCAATCTGACACATCACCCGAACGGCTTCGAGCAGCTCTGCAAGATTCTCCCTCATTGAACCATCCGTTGCTGTCAAAGACCCAATCACACCCTTCCCTCCGGCACACGCCGGAAAGAACCCCCTCACCGTGAGGAGGAACCGACTTCGCTGACTGATGATTATTTCTGCAGATACTTCTGCAGCAGCGACACCGGCTTCTCCTCACGGGAGACGCCGCTCGTCGGAGCTGTGGAAGGACTCATGGATGCGGGATCGTTCTGGACGTTCTGTTGCGGGACCATCGAATCCTCCATGCTCTGCGCGAGCGGCCTGCCCTCCAAAGCGCTAGGCGCGCCGGAGGGCGTGTGATGTATGCGATGATGCCGATGCGCATTCAGAAATTTGCGGTAACCACCGGGCCCGTTCTCGACGAACTTCGCCACACGCGTGACGGTCGTGGTGGAGGCGCCGGTCTTCTTGGCCACATCGCGATAACTCAAACCCTGCG
>CAZWBO010000004.1:21718-25034 GCA_964632375.1 uncultured Candidatus Peribacteria bacterium | reverse complement strand
CTTTGCCACTTCCAATCGCTCGCTCCACGCTTGGAGTTCGCTGAGCGTGCCCACATCGCGCAAAAGATTCGCGACTTCCTCTTCGGACTGGCACGCGACGAGCGCACTGCACAGCGCACGGAACCAAGGCTCCTTGCGGTAACTATCGTCGGTGAAACGCACTTTTGCCATTGTATGAGAGGAAGATTCACCTGATTGGTGTGCCCGCACACCGTAGCTCGGCCACTGAGCCATCAATTAATGCCGTAATTCAAAGACGGATGCATAGTATCCCGCCGAGCGAAGGTGTGTCAATGTTTTATCACAATACAACACACATCTTAATCTTCTATTAAACTGCTTGTTAGACAATCATTCTCTACTTGAACACGAATCTATACTGTCTCCTGATTCCTCACCACCTATGACCCCTTCCCTGAAAAACACCACCCTGGTCGCCATTGCCTCCTCGGCCATCACCTCCCTCGTGGTGAGTGCGCTCTTCCTGAGCATAATCGCTCCGGTAGGGAGCCGGGCGACTGTGCCGACACCCATTACAAGCAGTAATCCTCTCATGACGGGTAATCCCGACATCCCTGCTACCGTCAAGCGCAGCGAGCCTTCGGTGGTGAGTGTCATCATCTCGAAGGAAGTGCCCGTCGTGGAGCGGTACTACAACCAGAATTCCAATGATCCCTTCGGCAACTTCTTCAATATGCCCATCCCCCGCTATCGTCAAAATGGAACGCAACAACAGGAAGTGGGTGGTGGCACGGCGTTTTTCGTCACGGCCGACGGATTGCTCATGACGAACAAGCACGTCGTGGATGATCCAAACGCGAAATACACCGTCTTCCTCAATGATGGACGCAAGCTGGAAGCGAAAGTGGTGGCCATCGACCCCACCAACGACATCGCGCTCATCAAAGTGCAGGGGAACAACTTCCCCGCACTCGCGCTGGGCAAGCAAACGATGCTCGGGCAGCCGGTAATCGCCATCGGCAACGCGCTCGGCGAGTACCGCAACACGGTGAGCGTGGGCGTAATTTCCGGCCTCGGCCGCTCGATTACCGCCGGCAGCCAGGCGACGGGACAAGTGGAACAGCTCTCGCGGATCCTCCAGACGGACGCCGCCATTAACGAAGGGAATTCCGGGGGCCCGCTCCTCGACGTGGATGGGAACGTCATCGGCATGAACACGGCCGTCGCGAGCGACGCGCAGAATATCGGATTCGCCATCCCGGCCGCCGACTTACGACGCGTGCTGGAGAGCTACCGGAAGAACGGCCGCATCGTGCGACCGTACCTGGGCGTGCGCTACGCGCCCGTGACGCCGGATATGCAGAAGAAGTACCAGTTGCAGTACGACTACGGCGCCATCGTCTCGGCGGGCGACCCCGGCGAGCTGGCGGTGATCCCCGATTCCCCCGCCGACAAAGCAGGCATCCAACCGAACGACATCATCCTCGAAGCCGACGGACAGAAGCTCGACGAAAACACATCGCTCTCGTCGATCATACAAGGGAAACTGCCGGGAGACGGCCTCACACTGAAAGTGTCGCACCGCGGGCAGGTGAAGACTGTCACGGTGAAGCTGGACGAGTGGAAGGATACGTCCTCTTCGAGCCAGTAGTTGCTCAAAGTCCTTCTCCGAACTCTCGAACGGGCACAGTCACTGGTTCAGGCATATTCTCCACCGGCATTGACTCATTGACCGCTGAAGATGTATGAGGAGGATGCAATACTCTTTCTAGCACTGCGCGCCTTCCGCGATGAAGGCGATCCCACCGATCTCCCAAATCTCGTTATCGTGGATCCTTCTTGATAATTTGGTCAGGAAATTCCGGGACAGAATCGCGCATGCTCATACGTCTACTGTAATGAACTATTTTCAAGTTTCTTCAATATTTACCTAATTTACTTGTACATTGGCTTATATAAGCTGAAAATTCCCACCTTCCGTCATGGCTTCTCCGTCTACCTCCACCCCTGCCGCCATCCGCACCAGCATGGATGATCTGCAGGAATTCGTTGAAAAGAATAGAGAGTCGCTCACGCGCTTGCACGAGGCGTTCGATACCGGCACATACGTCGAATGCACGCACCTCTCCATCGCACTGCTGCATGCGGTTCTGCGGAAGGCGCTGTGGGTGCAAGCGCAGTTCACCGCACTCGCGAGCCCGGTGAGTGTGCGGGAAGATGCGGATTTCTTCGCCATGCTCACCGATTCGCGCGACGTGATGCCGGAGGGCGTGCACGACCGCCAGCTCTATTTCGCCGCCGAGAAGTTCGGCGTGTTGCGGCCGGGCGTGGGCCAGCACCTGGGGAAACTCTACGTGCGCGTGATTCTCCTCGAGCGCAGCCTGTACAGCGATTCGCCGAGTGCCATGCATCCGCGCTACGACGAGCTGCGCGTACCGGCGCAGGAATTTCTCGGCTACGCCGAAGCCTGTCTCGACGAACTGCGCAAGCAGAGCAGCGAACTGAAACGGCGCATGCGCTGATTCACACGCACCCCAAATCCGTTGCGGATTTGAGGGATGAACGACGATACTCGTGATACTCCCGGCTCACTTCCCGCCCGTGCGCGCCGCCACCACCTCGTCCACCTTGTTCTTCGGCATTTGCGCGTAGTGGCTGGGCTCCATGGAGTAGCTGGCGCGACCTTGCGTCATCGATCGCATGTCCGTGGCGTAGCCGAACATCTCCGAGAGCGGCACGTGCGCCTGGATCACCTTGGCCGTCCCGCGGTCTCCCGTCTCGAGGATGAGCCCGCGACGCGCGTTCAAGTCGCCCATGATGTCGCCGAAGAACTGCTCCGGCGTGACGACTTCCACTTTCATCACCGGCTCGAGAATGACGGGATCTGCCTTCTTGGCGGCGGCCTGGAACCCCATGGACGCGCACATTTTGAACGCGAATTCGTTCGAGTCGACATCGTGGTACGAACCGTCGGTGAGATCGACTTGTACATCCACCACCGGATACCCGGCGAGGATGCCGCGGCTCATGCCCTCCTGGAAACCCTTGTCGCAAGGCGTGATGAACTCGCGCGGAATGCGGCCCGAGACGATGTTGTTGATGAATTCGTAGCCCTTGCCCGGCTCCTGCGGGCGCAGCGTGAACACCACGTGGCCGTACTGGCCGCGGCCTCCCGTCTGCTTGACGTACTTCTCTTCGTGTTCGACTTCCTTGCGGATGGTCTCGCGGTAGGCGACCTGCGGCGCGCCCACGTTGCACTCCACTTTGAACTCGCGCTTCATGCGGTCGATGATGATGTCGAGATGCAGTTCGCCCATGCCGGCGAGGATCGTCTGGCCGGTCTCTTCGTCGGTAC
>CAZWBO010000004.1:0-21708 GCA_964632375.1 uncultured Candidatus Peribacteria bacterium | reverse complement strand
ATCTTCTTCCACCAGCTTGCTGAGCGCTATGCCCATCTTCTCCTGGTCGGCCTTGGTCTTTGGCTCCACGGCCATGTGGATGACCGGCTCGGCGAACGTGATGGATTCGAGCTGGATGGGCTTGTCCTCGTCGCAGATGGTATCGCCGGTGCGCGTCTCTTTGAGGCCGATAGCCGCGCCGATGTCGCCGGCTTCGATCCTCTCGATCTCTTGGCGCGAGTTGGCGTGCAGGCGCACGATGCGCCCGATACGCTCTTTATTGCCGGTGCGCGCGTTATACACGTAGCTGCCGGACGTGAGCACGCCGGAGTACACGCGAATGAATGTCAGTTTCCCCACGAAGGGATCGGTGGCGATCTTGAAGGCGACTGCCGCGAGCGGCTCGTCGTTGCTCGCCTTGCGCTCAATGGTATTGCCCGTGCTCGGTTCGATTCCCCCTACCGGCGGAATGTCGAGCGGCGCAGGCAGGTAGTTCACCACGGCATCGAGCACCAGCTGCACGCCCATGTTCTGCAGCGACGAGCCGCAGAGCACCGGGTAGATCCTGTTCTGCACGGTGGCTGTGCGGATGCCCTCCATCAATTCCTCATCCGTCAGGGTGCCGTTATTGAGGTAGGTATCGAGCAGATCATCGTTGGAATTCTCGGCGACCTTCTCCATCAACTGGCTGCGGTACTCTTTCACCTGATTCACCATCTCCTCCGGAATGGGGATCTCTTTGCAGATATCGCCCATCTTGCCCTCGAACGTGTAGGCTTTCATCCCCACCAAATCGATGATGCCCGAGAACTCCGATTCCGCCCCGATGGGCAGCTGAATGGGCACCGCGTTGGTGCTCAGGCGGTCGTAGATCGAATCGAGCGACATGAAGAAATCGCCGCCCGTTTTATCCATCTTATTCACGAAGGCGAGACGCGGCACTTTGTACTTGTCGGCCTGGCGCCACACGGTCTCGGACTGCGGTTCCACGCCCTGCGATCCATCGAATACCACGACGCCGCCATCGAGCACGCGCAGCGATCGCTCCACTTCGGCCGTGAAGTCGACGTGGCCCGGCGTGTCGATGAGGTTAATGATCGTGTCTCGTTCCTCGGTTTCCGTATGGTACTTGCTCTTCCAATGCGCCTGCGTGGCGGCGGATGTGATGGTGATGCCGCGCTCGCGCTCCTGTTCCATCCAGTCCATCGTCGCTTCGCCCTCGTGCACCTCGCCGATCTTATGCGTGCGGCCGGTGTAGTAGAGAATGCGTTCGGACGTCGTGGTCTTACCTGCATCAATATGGGCGATGATGCCGATGTTACGGAGATTTTTGAGATCCATGATTCGGTAAACGAAAAGAGATGAAAATCCGCTTCCTGTGTGTGGCGGACCATCACCCCTAGAAAGCCGGAAAACTATAGAGAATGAGGCATAAGAATGCAATTCTAAAACGGCGGTTTCGGCCCCGCGGTTCCCACGAGAGCAAGGACGGCGTCTTCCTCTTTCAAAAGCACAAAAAACGAATCGTACAAAAAAACCTTTACGGCACCTGCGGCGAGGAAATGTGCTACTTTGCCAAGTGCGCGAACGCCTTGTTCGCCTGCGCCATCTTCAGCACGTCTTGCTTCTTCTTGATGGCTGCCCCCTGGTCGGATGAGGCATCGAGCAGTTCGAGCGCGAGCTTGTGGGCCATAGGCACGCCTTTGCGCGCGCGGGCCGCCGTGAGGATCCAGCGAATGGAGAGCGCCTGTTGGCGCTTGGGATTCACCTCCACCGGCACCTGGTACACCGAACCCCCGACGCGCTTGGGGCGCACCTCGATCTGCGGCGTCACGTTGAGCAGCGCCTTATTGAAGACTTCGAGAGGTGGCTCCTTCGTGCGGGTCTTGATGATTTCGAGGCTCTCGCCGAAGATCTTGCGCGCGATCGACTTCTTACCCTGCCACATGAGGCAGTTGATGAACTTCTCGATCATCGGGTCGGAACCTTCGGGGATGTATTGCTTGACGGCTTTGGCCATGGTCTATGAGGAAGTGATGAGTGAATGGAGGAAAGTCTGTAGTCGGTAGTTGGTAGTCTGTAGTGTCGTGGCAATGGGGAGAAAAAGAAACTACAGACAAAAGACGACAGACTAACGACTATTTCGCGACTGCCGCCTTCGGCCTCTTTGCGCCGTAGCGGGAACGACCTTGCTTGCGGTCGCGGACGCCTTCGGTGTCGAGTACGCCGCGAACGATGTGGTAGCGCACACCCGGCAAGTCCTTCACACGGCCGCCGCGGATCAGCACCACGCTGTGCTCCTGCAAGTTGTGCCCCTCTCCCATGATGTAGGCGTTCACCTCGTGGCCGTTGGTCAGGCGCACGCGGGCCATTTTGCGCAGAGCGGAGTTCGGCTTCTTCGGCGTCATGGTCTTCACTTTAATACACACGCCGCGCTTGAAGGGCGAGCCCTTCGGTAGCGGAATATCGCGCATACGGAGAGAATTCCAGGCCGTCTGAAGCGCTACGGCCTTCGACTTGCGGCGCTTCTTCTGGCGAGGCCGGCGGATGAGCTGATTGGCGGTTGGCATGGGGTGGGAATGGTAGTGGGGTACTGGGGTGGAAGTAAAGGTTTTCTGAGCCAGTCGGTAGTCTTTAGTCTGTAGCAGTTCGTATGTCTGATTAGATCACTACAGACTACCGACTACAGACTATTATTCAGATTCTTCCGTCTCCTCAATCTCGTTCCCCTGGTCATCCAGAGACACGAATCTCTTCCGGTACACCTCGCCCGTGGGGATGAGACGGCCGATGATGACGTTCTCCTTAAGACCGGCGAGCATGTCGATGCGGCGGGTGGTGGCGGCCTCGACGAGCACGCGGATGGTCTCCTGGAACGAGGCGCCGGCGAGCCACGAATCCGTGGCGAGCGCCACGCGTGTGATGCCGAGGAGCAGCTGTTCGTAGGTGGCCGAACGGCCCTTCGCCTTGATGGCACGATCGTTCTCGAACTGCAGCTCTCCCATGTCGGCCGTTTCGCCGGGGAGGAACTTCGTGTCGCTGGCGTCGATGATGCGCACCTTGCTGAACATCTTCTTCACGATGATCTCGAGGTGCTTGTCGTTGATGGTCTGACCCTGCGACGCGTAGATGTGCTGCACTTCGCGGACGATGTAGCTCTGCACCGCGTAGGCGCCTTTCTTCTCGAGCAGTTCCTGCAGGTTGTAATGCCCCACGTTCAGCGCCTGGCCGGCCTCGACCACGGAACCCGTCTTCACGAGCAGCGACTCACGGGGACCGAACTCATGCGACCGCTCTTGAATCTCGTCGTGGCGCACCCGGACGATACCGTGCTCGATAGCGCTCACCTTGCCGGCTATGGAGACCTTGAGCGTGGATTTATCGGTCAGCGACTTCGCGAGCACCGCACGTTCCTTCACCGCTTGGCCCTTCTTCACCACCACTTCGAAGCCCGACGGCACGAAGTACGTATCTTCGCCCGGCTCCTCGGCCACGATGTGCACCACCGTCTTGCCGCCCTGGTGCGTCACCTTCACGCGGCCGGCGATGTCGGCGAGCGTGGCGGGCGTGCGGGGCGATCGCGCTTCGAACAGTTCCTCCACGCGGGTGAGACCCTGCGTGATGTCGGCGCCTTCCGCGACGCCTCCCATGTGGAAGGTGCGCATGGTGAGCTGCGTGCCCGGCTCGCCGATACTCTGTGCGGCGATGATGCCGACCGGCGTGCCGATCTGCACCGTCTTGTTGTTGCTCAGGTCGCGGCCGTAGCACTTCACGCAGATGCCCGCCTTGGTCTTGCAGGTCATGACGGAGCGCACTTCGACCTCCTCCATCTTATGGTCGTTAAGCAGCGTGATGATGGGCGTGTCGATCTCCTCGTCCTTCTTCGCCACCTTCTTGCCGCCGATGACGAGATCGCGCGCGAGCGTGCGGCCGAAAATGCGGTTCTCGAACTTTTCGCCGATCTCTGCAGACTCCTTGCGCGTGATCATATGTCCCACTTCCGAACCGCAGTCCTCCTCGCGGATGATGATGTCCTGCACGGCATCGACCAAGCGCCGCGTGAGGTAGCCGGCCTCGGCCGTCTTGAGCGCGGTATCGGACTTGCCCTTGCGTCCTCCGTGCGTGGCGATGAAGTACTCGAGAACGTTGAACCCTTCCTTGAGGTTGCTCTGCACCGGGAGCTCGATGGTGCGGCCCGACGGGTTGGCCACGAGGCCTTTCATACCGGCGAGCTGCGTCACTTGTCCCCAGTTTCCGCGAGCGGCCGAATCGACCACGTAGGTGATGTCGTTCTCCTCGTGCTTCGAGAACTCGTTGATCATCGCGGTCGTCACTTCGTTCTTCGTCTGGCTCCAGATGCGGATGGCGTGGCTGTAGCGCTCGTCGGCCGTCATGAGCCCCTTGTAGTAGTAATTGTTGATCTGCGTGATCTTCACGTTGGCCTTCTCCAGCAGCTGCTTGCGCTCGACCGGCACGATGATGTCGGACGACGCGATGGAGATGCCCGAGATGGTGGCGAACTCGAAGCCGATGTCTTTCACTCGGTCGGCGAATGCGACGGTCTCGTCGCGGCCGACGATCTCGAGCGACGTGGCGATGAGATCCGACAGCGTCTTCTTCTTCATGGTCTTGTTGATGAGCCCCAAGGGAATTGGCACGACCTCCTGGAACTTGAGCCGCCCGACCGATGTTTCGATCATCTCGGTGGGCTGACCTTCCCGATTCAGGTGTGTGTAACGCACCATAATTTTGGCTTGTAGATCTGCAATGCCACGGTCGTACGCCATGAAGGCCTCCTCCGGCGACGCGAAGGTCATGCCGTGGCCTTTCTTGTTGGCATGCCACTGCGTGAGGAAGTAGCACCCAAGCACCATGTCTTGCACCGGGTTGATGATCGGCTCGCCGGCCGACGGCTTGAGGACGTTATTGGCGGCGCTCATGAGCTCGGCCGCTTCGGACTGCGCCTTGGCGGAGAGCGGTACGTGCACGGCCATTTGGTCGCCGTCGAAGTCGGCGTTGAAGGCGGCGCACACCAGCGGATGCAATTGGATGGCCAAGCCCTCCACGAGCTGCGGCTGGAACGCCTGGATGCCCAGGCGGTGCAGCGTGGGCGCGCGGTTGAGCAGCACGTACTTGTCTTTGATGACATCCTCGAGGATGTCCCACACCTCCTTGGTGGAATCCTGCACCAAGCGCTCGGCCGACTTCACGTTGTGCGCGAGCTCGCCGCGAATGATGCGGCCGATGACGAACGGCTTGAAGAGCTTCATCGCCATCTCTTTGGGCAGTCCGCATTGATTGATGCGCAAGTGCGGACCCACGACGATGACGGAGCGGCCGGAGTAGTCGACGCGCTTGCCCAGGAGGTTCTGGCGGAAACGGCCCTGCTTGCCCTTCAACATGTCCGATAGCGATCGCAGCTTGCGGCGGTCGCCGGCGGTGAAGAGCGTCTTACCCGCGCGAGCGGAGTTATTGAGGAGCGTGTCGACGGATTCCTGCAGCATGCGCTTCTCGTTGCGGCAGATGACTTCCGGCGCGCCGATGGACATCAGTTTCTTGAGACGGTTATTGCGGTTGATGACGCGGCGGTACAGATCATTGAGGTCGGATGCCGCGAAGCGGCCGCCATCGAGCTGCACCATCGGGCGCAGATCGGGCGGGATGATGGGCAGGCGCGTGAGGATCACCCACTCCGGCTTGATGCCGGCCTGCATGAACGAGCTGACAAGCTTGATGCGCTTCATGATCTTCTTGAGCTTCTGGCCCGAACTCGACTCGCGCTCTTTGTTCAGATCGTCGATCATAGTGGCCAGATCTACCGATCCGATGATCTCGCGCAGCGATTCCGCCCCGGTGCCGGCGCGGAACACATGCCCGAATTTCATGTTCATCTCGCGGAATTTCAGCTCCGAGAGCACCGATCCCACGTGGAGGTTCTTCAGATCCTCCATCGCGTCCTTCTGATTCGCCTTGAGCGCGTCCATCTTGTCGGCCACTTCTTTATCCAACGCATCGAGCTGCGCGCGCGTCGCCTTGCTCTCCTGCAGCTTCTGCTTCGCCTCCTCGTACTCGCGCTTGATCTGATTGCGGCGGTTCTCGAGAGACGCGGTGATTTCCTTCTCGGCCTCGGCCTTCGAATCTTCGTCGACGGCGATCACGATGTACGCCGCGAAGTAGACGATCTGTTCGAGCGTCTTGATGGGCAGATCCAGCAGCAAGCCGATGCGCGAGGGCGAGCTGCGCAAAAACCAGATGTGCGTGACGGGCACCGCCAGGTTGATGTGGCCCATGCGCTCGCGGCGCACGATGGAACGCGTCACCTCCACGCCGCACTTCTCGCACACCACGCCCGAGTAGCGCACGCCCTTGTACTTGCCGCAGAAGCACTGGAAGTTCTTGGTCGGCCCGAAGATGCGCTCGCAGAAGAGCCCGTCGGGCTCCGCGCGCTGCGTGCGGTAGTTGACCGTCTCGGCCTTGGTCACTTCGCCGCGCGACCACCCCAGCATGTCCTCCGGCGAGGCGATGCTGAGCGCGACGGCGTCGAAAGAATCGGTGGCGGCGGATTTGGGCTGATGGGGGGCGGGCATGGGAACGAGGGAAAAGGGAAGAGGACAGAGGGAAAAGGGATTCTATTGTCATGGTGAGCCTGTCGAACCATGACGCACGAAAACCCGCTGCTCCCCCTGTGCGTTCGTCTGCAACGCGAGGCGGAACATCGGTGAATGTGCGCTGAGTATACTGATGCGATGTCGTCTCGCAAGGAAATTCCCTGATTTCTATGCGATGGCTTTTTGGACGTCTTTCGAGAAATTGTGAAGTTCTTCTACTGTTTTGACATGTGCTTTGTACGCTTGTGTACCAAAAACACCACCTACTCGTTCAGGAAACTTCTCCGTGAGTTTGGCCAATACTTCGGGATAAAGAGCATTTTTGAGCAACTTGTAATCAATAAAGACATCGAATCCACCGTATGGGAGCAAGCTCTCGACCCAAGCCGTTCTTTTGTTTTTGAGTAGTTCCGTATTTTTTCCCAATTCGTTTTGTCTGTTAGGTTTAGTCAGCTTATCCCAGTACGAACCGGAACTACCTCCATCGGAAGCGTAACGAACGAGAGACCTGCGCAATTCCAAGACTGGCGCTTCAACCTGCAAACGCAAATATTCTGAAGTTGCCAGATTGAAAGGAGAATCACCTTTATCAGCCAACCTTGGGGCAATGGCTATCGCCTTCCCTTCCAGACGAAGAGCCGTCTCGACATCGACGGACGTGAGGGCATTGTCTTTCTGCGCTCTTGCGATAATCAAGCGAGCTTTCTGGTGGAGATACCATGGATTATTCGGTTCACTCTTCAACTGAAAATTGAGAATTACTTCGGCCCCATTCAATCTCTCTTTACTCGCACTCGAATCCTCAAGAACATTTTTCACCTCCACATATTGCCATTCTCTTGGCTCTCGATTTCCGGACTCGGGTGAGGAAACATCGACAGGTGTCTCAGCAGTTGTTTCTGTCGTTGGCTTGGCAGGTTCTGGTGTTGCGGCGGGAGCACTTGGTGCGGCGGGAGGAGTAGGTGGTGGCGCTTCGCCTGCAGGAGGCAGCGCGGCTCCAGCCGGCTTCTCACCAAACGTATGATTGAGTATTTTGATGACCTCAGCTTGAATGTCCTTTAAGTCCTGATTCGTAATTTCGGTTTTCCCTTTGTATTTTTCGCGTACATCCCGGAACATGTCACTAGGTTCTGAAGGCTCATAGAACATTTGGAAAATCATTTCGTTTAATCCGCTGGGCTGTTTTTGTATATGCACCTTTATTCTGGGACCAGGACGCTTGTCTGTCGTAAAGTCATCAAACCATTCATGAACCTTTTCTCCAAGCTTGTTCTTCACGGCGTCGGGCAGCAAATTCCCATCGAGCAATTCAAGTTCAAAAGCAGTTCCCGCTTTTTTTCCAGTTATATCCTGATCATCTTTCGGCACAAAGTTTGTACCATTTACTAATGCATTTATTTCTTCCTGAGAATCGGTCTTTTCAGGTTCAGGAGCTGTCGGAGTAGGCACATCGCTCGACGTCGCCGGAGCTGCTGGCGCAACTGGCGAAGCAGGCTTCGACTCTTCCTTCTTTAAACCAAGCGTCTTCACAACGAAATTGTAGAGATGGATTCCGTCCAAAAAATCAGTTTCTCCCCTTTCTCCTTTCAGCCCCTGCATCCAACTGCCTGAGTCATTTTTTGAAACGTAAAAATTATAATGATTTCGAGGCTCTCCAGCGATCACAAGCATTGTTTTTATTTCGTTTTTAAGGTTACAGATAACCGTGAGATCGGGGAAAGTTTCCGACAATTTATCTGCAGCAATCTTTATCTCCTCTTCGGTTTCCTTCACATCCTCTTTCTGCCTTTTTTCAGCTTCAGATTTCCTCGTCTCTTCTGTTGATTTATCCGCCACCGGCGGCAGTGCTCCGGGAGGAGGCTCTGCTTTGGGAGGTTCAGTTGTTGCCGCGGGAGGAGCTGGCTCGGGAGTAGCAGGAGTCGGTGCCAGTTTTGTGGTTGGAGCCGCGGGTGGAACGGAAACGCTCTTTGGCGGAGCAGGTTCCGGTGCGGGTGGCGGAGGTGGCGTTTCCAGCTGAGCGGGTTGCGGAGGGTCAGGAGCAGGCGCTGGGGCGGGTTTTTTATCTTCAATAATTTCCTCTTTTACCATGCTTAAATACGCGTAGCCCGTTGATACATCCATTTGGAGCGTATATGCGCGCCGATAGAGCGCACCTTCCGGTTTCGCTGGGTCCACCGGGGAAGCCGTGAAAAATTTTTCTTTCAACTGGCTTGGTAGAATTGTGACACGCTTGCGTGAACCACTAATATCATGCCCAGCGATCGATTCGTAGTTATTTCCATAAAATAAATTCCAAGTATTCGGCAGATCGAAGCACGCCTTTTCGCCATCACTGTCCTTGAAGGAATATCCCGTAATTCTTTTTTTGTTCGCCTCTGCATAATTCACCCAGTGATCAAGACTCCGCTTGTCCCAAGTTTGCACACTGGCACCTTTGTCTATGGCAATTGTTTCCATCTCCCTCAACACCCACTCGACGCCTCGCAAGGATTTCTCAAATTGCGCTTGATTCTTCAGAACATCACCCTGAATGTTTTTCGCATTTTTGAGGAAATCATTCATTGCGTTTTCGTACTCTGTTTGTTTCTCCAGTGGTACGAAATTCTTCAAATATTTTACATAATGTTCTTCATAAGTTTTCTTATAGATTCCAACAGTTTCTGCAAAATCCTGAACGCTTTGTGTCTCTTTTGCATCCTGATCCACCTGCAGCATTGACCGCGAGTAGTCCTGACGGTCCTTCGCATTGATGCGCGGATCAGTACCCGGTGGCGGCAGAACATCCGCCATCCGCAGCAACCGCCGTTCGTGGAAGGAATGCGCGTACATCATTGGTCGGCAAGCAAATGATCGGCGGTGTCGATGTCTTCCTTCTGCTGGGCAGTCTCAACATCGCGACGCATCGGGATGAGCACGTTGCGATGGAACTCTTCGCCCAGCGTGCGCGCCTGCTCCTGCAGCGCCTTGCCCTCCTCCGCATTCCGCACCAAGTCATCATTGATCTTCCGCAGCTTCGCCAAGGCACCGCCGCGCTCGGCATTCGTCAGTTGCGGAGCCAGCATGCAGGCATGGTCGATCATCTCCGACGGCAAGCCGCGGAATTCTCGTATCGAGTTGATGAAGGTGTCGATGTTCATGTGTGTGACGCTGTAAAAATTAGATTACTTGCGAAGATCCTTTTGAACGTTCCCAACAAATCCAGAAATGGGTTTTTGGCCTTCTTGCGCTAATGAAGGCGCTACCGGAGCCGTCGCGGGGAGCTCGCCTGTCTGTTCCTGAGGAGAGTTCGGTGCGGAGCTGGGGGCGCTTTGGCCAGCCGGCTTCGGTTGATCCGGGACAGTCGCCTTCTTCTCGGTGTACGCAGCGCCCACCCAATCGAAGAGCTTCTTCAGCTTCTCGCCGGCGTCGTTCCCTGGGATCGTGACACGGTTCGTCACAATCGCTCCTTTCGCGTCTCGCACGCGGACAACCTTGGTATTCTTTTCGAGCCCGAGCGCCTCGGTCGCAATGCGGAAGGTGAACAGATGCCGGATCATCCGATTGCCCGAACTCTCGATGTACATGGTGCCGTCTTTCCCGCGCGTCACTTTGAGCGATTGGAAGAACGTCGAGAGGCCGTCGTGGGAGTCCGTCATCGATCGAGGGAAACCGCTCTTGATCTCTGCGACCTGCTTCTGCAGTGCCTCATCGGCGGTGGGCGCCTCTCCCGGCCTGTCTGTCGCATCGGCCACCTGGTGATCCGTATCGAATGCTTTGATGGCATCGGAACTGTCGATTGCCGCATCATCCTGCCAAGAGTGAGATGGGAGAACCATGCGCTGCTGCCTCTCCATCTGTTGCATCACGAACTCCGCCTTCTGCGTCGCGCTCTTCAGATGCCCGGTCTCGAACAGTGCGTCGATGGGAATCTCGTACGCGCCGTTACTCTGGGCAATTGTGCGGTTACCGCGCACGAGTGTTTTCGTGTTCGGATCCAACTTGTATCCGATCGCCTGGTTCACGCGCGCCACGTCGTCGTTCGCCGATGTGCGACAGTAGATCTTACCGTCCTTCGCGTAGAACACCACATCCTTCGAGATACGACCCATGGGCGTTTGATCAAGGATCTGCGGTGCAGATTTTTTGATCTCTGCAACAAGTTCCTGGGCTTTCTTATTAAGTTTTTCCACATTCTCTTTCAGCTGCTCGTCGCGCACTTCCGTCCGCGCACGGTCAGCGTCGGCAGGCGACGCCGGCGGCATGGCCGCAGCTTCCTTTTTCGTTC
Organism: uncultured Candidatus Peribacteria bacterium; assembly: GCA_964632375.1. Taxonomy (GTDB): domain Bacteria; phylum Patescibacteriota; class Gracilibacteria; order Peribacterales; family Peribacteraceae; genus JAQBQQ01. Next base: position 10,857 of record CAZWBO010000004.1, on the reverse strand, counting down.
GCTCCTCAGGGCTCACTTCAGCATTCCCTTCTGCTGGCGGAACAACGTCTTTGCCGGCTTCAGCGCCGTCTGCGAAGCAGAGAAAGCGATGCTCCCTGCTGATGGAAAAATGTGTACGCATACCGGAAAGTTAAGAAGAAAAAGTGGATTCCAACGCAATGAGCTGTACTTGCTCCTTCATACGATCGCTCTCTTCGGATGCATGCAGATCCTGCTTGCGGTTGCGGTGCAGGACGGACAAGTAGCGCGTTTTCATTTCCTCGTATTCCTGAAAAGCCTGTTCGTAGCGTGCCATGCGTTCGGCATGTTCATCGGGTGTCTCTGCGGCGTACTTCTCCTTCAAAGTGTTCACCTGCGCGGTCGTCAGCTCCGGCTCGATGTCCTGCATCAGCAGATCGTAGATTTGTTCGCCCGTGAGGATGGCAGACTCGTCCGGCATAGTTTGTGTGTATTCACTAGTATTATAGCGTAAAAACGCTCTTTTCTCAATTCGCTAGATCTCTGCCCCCGCTGTGTTGATATTTTGATCAATATATTTATACAAACTACCGTACGGCCTCTTCCAGGCTCTTCTGCGCCTCATTCAGTTTTTGCAGCCCCTGGTTCACCTTCTGCGCCCGGTTCTGCAGATCCTCTGCTGTTTTCTTGGCCGTCTCGATCCCCTCTTTCGTCACCTCGGCCGCCTCCTTCGCCTTCTGCACGGCCTCCTGGGCCCTGCCGGAGACATCGCCCAATAGCGCGTTCGCCCGCGCCTGCCGCTCTTCGACGGAACCGCCGCACGCGGTAAGAAGCAACAGTGCGCTTACTGAAAGGATGATTGATCGACGCATAGGCACATCAAACCTGCAGTGGCTCGTAAACTCAATTGCTGGGCGTTGATCTCTACAGGCTGATCACTCTTCACTCGGCATCCGGCGGCACTTCCTCGGACACGGGCTCCTCTTCCAGCTCATCGGCATCGTCTTCGTCGCCGTACGTGCTGAAGAGCGTCTCGAACGAACCGTCGCACTCGTCGAGCGCCTGACGCAGCTGTGTGATCTCGTCCTCGCTCAGGTGGAGCGCGGATGATGCATTCACCATGCCCGATTTCTCCGACGCACCGGACTGCAAGTGCTCGGCGCCCTGCAAGGACGCATGCAGCACGATGTAGGCATCGCACGTATCACATTTGAGCTGCAGCAATAGGAAATCGTCGGCCGCCAAACGGACGGACGAGAAGTCGACCGGCACGCGCTTGGAACACTGCGGACACCGCATCTGCTGGTAGATCCGCTGGATGATTTGCTGCAGGGTGTGCGGGTCCAAATCCATAGAGTTCGCAGTGTACCATCGCGGATAAGTGAGTCCAATGGATCTCCTCTTTTTCCCATCCGCACGGTACCATCGGCCCCATGGCCCGCACGAGCTCCATCGCCGCCGAACGCCAGGGCATTGCCGGCGTGCTCAGCGCGCTGCTGGTTCTGACGCTGCTATTGATCGTGTCGTCGCGCGGGTGCCCGCTGCGCGCGCAGCTCACGCCCGCGTCGCCGTCCGTCACTCTCGTTGTCGATCACCGTACGCCCGTCACCGTCTCCATCGCCGTGGGTGCGCGCGGTCGACGGAGCATCATCGATATTTCGCATGACGGCACTGAGGCAATCGGCATCACCGTGCCGCTCGCGTGGAAACGCCGCGAGGTGCGCAATGCCACGCTGACGCAAGTGAAGGCAGGCGAACCGAAGGACCAACGGGTCCGATGGTCGCTGCCGCCGCACACGACTGTGTCGTTCGAAGCGAACGAACGCATCGACACCGTCGGCATGCAGAATCCCGGCAAGATCCCGCTTCACCTGCGCGTGACGGTGCTCGATCTCGAAGCCGGCACGACGAAGGAAGGTGACGTACTGATCAAAGAGGAACCGGCAACTCTGCCATAAAGTTTTTCTCTTCTTTTCGCCATTTCTCTCACCCTATGCTCGTCCTCCCCCTCCGCACTCCCCTCCTCCGTTCCGGCGACGATCTCGCGGCGATACTCCGCGCGAGCAGCGAACTCGGCAGCGGCAACATCGTCGTCGTGTCGTCGAAGGCAGTCGCCACTGTCGAAGGTGCCCATATCGATCTTGCATCACTCACACCGTCAGATACGGCAAACGAGTGGAGCGAGAAAACCGGGCGAAGCGCTGCGTTTTGCCAAGCGGTGCTGAACGAAGTGACGAAGCGGCGGGGCGCGGTGGTCGGCCACTGCCCAGGCGCGCTCCTCTGCGAACTGCGCCCGAACGGCTTGGAGAAAGGCAGCATCCTCAGCGCGAACGCCGGGCTCGACGAATCGAACACGCAGCAGGGCACGGCCATCGGCTGGCCGGCGGATCCCGTTGCATCCGTGCGTCGGCTCCGCTCATCTCTTTCCGCGATGGCATCGGGTTCATTGGGAGTGATCATCACCGATTCCTGCGTGCACCCGCGGCGCTGGGGCGTGGCTGCCTTCGCGCTGACGGCAAGCGGGCTCGATCCGCTGCGCAGCGAGGTAGGCAAGACGGATCTGTTCGGCCGCACACTGCGCATCACGAACGAGGCCATCGCCGACCAGCTCGCGACCATCGGCAACTTTCTGATGGGCAACGCCGGACAATCCACACCGGCCGCCATCGTCCAAGACCACGGGCTTGCGCTGACGGAGTGGGAAGGGTGGATACCAGCGGTGGAGCCGAGTGAAGATTTGTTCAGGGGATTACTGGGGTAGAGATGCGATTGAGAAAGAATCCAAGACTGCAAGGCTGCAAGATTGCAAATACTTTGCGCGCTCGCGCCTCAGGGTGACGGATTATGTTCTTGAGTTTTGTTTGCAATCTTGCAATCTTGAATCCTTCCCGTCCATTATAGTCCCGCCATGGTTGTCCCCACTTTCTCCGTCACCTGCACCGAGAACATTCAGCTGACGCACGACGTGTTCCAGCTGACGTTCACGAAACCCGACGGCTTCGTCTTCCAGGCGGGACAGTTCATTTTGTTCGACGTGCCGCACCCGGATAACAAAGACGATATCCAAGCGCGCGCGTACTCCATCGCGTCGACGCCGGACGAGAAAGATCTGCTCTTCGTCATCCGCCTGCTTCCCAACGGCCGCATGAGCCGCTGGATCGTCGAGAAGCTGCGGCCAGGCACGAGCACGCTCAGCCTGAAAGGTCCGTTCGGCAATTTCCTCCTCACACCCGATACCGACACGCGGCTGCTTTTCCTGTGCACGAGCACGGGCAACGCACCCTTCCGCTCGCAGATCCTGCACGCGCTCGCCACCGGCGACCGCCGCCGCATGGATCTGATCTACGGCGTGCGCAGCGAGGAAGATCTCTTCTGGCGCGCGGAGTTCGAACGGCTGCAGGCAGAGCACGACAATTTTTCCCTGCACCTCGCGCTCACCCGGCCGTCCGATGCATGGGCCGGCCACCGCGGCCGCGTGCAGACCATCGCCCCGCAGGTAGTCACCGATTTCTCGCGCACGCACGTCTACCTCTGCGGCAGCCCGGCAATGACGAAGGAAGTGAAGGACTTATGTCTGAACGCTTGGGGAATGGAGAAGAAGCATGTGCATGCTGAAGGATACATGTGAAGAAGATTGCAAGACTGCAAGGCTGCAAGATTGCAAAGAAAACCCAAGGGGAGAACTCTTGGGTTTTGGTTTGGCTTATTGCATTCTTGCAGTCTTGCAATCTTCATTCGACCGATCGAATGCCATCGAGTACTCTATCCTCCATGCGCTCCCCCCTTCCTCTCCTCACCATCGGCCTTCTTTCGCTGAGCTTCATCGCTGCGTTTCCGAACATCAACGTACCGCCCGCACGCGACGTGCCGATTTTGAAAGTGAGCAGGAACGAGGCGTTGCGATTGCGAAAAGCTGAGCGCATGCGCGTACGAAAGGAGGACAGCGGCCAGACGAAGAACCGCGCGGCCGCGAACGACACAACGGTAGCGACTGCCCTCGCATGCCCCGCGAGCGTGACCTTCAAGGCGATGAAAGGTTTCGGTCCCGCCTTCGGCGAAGTTCCTTCCACGTGGAGCTACTACTTCGCAGGCGAATCGATGCCAGAGCCGCTGAGCAACAACAGTCTCGCGGGCCGGCCGTTCTTCAGCATTGCGCAGAATGGCGTGGCGTTCGGCGACATGAACTGGAACCAGATCGACTTCCACAAAGCAGCCGGTTCCGATGTCGCCCGGTTGATCAGAACCATGAAAGCGAACAATGAGCCCGGAGAGTGGTCCAAAGAAACAGTCGGCGGCGTGCAAGCCGACGTGTTCACCGGTGCGCTCGACAACGGCCAAATCACGAAGGGCGGCTCGGGCGGCAAGATGTACTTCTTCTCGTGGCAGCGACGATCGGATTCCAACGCCGCACGCATCACACGCACGTACGACGTCGGGCTCGTCATCGACAAACAGGCGCTGGGCGACGCCGAATTCGAGTGCGGGTTCCAGCACTTACTGAGCAACATTTCGTTCGACGACTACCTGCAGCGCTTCACAACGGAGTTCCCTGTCATGCAGTAAGGCTGACCGGCGATAGTGATTGATGCTCCGCGACGACTAGGATGATCGCATTTCCCCCGTCGCGATCATCTGGAGCACCTTGGGGTACCACTCCTGCTCCAACGCCTGCACGCGCTGCTTGAGTGACTCCTCGGTATCGCCAGGCAGAACCGGACACGATTTCTGCAGCAGGATGCGACCCGTGTCGACGCCGTCGTCGATGAAGTGGATGGTCATGCCCGTCTCTTTCTCGCCCGCGAGCAGCACGTCGCGGTGCGCGTGGGCGCCGGGGAACTTGGGCAAGAGTGATGGATGCACGTTGATGATGCGGTCTTTCCACGCGGCCACGAACGGCGTGCTGAGGATCCACATCCAACCGACGGCTGCGATGTAGATTGCTGAACTATCAGCCACTTCTTTTGAATACAAAATTTCTTCGACCACTGCGGTGAGACGCTTGTCGTACGCCTCGCGATCCTCACCAGGCACGCGCGCCACCACGTGCGCGGGAATCCCCGCCGCCTCGGCCTTCGCCACGCACCCGCGATCCGGCTTGTCGGCGATGAGCGCCACGCACTCGGCGTCGAGCGAGCCATCGGCGATACGATCCAGAATCGCCTGGAAAGTGGTACCGCGAGAGGAGCTGAGGGCGATGAACTGGAGCATGGACGAATGGACGAATTGATAATTGAAAATGGAAAATTGATAATTACACTAGCAACGACTCTACTTTGTCATCCTGAGCCTGTCGATTGTCATCTTGAGCCTGTCGATTGTCATCCTGAGCCTGTCGATTGTCATCCTGAGCCTGTCGAAGGATGCTCTCTGGGCTTTGCCGCCTACAGGGTCGTCTGACTATGCCAATAACGGTCGCTCATTGCCGTTCGAGGCTATCCGCGCTCCTGATGACCGAACTGCCCATTAGTCCGCCTCCACAGTACAACCGCGCCTCTGGGTGACGATGCGATGTCACTTAGCTCCGCGCACGACATCCAAGAATTCATCGAACAGATAATTCGCATCCTCCGGCCCCGGCGTCGCTTCCGGGTGGAACTGCACCGAGGCGAAGCGGCCGGATTCGTGACGGAGGCCTTCGACCGTGCCGTCGTTCGCGTTGCGCCACCAGACGTGCCAGCCCTTCGGCAACTTGTCGCCATCCACGGCGAAGCCGTGATTCTGGCTGGTGATGATGCACTTGTCGGTCTCCTTCCCGTCCCTCCACTCCACGCACGGTTGGTTCGCGCCGCGGTGCCCGTACTTCAACTTGTACGTGTCGCCGCCGATGGCGAGGCCCATCAGCTGGTTCCCCAGACAGATGCCCCAGGTGGGAATATTCTTCTCGATGCCCTTGCGCAGGTTCTCGATGGTCGGCACGCACATCTTCGGGTCGCCGGGACCATTGCTGAAGAACACGCCGTCGTATGTTCCATCGTACGAATCGAGATCGAAATCCCAGGGCACCCGCACCACGCGCACACCGCGCTTCAAAAAGCTGCGAATGATATTGCGCTTCATGCCGCAGTCGTACGCAATGATGGTGAGTGGGCTGCTGCCTTCTGACATCTGCTCTCTTCCTTCAGGCTCATACGTGATCACCTCTTTGCACGAAACCTCGGCGACAAGATTCGCAAGATTGGGATCCACGAAACTGCTCGCTGCCCGCTGCCCGCTGCCCGCTGCAGAATCGTCTTGAATGATTCTGCCCAGCATCACGCCGTGCTCGCGCAGCTTCTTGGTGAGCGCGCGTGTGTCGATGCCCGAGATGCCGGGGATTCCCTGCTTCTCCATCCAACTACCCAGCGACTGCACCGCCGCGTGGTGGCTGTACTCGCCGCTGTACTGCGCTGCGACGATGCCGCGCACGTGGATGTTCTCGCTCTCGAAGTTTCTGGAAAATCCCTGCTCGTTCAACTCGTCGCTCGGCACGCCGTAGTTGCCGACGAGCGGGTACGTAAACGTGAGGATCTGTCCGCGGAAACTGGGGTCCGTCATGCTCTCCGGGTAGCCGACCATGCCAGTGGAAAACACCACCTCACCATCGGAATCGACCTTGGCGCCGAAGGGGTCTCCTTGGAACCGGGTGCCATCCGAGAGAATCAAGGAAGTCATGTGCGTTCATTGTAGCGAAAGGAAGAGGATGGTAAAATAGTCTCATGTCCTTCGTCTTTCAGATCATGTTCCGGCCAGAGCCGGAGGGCGGCTACACCGTCATCGTTCCGTCGCTCCCCGGTTGCGTCACCTTTGGCGAGACACTGGAGGAAGCGAAAGAAATGGCGCAGGAAGCAATCCAACTCTACGTAGAAACGCTTCGTGAACGGCAGGAAGATATCGTAGACGATTCCCAAACGTTCGAATCGCGCCTGCAGGTGACCGTGCCATGACCGCGAAGTTCCCACGCATGGGTTCCGATGACATCGTGCGCATACTGCACGATGATGGCTTTGAGGATATCCGCAGCAGAGGCAGCCATCTCATCCTCTTCCACCCCGCCAAGCACAAGCATGCGACTGTGCCAATGGGGCGAAAAGTTCTGCCGCTGGGAACGGCGAAATCCATTCTCAGGGCAGCCGGCATCGATCAATTCTGAGCCAAAATCATAGTTCTCGCTCGGATTATTTGGCGCTCGTACAGGCCTTTATTTGCCATTTTATCTTCATTTTATTGATGCATTGACCGTTTCTATGTTTGTATAGAATGCTTGTTTGACATAATTAAACTATTGTTATATATTGATTATCACGTTGGTCTTTGGCAGCACCGTCTTTCCCCCGTAATTTTCCCATCATCCACGTTGGGTGGTGTGGAAATGCTGCGGGGGAAAAGACCTATCCCCTGTGGCATAGATGCGCCGGGAATGTATCCGGCGTATCAAAACTTAAGAGGGCTTTACCGCCCTCTGAAGGAGTTTTGAGATGCGTAAGTTAGTATTGGTCGTCGTTCTGACCGTTTTCGTCGCCCCCACGTGGGCGCAGCCGCCGACCCCCTTCCCGGCCCCGCCGGCCACGGCGCCCACCGCGCCGCCGCCTGTGGCCCCGGCCCCGTACGTGGGACCGGCGAAGGAGCTGTCCGAAGACACGGAGGTTGTCCTGACGACACCATTCAAACTGAATGACCGACTGACGCTGGTTAACTCCAGCGTCAACGTCGGCCTCGCGCTGACCGCTGTCGGGCCCATCGGCCCGATGAGCGTCGCACTACCGGCCAACACTAACCTTTCCTTCGTCGTCCTCGACAGAGGGAACACTCTCCCTGCGGGGACTTACAGGATAGGCAAGGGGACAATCGTCCCGTACGATTTCCCTCTGCCGGTGCGCCCCACTGTCTACAATGTGGCCGGGATTCAGACCACAGCAGTGGACGCCGTGGGGGCACTCACTGACGGAAAAAAGAATGCCGCCGAGAATGCACGGGCGGCAGCAACTGCCCAGGCGGCTGCGAACGCGGCTGGCACCACGGCCAGTGAAGCTCTGGCTGCGGCCAACGCCGCCAAGACCACTGCTACCGCCGCGCAGGCGGCTGCGGACGTCGCTCTGAACTTGGCGAAGAAAAACGGCGACGCAATCTCGGCCTTGGCCGGCCGCGTCGATGCCCTCGTCTCCGACGTCACGACTCTGAAGAACAGCCAGGTCCGGATGGACGCGACGGGTCGCGTCTACAACTGGCAGGCCGGCGTTGACGGGGTGTCCCGCTGGTACTCCCGTGACCCGGTCACGGGTTGTTACTTCGTCCTCCCATGACACCGCCGATACTCAGGGCCATGGATGGCCCACCCGCAGCAACCATCACCCGCCCCCACAAGGGGCGGGTGGTTCAGCGTGCATGAAAAAACATCTACAACGCAATCAAGCTCCGAATATGCTTACTTTCCCTCCTTCAAACGTCGCACCTGTTCCTCTAAGGCTGACAGTACTCTCTTCAATTGCTCAATCTGCCTTGCCTGCTCCTTGTTCATTTCAAGAATATCCGCAGATGATGGCGCTGCCGAAGGTGCACTCGCCGGCGCAGACGGAGTCGGCGCGCTGGTAGGAGGAGCAGGTGTTGGAGATGGCGGCGGAACCGTGAACCACTGCCTCGATTTGTCGTCGTACCACATCGTGGTATTCGTGTCGTACCGGTGAACGTAGTAGAGGTTTTTGTCACTGTTGTAGAACCCCCAGAAAGGATGCCACTTACCATCTGCCGACACGTATCCCATGGATGTAATCGGTTTCCATTCACCTACGCACTTGCTGCGGATTTCATTGAAGAAGTTCAGCTGCTGCTTCACCTCCGGATTCACGACGGTCATCTCCTTCCCGTTCACATTGAACACCCCCGGCTTGGTGAAGAAAATATTCAACCGCGTCGGCATGCCTCCCTCGGCGTACTCGGGCTTGATCACCAGCCCCGTCGCCTTGAGATCGGCGGCCGTTCGGCGCGCGTTCATGTCGAAGAATTCCGGCCGGAACGGGTGAATGATGATCGTATGCTTCTGCCGCTGCCCCAGACTGTCCGGTTCGCCATCCATGTCGATGCGCAGCTGGTAATCGCCGTAGAATCGGCTGTTATCTGTCGGAAGATTCACGAACATGGAATCCAATGGCGTATTCGCAGTGTTGCCCTCCATCACCCGCTGAGCCATCTGCCATTTCGCATCGGCATTGGCGACATAATCCTGTGTGGACTGCAAATTCTGGTTGATGTACGTGCGCTGGTCGTTATCGAACCTTCTCCAACGCTCTCCCATGCGAGACTGATGCTGCGCGATGGCGTTCTTCGCTGCTTCTGTATTCGGATTGTAAACCGGGTTGGCAGGCACCGCGTTCAACGCCGGCTGACCGGGATCGATGTACAGAGTGTTGGGCCCATAGGACGAAGGCGTTTGGACGGGAGCACCGTACTGGCCACGCATCGCCACGCCGGCGCGGTGTTGGTACCCATTGTAGCCATCCATTCCAGCAGAATTTCCGGGGCCGTACCCGCTGGGTGCGGGCATCTGAAGCGTATCATCCCAAGCCCTGTCGCGCGGGCCCCAGGAAGGGTACGTGAGTTCCGGCGACTCCATGGGCCGCGATTGCATCGGCATCGATTTGAGACGCAGCGGCGCGTTCGCGCGTTCCAGCTCCGCGGCGTACTGCTCGACGGTGAAGCCGTCGATTACCTGCGGGAAGCCCATCCGCTGCGCGATGGAGTAGACCATCGTGGCCATTTGCAGGATGTCTCGGCGATTGCGATCGATCCAAATCATCTTCGCGCGGTTGAGGTACGCATCCCACTTCGCCTTGCCCATGGTATCGAGCGTGGCTTTGGGACGCTCGCGCACCTCCTGCAGCTTGGCCGCGAACACTTCTCTCGCCCAACCCATCTTCACGGCAAGCGACTGAAGATCAATCTCGTTGAAATCTTCTACTATAATATTCGGCGACCCAACTTGCGCCAATGTCCCACGCAGCTGCGTTAAAAATTTCTCCACTCGATTATTTGCTGCGTTGGCACGAAACTGCGTATCTCTGTACAAAGCGATCATTTCCTCTTTCACTGCATCCAATTTACTTTTGGGAGTCTTGGCATCAAATAGGGCATCCCGAACCTTATCAATCCGTTCATCTTTTGGCTTGTCCACCGGCTGCTGCTCGAAGAGCAACCGCCGCTCCGCCAGCGAGAACCGCCGATGAGGGAATTGCAGGTGCATGACTACTGTTTGGAAATAGAATCTTCCAGATTCTGAAGCGTCTTCTTCTCCTTCTTGCCTTCCTCTGTCGTATAGGTCTTGATGATCTCGTCTTTGCGGGCAAGCAGCTGCGTCTTCCATTCCTCGAACAACTTGCCGAAGCGTTCGTCGAACAGCTTCAGCGCCTTCTGATACCGCTTGAGACGCTTCTTCTGTTCGGCCTTCGTCTCGTTTGCATACAGTGTCTCGAGCTGCGGCACGATGGCGCTCATCAGCTCCGGTTCGATATTAAACATCAGCAGATCGTACAGATCTTGCAAGACTGCACCCGGCTCAGCCGTCGAAGTCGTTGTTTGTGTCATTTCCTACTATTATACATTTTTTGGCCTCTTTTTACAATCGCTCCGTCTGACCTTGTTTCTTGCGTGCAATTGACATTACATAAATTTTTATTTCTTATATACTATATTACTGATCTTTGTCAGACATCGCCCATGGATCCCGATCTGCCAAGGTAGGACCGATTGTACAACGGCCCTCGGCGCAGGTTGGGAACCATGGGAGAAGATAGCGATGAAGAGATACATCATGTGGCTGATGGCTTCGGCGTCGATGCTGATGAGTGGCTGCTTCTACCAGTACCCGGTCGTGATCCACGATCCCGGCGCGCAGCCGGTGATCATCAATAATCCACCCTATCCACAATA
>CAZWBO010000003.1:3677-46023 GCA_964632375.1 uncultured Candidatus Peribacteria bacterium | reverse complement strand
CTCTCGGAAGCGCGCAAATACCGTCTGAACCTGACCATCGCGCACCAGTACATGGGCCAGCTTTCGGACGTGGTGCGCGAGACGGTGTTCGGCAACGTGGGATCGATGATCAGCTTCCGCGTGGGCGCCGAGGACGCGAGGATTCTGGAAGGTGAGTACAATCCTATCTTCAAAGAGCGCGACATCATCAACCTCGGTGTGCGCGAGTTCTACATCAAGATGCAGGTGAACGGCGAGCAGCGTGAGGCGTTCTCGGGTCGCACGCTCGACGCACCCGCAATCGAGCACGACTACACCCCGCAGATCATCGCCCAGTCGCGCGCGAAGTACTGCACGCCCAAGGCGCAGGTGGAGGAAAATTTGAAGAAATGGGACGAAGCCGCGTCGGCACCGCCTAAGAAAGAAGAAGTGCCGGCGGAGGAGACGTTTGAGGAACCAATAATTTAGAAGATTTCAAGACTGCAAGAATGCAAGATTGCAAAGTAAATCCGAAAGGGTAGAACTCTTGGGTTTTGTTTTGGCTTATTGCAATCTTATTGCAATCTTGCATTCTTGCATTCTTGCAGTCTTCCCTCCTTCACCGCATCTCACTCTACACTACCCCCATGGCTCTCTCCCGACATACTACGACCTTCGCCGTCATTCTCTTCGCGCTGGTGATGGCGCTGTATATCCCCGTTCTCCATGCGGGTTTCATCGAAATCGATGATCCACTGCTCGTGTTCAACAATCCGCTCATCCGCGCGATCTCGCCGCACACGCTCAGAGCCATCTTCACCTCGTACGATCCGGAGCTGTACATTCCGTTCACGCTCTTCAGCTACCAACTGAACTACGCGCTGGGCGGGAACGATCCGATGATCTTCCACCTGACGAACGTTCTCCTCCACGCCGTGAACGCCGTACTCGTGCTGTTTCTGTGCGAGAGATTATTTCGCAGGCGCTGGCTGGCGTTGGCCATCGGGCTCTTCTTCGCGCTGCACCCGATACAAGTGGATACCGTCGCGTGGATCGCCACGCGCAAGGACGTGCTCTCGACGATGTTCGCGCTCGGCAGCATGCTCATGTACCTCCGCGCCCGCGAGACGCGGTCGCGCTCGGCGTTCCTCTGGAGCCTGATTCTCTTCGCGTGCGGCCTCCTCAGTAAAGTGACAATCCTCCCGCTCCCCGCACTCTTGCTGCTGTTCGACTGGTACGAAGAGCGCGTGATTCTCCGGAAAAGTTTCTGGCGCGACAAAATTCCCTTCTTCGCCGTCGGCATCCTCTTCGCGCTCATCGCCGTGGGCGGAAAGACGGACACGCTCGCCAAGACAAGCCCGCTCATGTTCCTCCTGGTCATCCCGCGCTCACTGTTGCTGTACCCGTGGAAGATCCTCGTGCCGCACCACCTGAGCATGCAGTACCCGCTGTACGGACCGTTCACGATCAATTCCCTCGCGTACGGCGTTCCTTTGCTTCTCATCCTCGTATCGATCCCGCTCGTCTGGCGCAGCCGCCGGTGGGACCGCACGGTCTTCTGCGGCATCCTCTTCTATCTGCTCGCCATTGCGCCCACGCTCCCGCAGTTCGCGGAGGGCGGCGGGATCTCGGCCGGCACGGACCACTACGGGTACTTCCCGTCCATCGGCATCTTCATCGCCATCGCGGCGGCAGTGGCGCACATCGCGAAAGGCTGGCCCATCCGAGAAAAGAAAATAGGCGCGGCCGCGGTGCTGTCGCTCGTCGCACTCTGCAGCGTGCTGACGTACCGGCAGACGCTCCTGTGGCAGAACACGCTTACCTACTTCACGTACGTGGAGTCGCTGTACCCGCGATCGTCGCTCGCGCCGTTCTGCAAGGGCATCTACTTCGCGCGCAGACGGGAGTGGCCCGCGGCCATCGAGGAGTACCGCCGCGCCGCCACCCTCGATGCCGCGCCGAATCTGATGGTGCAGATTCTGAGCAACTGGGGAGCGGCCGAAGGGCAAATGGGACGGACGGACGCGGAAATTGCGCTGTACCGTCAGACGCTCGCCATCGACCCCCGCTTCGGCCCCGCCCGCGTGAACTTGGGGCTCGCCTACGCGGCACAGGGGAAACACGACGATGCACTGCGCGAGATACGCGCGGCGCTCATCGACGATCCGCATAACCCCGATATCCGCGATGCACTCGAACGAGTGCAAGCGATCAACCCGCCCGAGCGGCACTGACGTTCACTTGGTGATGGTGAGCGTCTTCGAACACGTATCGCCGAAGGATCCATTCGGATTCTGCATAGTGGGGCTGCGGCGCATCCGCACCGTCACCGGGTGCGGGCCGACCTGCGTCGGCACCAATACTTGTCCCTCGAAGATCTTATTGGTGTTCGGCGCCACCGGGGCCGTGATGGCGGTCATACTCGGCGACGGATCGACGCCCGTCACGCCCAAACTGTACCCGCCCTCCGGCTTCCAAGTGGTATCGCCCGCGTTCTTCATGTTCACCGACATGATCACAAAATTGAGAGAATTGGACGGAATGGAATCGGATGTGATCCACACGCCGAGCGTGCTCTTGTACTTGAACGTGACACCGGCGCACATGGCCATGTCATTCGTCGGATCGGGAATGGGCACGCCGACGGTAATGGGCACGCGGCACGTGTCGCTCGGCACGGCGACGCCGTTGCGCGTCATCTGCGTCACGATCTGATACGTCTGCTGGCCTTGGATATTCGGCGCGGTGAAGCTCACTATGAAACGCGCGTTCTGCCCCGGCGGCACGTCGTTCGGCAGCGGCAGCGGGTTCGACTGCATGGGCAGGTTCGACCCCGGCGGCGTGATCTGCGACAGACGGTAACCGTCGCTTGTCTTCCACGTGCGGTTGCCGGCGTTGCGGAACGTGACGCCGGCAGTGCCGCCACCGCCCGGATAGATGATGCCCATCGGCGGCTGCACGTCGGCGCACACGGCTGTGTCGTCGGCGGAACCGCCGCCGGCAGTGCGCACGGGGTTCTCGACCAGTATGGATCGAATGGCGATCACCGGCTGATCGATCCACATCATGGGCCAGGCATCGTCCGTCGTGTTCCACGATATATGGCTGCCGAAAGCGCCGAGCGGCAGGTTCTCGGAGAGGTTCTTCCAGAGAACATCGATGGACGACGGCGCGCCCTGCACCGTTCGCTCGTCGAGTATGTCGCCGAGAAGCTTAAGATCGCCCACGACGCTCGGATCGGCGAAGAAGTTCATACCCACGCGGCACGAGACGAGGAAGACGCCGGAAATCTCGCTCTCGCGCACCGGATCTCCCGCCATCGTCTGCGCCTGACACGGGAACTCCACCGGCTGGCGGCTGGCGCCGGTCGGAATGGTGCCGTTGGAAATGAAGCGATCGTCGACGATCTTGAAGGCGCTCGGCGAGAGTCGCATATTGTTGGCGTGCACGGTGAAGAGCACGTTGCGGAGCGTGACAGGGTTATCGGGCCGAATGGTGAACCGTGCGATCGGCCGCAGCCCGATGGCGGTACTCGCGTACGTCCAGCTGGGCATCGGCTCCACCGCGCCGGAGATCGAGACGATCTTCGCGAACACGGCCGTCCCTTCGGGCCCCTGAATGTATCCTCCCGCATGCTCGATGGTACCCATCATGATACGGCCCGACGCGGCGTTCGTGTATAAGCTGAGCGGAGCCTGCGATTGGACGCCAACTGCCTCCACCGCATCGAGTGATCCGCCGCGCACCTCGAACGTCGGCTGCTCGTCCGTCAAACTGAATTGTAAACGTTCGCCGCGTTGGAAGCCTTGATTTCGCTGACGCAACTGCGGGCGCACGGTGAGCGTGACAATGCGCCCTTGCAGTACCGACAGTGGGACGGCGAAGTGAACGCAGAACGGCAGCTTGAAGTAGTCTTTGGCGTCCACCGGACGCGCGGCGCAGTACGCGCGCGCGGCGCGGCCCACCGGCTGGTCCATCCCATCGCGGAACACGCTGAGGTACTCCACGGAATTGCCGTAGCTCTCGACCGGTGTGAAGCGCAGTTCCTGTACATTCACGTCCTCGTTCACCGCCGTCATCTGCACCTTGAGGATAGGCTCGCCCAGGGTGCCCGGCTGATACTGGCGGGCCGGCACATCCACCGAACGGATTGCGAGATCGCCGTCGCCGAATGTGACGGAGGAGGAGGATACTGCCGACGACGGAGGCTGGCACCAGCCATCCAGACATCGGCCAGACAGGCACTCGCTATTGGTGACACACGTGCCGGGAAGAGTGGAAGAAGGTGGCGATGAGATGCCCGCGTAAGAAGATGTAACTGCTGATGACACGGAAGAGGCGCCGGTCGTACAGGTATTGTTTTCATCACAGCCGTACCCGGTAAGAGGTCGGCATGCGGCAGCGGGATCGCAGGTGCCTTCGTCGCAGGGCGACGCGGGATTGCAACCGGCCACGCCGTCGCACTCTTCCGGGAGCGACTGGATGCCGAGCGCGGGGAACGACTGCGGCGTGCGCTCGAGCACTCCGTCGCCGCAGCGGTACAGAATTTCCGCCTCGCCGATCAGCGGCCGCGCAGCGGATTGATCCACGCCCAGCGAGAGCACGAGCGGCTGACGGGTGAACCAGTAGTACCGCTTCCCCATGGTGAAGCGATCGAGAGACGATCGGAGCCCCGGGTGCGCGATAATGAAGGCCGGCGAGAAGTAGAACGCGCCGTGGAACGCATCGCTGCCCGTCATCCCCTGCTTGAGGCGATCCGCCTCGTCGCCCACGAACTCGTACGCCCACGTCTGTGCGCGGCTCTGCGGGAGTGCCGGACCCACGAGGTGATCGCTCCGCAGATCGGCCGCACCTTCGTATGCCGGCGTCTGGAAGAAATTATGGACGTTCGCTTGCAAGAGAACCGGCGCCGTCACCGTGCCGATCTCGTTGCCGCCCGGATCCGCGAGTTGCCCGGCAAGAGAGTTGCCGGGCTGCACCGCCCGTGTCAGCTGCGCGTACACGCCGTCCATTGCCCGCCCTCGCAAAAGTCCGCGCAGCGGGAGCGGCCGGGCGTAGAGGAGCGCGAGCATCACCGGAACGGTGATGAGATACAGAGCCGGCGGTGCGCGGCGGAACTTCATGGATTATTTGCGAACTTTCCCAAGGGGATTGAGGAACGGCCGGCCGAAGATGTCGATGAGCCCGCCGCCGGCGTAGAGGTACTGCCCGTCGCTCGCGAGCGCTTTCGGCTGCCGCGGGAGCGATTGCGTCGTGAGCCGGTTCCAGGGGAGCACACCACCGACGTACGGATCCATCACCGCGAGGCCCGTGTCGGTCGCCTGGCCGCCGATGAAGGAGAACCCGCCACCGACGTACAACTTGAACCCATCGAGCAGGAAGACCCACACCGGCGCGTTCGCATCGGCCTTGATGTCGGACAGCGCGCCGCTCGTCGCGTTGAGGACGGCGAAGTTTTGGCGCGGTTTGCCCTCCACCTGCGCGAAGTTCCCGCCCAAAAACACGTTCGTCCCGTTGACGAACGCCGCGTACACCGTGCCATTCACTTTGGGCGCCCACGGGAGGAATTCACCGGTGCTGCCGTTGACGATCGCCACATTGGTCCGCGCCTGCGATGTGCCTGCGGAGTTGGTGACCATGTCGAACATCCCCGCCACGAGCAAGTTGCCGCCTGGTACGGGCGCCAAAGCCGTGACGTAGTGGTTCACGCAGGGGTGCCACGCGGTAACGAGTTCGCCGGTCGTCTTATTCCACGCCGCGAGCCCGCAGCGGTAGTTGTTGCCGCCGCCGTACAGCGTGTCGCCCACGAGAGCGAGCGAGCTGATGATGGAGGGTGTGTTGTCGACTTTGGCATTGAGCGCGGCCCCCCACGGTAGCACGACGCCGCTCGTCGCATCGATGGCGGCGATGCGGTTGCGCACCGTCGGCCCGACGTACGAGAAACTGCCGCCGACGTACAACGTGTTCCCCTCCAATGCCATCGCCTGCACGATGGCTTCGCCTGCTACGCCCGCGTAGTTCGCATTGGGGTTCCACGGGAGCACTTCGCCCGTCGTCGCGTCCACTGCCGCCAATCCGTAGCGCGGCTGCCCGCCCACTTCCGTGAAGCTGCCGCCGAGGAAGAGCGTGTTGCCCAATTGCTTCATCGCCCACACGTTGCCGTTTGTGGACCACGGGCCCGAGATGGGTGCGGCCGATGAGCTCGGTCCGATGGACGACGCAGCGGAAGACGCAGCCGAGTCGGCGATGCGCAGCGCGGGCGGCTCAAGCAGCGTAACGGCGATATCGCAACTCGCAGAGGCACACACGCCGTTGGTACGGATGTTCTCGAGTATGGTGCCCGTCGGATTATTGGCAGCGACATAGTTCCGATCCAAGCCGTACTCTTTGTGCGCGAAGCGGAACTTGAAGGTCTTCGTCTGGGTGTAGTCTTTGATTTTCGCGCGTACATTGCACGTAACAGGCGTGTTCGCCGGCAGGAAGTACGGCGAGTTATCTGGCAGGCGGAATTCGCTGATGCTCAGCGTGGCCCAGTCGCTGCGGAACTGTACTTGCAGCGGCTGGAATGCCGTGGTTCCGCACTCTAGCTTCAGCGACTGAATGGGCCAGACATCGACGATCTCGGGCTTCGTCTCGGCTTCCTGCTGGAAGAAGAGCGTGCCCACCGAGAGCGTCTCTGGCGAAGCCATCTGGAAGCGGAAGACGATCTGATCGTCCTTCCCGCGCACAAGCGGCGCATCGCTCGGCAGCGGCAGCTGGTTCACCACGAGGCGCGCGACGTCGGCCTTCTTTTCTCGTATTAACCAACCGATCTCCTGCGCAGACCATGGTCCGACATTCAAATCGGCAAAGGGCACACTCATGCATGCTCCGTCCATTTCGCTTGTATACACGAGGTGGCACATGATATCTGAACCCTCAACCGACTCGCGTGTGATTGGATCAATGGCACAGCATGTCCGAGCTGTTCGATCGATCGCAGCATATTTGTCACTCGCACCGATGTTGTGCATCAACTCGTGAGCCATGGTTTCACCGATGGAGTCGAGGTCAATCGGAGGATAGTAGGCATTCTCTTCAATTGGTCCAATAAAGATGAAGTGATGCTTTTGGTCTGCTGCAAAATGACAAAACTGACGAGGCTCAGCCATGAAATCCACTACAGTGACAACCGCTGCCTGTTGCAAAGCAGGGATGTTCTTCTCGAGGTATGCACTGACCTTTTGACTGTTCAATGATGGGAAAGTCTGGCCTTCACAAGTGAAAGGAATTTTATCGTCGATCAGTTCTTGAGGAAGCAACAGTTGCTGCTGAATACAGGTAACGGAATCAAATGGCTTTTTTTTGCCATAAAAACTTGCCTGTTTCTCGAAGAACCCAGAAACAGAGGGGGCTATGTGTTGACAGATCGTTCTCACTGCATCATCCGATAGGGGATTTTTCTCGTAAGTAAGTACAATAACCCAGGACTTGGATGATCCACCAAAATCGGGGATCAACCGCACGCACGTGTTGTCTGCCTGACACATGTACCCGACCGTCGCACGGCATTCGGCCGTGCATCCGCGGCTGCGGTCGTTGCGGTGATCGCACTGTTCCGTTCCTTCCTTCACGCCGTTGCCGCACGATGCGCCGACATCGGGCGTGCGCACCTGGCACTGGTTGCTGCAGGTATCGGTGTCGACATCGTTGCCGTCGTCGCACCCTTCCGTCAGGTGGCTTAATCCCAGCTCGCTGATGAACTGCTGCGGCTCGGTACGGCCGTTCCCGCAGCGGTAGATGGGCGCGATTTGCGCACGGAACGCGGGCGAGGCCGAAGCGCTGTAGATCGCCGTGAGCACGAGCGGGATATCGGATCGCACGTCGTAGGTCTTGCCGGCGTTGAAGGCCGTCAGTACCGGCAGACCGTTCAGCTGCGGCCGCTGCGCCAGGAGCGCGGGCGAGAGGTACCACTTCCCCGTGAACGCATCGGCACCGGTTTTCCCCTGTCGCAGGAGTTCTTGCTCCTGGCCGGTGTACTCGTACACGAGCACGCTGGCACCGGTGACGGTCGAAAGCACCGTATCGGCAACGCTGCTGGATACTCCCGTGCCGTCGGTAGCCGTGAAGAGCGTGTGCGTGTTGATGCGCACGAGCGCATTGCCATTGAGGACACCGAGATCCTGCGATTCATTTCCGCCGCCCACCTGTGCGAGAAACAGACTCGTCGTCTGCATGCTGCCGAATATCTCGCGAATCGGCGGGAGCGGCAGCGCCGCGCGACGCGACGACGCGCACGCCGAAAGGAGGAGGATGCCCGTGCACGCGAGCACCGAGAGCGTACGTCGTCTGAGGAACCGGCGCGGCA
Organism: uncultured Candidatus Peribacteria bacterium; assembly: GCA_964632375.1. Lineage (GTDB taxonomy): Bacteria > Patescibacteriota > Gracilibacteria > Peribacterales > Peribacteraceae > JAQBQQ01. Next base: position 37,718 of record CAZWBO010000003.1, on the reverse strand, counting down.
ATCGGAGCATCATGGAAAGCGAGAGGGGCGATTTCCTCCCATTGTAGTGAGGATTCTGCGAAAGACAATTGTGGACGATGCGCTGTGCTGCCAGACGCGCGACTGTTGCTCCGACTGCCTGGCGAGTAGGCTTGCCGCATCATCTTCATCCTCTCCTCATGACACTCCTGCACGCGGCTCTCCTCGGCATCGTCGAAGGCATTACCGAATTCCTCCCGATCTCGTCGACCGGCCACCTGATCCTCGCATCGCATCTGCTGCGCTTGCCGGACACGGAGTTCCAGAAGAGTTTCGAGATCGCCATTCAGTCCGGCGCCATCCTCGCCGTCATCGTGCTCTACGGCCGGCAGCTACTGGTGAACCGTGCGGTGCTGCTGCGTGTGTGCATCGGCTTTTTACCCACGGCCGTCATCGGCCTCGCATTGCATGGCTTCGTGAAGCGATACCTTCTGGATAACACGACCGTTGTTCTGTGGAGCATGCTGATCGGCGGTCTCGTCATCCTCCTGTTCGAGCGCCTGCATCAAGAGGAAGATGACGCACTCGACGATCTGAGCAAGCTCACGTACGCGCAAGCGGCGCTGATCGGCCTCGCGCAATCCATCGCCATCGTTCCCGGCGTCTCCCGCTCCGCGGCCACCATCATCGGCGGCCTGCTGCTCGGCCTGCGACGACGCGCCATCGTGGAGTTCTCGTTCCTGCTCGCCATCCCCACCATGCTCGCCGCCACGGCCCTCGATTTGTTCAAGAGCGCCCACACGTTCACCATGCCGGAATACCAAGAACTCGCCGTCGGCGTCCTCGTCTCCTTCCTCGTCGCGCTCGTCGCGATCCGCTGGCTGGTGCGCTTCATTCAGACCCACACGTTCACGCCGTTCGGCTTGTACCGGGTAGTGGCGGCTGTGGTGGCGTGGGTGGTGATTGGTTGATTGGTGTACTGGTTTATTGGTTTCTTGTTGTTCGTTGATAGTTGTTAGTTCTCTCAAGCAATACATGGAACTGAGGGAACTGTGCTATCGCTGTGCACCGGGGGCAGAAAGCCCGCTCTCCAGATGCCTACAGAAGAGACTCACTGTGTTTGATACTCTCCTCCACCTCCTCCCACGTCTCCCTCACCACGGTCACATGGCCCAATTTTCGCCCGGGCCTCGGCTCCTTGCCGTACACATGCACAGAGGCACCGGGAATCGCGGCGAGTGATTTTTCCGACGGAATCGTGCCGATCAAATTCACCATGGCCGACGGCTTGGCAATCTCGGTAGGCCCGAGCGGCATGCCGCTGATGGCGCGCAGGTGGTTCTCGAACTGGCTCGTGGCCGCCGCCTCGATGGTGAGGTGGCCGGAGTTGTGCACGCGCGGCGCCATCTCGATGGCCATGAGTTGATCACCCACCTGGCAAAATTCAATAGCGAGCACACCGACGTACGAGAATTTTTCAAGGATGGATCGGGCGTACTGCTGCGCCGTGTGCTGCAGTACATCCGTCGCGTGCGCCGGTGCACGCGACACGCGGAGAATCCCCTCCCGGTGCACGTTCTCGATGAGCGGATAGAAGGCGATCTCCCCCGTGCGGCCGCGCACGGAGAGGAGCGACACTTCGCGATCGAATGGAATGAACTTCTCCACCAATAGCGGCACATCGCCGATTTTCTCCCACGCCGACACAATATCTTCCGCGGAGCGGAGAACCGCTTGCCCCTTGCCGTCGTACCCTTGCCGCCGTGTCTTCAGCACGGCGGGAACATGCAGATCCTGGAGCGCAAATTGCACATCATCGAGCGAATCGACGAGCGCGAATGCGGGCGTGGGAATGCCGAGCGACTCGAACGTGGTCTTTTCTTCGAAACGATCCTGCGCAATGGCCAGAATATCCGCGCCCGGGAATACCGGAACTTTTGTCGAGAGGAATTGCACGGAGCTCGCCGGTACGTTCTCGAAATCGAACGTGACCACGTCGCAGCCTTCCGCCAGTTGCATCAGCGCGTCGCGATCGTCGTAGGCGCCTTCTACCAGCGTGCCGACCGTGCGAGCGGGAGCGACGAGGGATGGATCGAGGATACGGAAGGAATGTCCCATCGGCTTGCCGGCCAACCCCAGCATCTGCGCCAACTGGCCGCCGCCGACGATGCCGATGATCATGAACGCTTCGCGGAACGCTTCTTGGTTTTCGCTTGTGACGGATCGCCCTGCTCCATCACCGTCTTCGTCTGCTCGGCACGGAACGCGCGTACCGCTTCGCGGATGTGCGGATGTGCGGCGCCGAGAATCTCCGCCGCCAGCAGCGCCGCATTGGTCGCGCCGGCCTTGCCGATGGCGAGCGTCCCCACGGGAATCCCACCCGGCATCTGCACGATGGAGAGGAGCGAATCGATGCCCTTGAGCGTCTTCGTCTCCACCGGTACCCCCAACACGGGCAGCACCGTCATGCTCGCCGTCATCCCCGGCAGGTGCGCCGAGCCGCCGGCCCCCGCGATGATCACCTGCAACCCGCGCTCCTCGGCCGCCTTCGCGTACGCGTAGAGGAGATCCGGCGTGCGGTGCGCGGATACCACTTTCTTCTCGTACGGCACACCCAGTTGCTCAAGCATTTCCGCCGCGTGCTGCATCGTCTCCCAATCGGACGTGGAACCCATGATGATGCCGACGAGGGGGGAGGGGGTGGACATGGCGGGAGCATAGCATGGGGAAGGCAAAAAGGGGAGAAAGGACGATTGCGAAGCACGACATCCGACATTTGACGTACGAGTTTTTTGAATTTCGTGCTTCATCCTTGCTGTCCCTCTTATTTCTTCCTCACACTCCCGAGCACCATCCGCGTCGTCTCGCCGGTGTCGTTGAACCCCAGAACGAGCGCACTATCCGGGCTGAGCGTCATCAGATACTGATGCGGCATGAGCCCGTCCCCGGGCTGCGTGAGCGTGAGGTGGTCGTAGGCGTTCGCGCCCATCGTCACTTTCCCCCAATTGAATGTGCGCGGCGAGAGCAGGACGCGCACGTAGAACTGCAGCCATGTCTCATCGGGCTGTCGCGCGGCGGTTGCCGACGAGAGAACCTCGGCCGTCATGAGTGTGTCACTGCCCTTCCCGTACTCCAACACGTCACCGACCGCGGTGATCGCGATGGGGGCACGATCTTTTGCGGTAAATGCCACCCAATCGCCGGGAAGATCGACGGCGAATCCGCCGCCTTTCCCTTCGTGCGTCTGCAGGCCGGTGGTGGCGGGCAGCGTGGTTGCCGTCGGAGGAGTCTCCTGTTTGGTACACGCCGCCACGAAGACGCTCAGTACAAGCGTGGCGATGAGGATCTGCCTGTATTGCCGTCCCATACACGGCAGTGTACCGCACTCGCTGGCCAGGACAAATCAGCGCAACTGTTCGATGGCCGAGAGTGCCGCGCGGTTCTGCGGGTCGTACCGAAGGATGGCCTGGAACTGCCGTCGCGCACCGTCCGTGTCGCCCGACGCATGCAGGAGCAGGCCCAGGTTGATGTGCGCCGGCGTGTAGTCGTCCTGCACGCGCAGCGTCGCCTCGTACTCTTTCTTCGCTTGTTCCGGCTGATCCAGCTTCTCGTAGAGGACGGCGAGATTGTAGTGCGCCTGTGAAAAATCCGGCGCGATCTCGATGGCCTGTTGGAAATCGGCGAGTGCCTCGTCGAACTCGCTCGATGCGACGTGCAGCGCGCCGCGGTTGACGTACACATCGGCGTAGAGCGGCTGCAGCTTGATGGCTTCCGCGTAGGCATCCAATGCCTTCTGCGTCTCGCCCATCTCGGCGTACACGATGCCGAGGCCGAACTGCGCTTCCGCGCTCTGCTGGTCCAGTGCCAGCGCCTTCTCGTACTGCGCCAGTGCATCGAGCATCTTTCCCTGTTTGCGATACACCGCCCCCAAGTTCACGTAGATCTTCGCGTTCGGCTTGGCGGCCAGCGCCTCCTGCAGGCTCTTCTCGGCGGCAGGGAGATCGCCCTGCGCACGCAACACGTTCGCGATGTTGTTCTTCGCGTCGGCCGGCGCCGATGCGAGAGCGGCCTGCAGGTGCTTCATGGCGTCGTCCAACCGCCCCTGGCGGCGGTACACGTTGCCGAGATTGTTATGCGCGATGTCGGAATCCGGGTACCGCGCCAGTACGTTGAGGAACAGCGCCTCGCTGTTGCGCCACACCGCCGCCTGCACGTGGCTGCGTACTGCCAACCCCACCACCAATACGCCGAGCGAGGCGGTGGCGATGAGCCCCAGGCGCTCGCGCGCCGACTGGCGGCTGCGCGTCTCCACCCAGCGCGCCAGCCCGTACGCCACCAGCAGGAACACGGCGATGGACGGTATGTACGCGTAGCGATCGGAGCCGAGGTACGTGTGGTTCGCTTTGATGAGGTTCGTCATCGTCGGCGCGAGCGTGAGCAGGTAGAAGCACACGCCGAAGAACACCCACCGTTGCCGTCGGTACAGCACAAGCGCCAGAGCGATCATGCCGAGGACGATCAGCACCGAGAGCAGTATCTCGGGCACCGCGATTGCGATGGATCGGTCGAACGGATAGAGCACGTCATAGTACGCGGGCCACGCGAGCGCCTGCAGGTAAAAGACCGTGCTGCGGCAGGCGAGCAGGAGCATCTGCCACGGCGACACCGCCGCAAACACCCCCTGCTTCCCCACCACCGCCACGATGCCGAAGACGACGGCCAGAACGAAGTACGGCAATTTGTCCGTCAGCATCTTGCGATCCTTCGTGCGCCCCTGCAGATCGTCGATCAACAGAAGCACCAGCGGCAGCGTGATCACCGACACTTTCGCGAGCAAGCCGAGCAGAAACAGGCCGACACTGAACCAGTACAGCCGCCGCGATACCCGCGCACGCGCGTAGAGATACCCAATGATCGAGGACAGGAAGAAGAATGTCGATAGCACGTCTTTCCGCGCGGCCGCCCACGCCACTGCCTCCACCTGCAGCGGATGGACGGCGAAGAGCAACCCCACCGTCAGCGCGGCCCACCCCCGACGCGTGAGCAGGAACGCGAGCCAGGTAACGAGGAGCGTATTGAGACCGTGCCACAGCAGGTTCTGCAGGTGATACACGAAGGCATGCATGCCGCCGAACAAAAAATCGATCTGGTAGCTGAAGAACGTGAGCGGGATGTAGAGCTCCGGATCGTAGCTGGTGAAGATTGTCTTGAGCGTCGAGGGCGAGATATGCCGGATCGCCGGGTTCTCGTAGATGAGCAGCCCGTCATCCCAGCGCACGAACCCATTCGAGAGTGACGCCCCGTAGATGCCCAGCAGGAGCACGACAAACCCGCCGATAACGAACAGCAGTGGAGATCGTGACGGGAGGGACGGCAAATCCGGGGCAGATGCGGGCATGGAATGAGTATGAAGGATAGCAGTGGATATATGAAGGTTCGAGGAATGCGTGTTCGGCTGAAATGACAAACATATATCAAACTTTCATCTAGCATTTTTGCAATGCCTCTCGGCTTTCCGGAGGGCAGATCCCCTACCCGGCGACGTCTTTTTTTGGTATCATATTCAGATTCGTTCGAATCACACAAACACCCACCACACGTATGACTATCGATGCCTGCATCGCGCACGCGATCCACACCGACCTCGACATCATGGAGGTTCTGCCGCAGATGAACGACGTGCCCTTCGAAGAGCTCGAGACGTTTGTCGAGACGTTCGTGCTGCAGGTACAGGAATCGCTCTACAACGTGATCCTCGAGAAGGGCGACCGCTACCTTCGCTCCAAGGATGCCGCCGGCCTCTGCGCCACGTGCCTCGAGGCGGGCATCGGCCTGCCGCCCCACATGCTCCTCAAGATGTGCCAGACGATCCTGCAGCTGTCGGAACTGGATGCGAAGTTCATTCTCGATACGGAGGAAGGGAAGAGCTTGTACTACGTGCGGATGGCGGTGATGTGAAAGAGGCGAGGAATCCTAGGAATCCGAGGAATCCAAAGAATCCAAGGACAGTCTGTTATTGATGTAACAGAATTTGATGCAAATGATTGCATCTAGCGAATTTATTCGTGAATCAGCCGATGACGTGAATAATGCGCGAGCTTTCCCCCGCGCCATGGATACTTGCAATCGAATCACCTCCTATCTGGAGCAATCCCCCGAGAGTGCAGATCAACTTCTGGATGCAGACATCGTTGCAACGATACTCACCACGCGACGCCCCCTCACACTGATGGTAGCTTTCCCGCCAGAGCAGGAATCCAATGGCGATTATCATGATACGGCCGTGCGTCATCTCGCTCCTTTCCTGGTGACGTACTCCTTCAATGATCCGCCGAACGTGCGGAGCATTGTGACACGCGGCAACGCTGAAGATACGATTCATCAGCTACAACTCATCGCTCGCCAAGAGTGCGATATTTGGCTGAATCAACAGAATTGAAACCGCACGCTGGCAGAGCGGACGACTGTCTGTACCGCTGAGATTAGCGCTTGCTGAACTGCGGCGCGCGGCGGGCTCGCTTGAGTCCCGGCTTCTTGCGCTCCTTGATGCGGCTGTCGCGGCGGAGGAATCCGGCGCGCTTGAGATCGGCGCGATGGTCGGGGTTGATGAGGAGCAGCGCGCGCGAGATGCCATGGCGTAATGCATCCGACTGCGACGCCTTGCCGCCGCCGACGATGATGGCTTCGACATCGAACGACCCCTTCTTGCCGATGAGTGCGAGCGGCGCGACGGCGTTCTCGACCTGCGGGCCGGCGAAATACTCCTTCATCTTCTTGCCGTTCACGAACACGTCGCCCTTGCCCTCGTCGAAGAGCTTCACGCGGGCGATGGATGTCTTGCGCTTGCCGGTGCCGTAGAAGTACTGGCGGGAGGTGTCGGTCGTCATGGCTTAGAGATCGGAGAGAGTGAGAGGGGCGGGCTTCTGGGCGGCGTACGTGTGCTCGGCGCCCTGGAAGATGTGCAGACGCTTGAGCATCTGCGGGCGGAGGCGGTTGTGCGGGAGCATGCCTTTGACCGCGCGCTCGATGACCTCGGCCGGGCCTTCCTTCATCACCTTGCCCAGCGTGCGCGTCTTGAGATGGCCGGGGTAGCCGGTGTGGTCGCGGTAGAGCTTCTTCATCGCCTTGGTGGGCGTGACGGCGAGCTTCTCGATATTAACGAGGACGATGTGGTCTCCGCACAGCTGATGCGGCGAGAAAGTCGGCTTGTGCTTGCCGCGCAGGACGTGCGCGATCTTGGCGGCCACGCGGCCGATGGTCTGCCCTTCGGCATCGACCAGATGCCAGGCGGGGGCCGTCACGGGAACTGTCGTCGTCTTCATGATGCGGAGGCGGAATCGGATGCGGTCTGTTTGGCAGTCGTCTTCTTCGCAGCCGGCTTCTTGGCGGCTCTCGGCTTCTTGACCTTGGGGGCCACCGTCACGGCCTCGCCTTCGACGAGCGAGAGGGTCACAAGTTCCGCGCCATCGCCCTTGCGCGCGCCGAGCGGCGTCATGCGCGTGAAGCCGGACGTACGCTTCGCGTAGCGCGCCTTCATCACCTCCATCATCTTGCGACTGGCGTTCTTGTCGGTGAGTACCGCGTTGATGGTGCGAATGGCGTTCACGGGCTCCTTCGTCTTCACCGTCGTGATGAGGCGATCGACCATCGGACGGACGACCTCGGCGCGCTTCTTCGTGGTGCGCACGCTCTCGTACAGGAAGAGCGATGTGACGAGGTTGCGCTGGATGAGCCGCGCGTGATGCGGTTTCTGGCGGAGCCGGAGGCGGGATTGTCGGTGACGCATGGGAATTTTCGGGGGCGAGAATGGTGGATGGTTCGATAATGATTGTCAATCGTCGCGCAAGCATTGTAGAGACGCCATACCATGGCGTCTCCGGCTCCGGGTATCAAGCATCCATCGTGTCGGACGCCAATTTCAATCCGCGTTCCCCGAGCGTGGCCTTCACCTCGTCGAGCGCCTTGGCGCCGAAGCCGCGGAAGTTCGAGAGCGTCGCCTCGGTGCATTTCGTGAGCTGCTCGATGGATCCCACGCCGGCATTGATGAGCGCGTTGAGCGTGCGCGGCGAGAAATTGAGGATCTCGATGGGCGTGTACGTTTCCTTCACCGGCGTGTGCGTGCTGTCTTCCACGTGCGCGGCGGCCGAGCGCGAGAAGTCGGCGATGAACTCCGGCTCCACCACCTTCTGGTCGGATCCGAAGTACCCGTAGTAGCTCTGCAGCAGCTGCGAGGCGAATTGCATGGCCTCTTCGGCCGTGAGCGAACCGTTCGTCTTCACGTCCAGCGTGAGCTTCTCGAGATCGGTGCGCTGACCGACGCGTGCCGCCTCGACATCGAAGCGCACTTTGATGACCGGGGAGTAGATGGCGTCGATGTAGATGAGCCCCGGCTCGTTCTGCTTCTTGTTGCGCTCGGATGCCGAGATGTACCCCACGCCCTTCTCAATCGTGATCTGCATGTCGATGGACGCGCCTTTCTCGAGCGTGAGCAGCTCGAGCTCCGGGTTGAGAATCTCGATGTCGGACGACACTTTGAGATCCTTCGCCGTCACCGTGGCCGGGCCTTTGGCCTCGAGCGTGATGACTTCCGGCTCCTTGCGGTGCTTGCGGATCTTCAGACCCTTGAGGTTGAGCGTGAAATCGAGAATCGACTCGCGCACGCCCTTGATGGTCGTGTACTCGTGCTGCACGCTGCTGATGCGGACGGACGAGACGGCGGCGCCAGGAAGGCTGGAGAGGAGCACGCGGCGCAGGCCGTTGCCCAGTGTCATGGCGTACCCCGGCGGGAGCGGCGCGATGGTGAAGACCGCGTGAGTATCGTCCCCCTTCTTCACCGGTGTGACCGTGAATGTCGGTAGGCCGATTTCTTCCTGAATGATATGCATAGCGGAGAGGAGAAGGGAGGAAGAGGGGGAAGCGCGATTAACGCGAGTAGAATTCGATGATCTGCCGGGTGTCGATCGCCTTCTCGGCGTCCTCCGGCGAGGGCAGCGACATCACCTCCACCTTCATGCCGCCACGGTCCATCTTGAGCCACACGGGCGGATTGTACTTCTCGTGCGCGGCCTGGATGGGCCCGAAGACGGGCGAGTTCTTCGCGCGCGGGCGCAGGGTGATCACCTGGCCCGGCTTCACGCGGAAGCTCGGGGTAGTCACGCGGACGCCGTCGACCAGGAAGAGGCCGTGACTGACGAATTGGCGCGACTGCATGCGTGTCATGGCCAATCCGCTGCGGTAGACAACGTTGTCGAGACGACGCTCCAGAAGCTGCTTGAGCGCCTCGCCCGTCTGGCCGCTCACGCGGGACGCCTCGCGGTAGAGACGGTGGAACTGGCTCTCCGAGAGACCGTACATGTCGCGCGCCTTCTGCTTCTCCTTCAACTGCTGGCCGAACTCCGACAGCTTGCCGCCCTTCTGGTCGCGCGGGCTCTTGCCCGGCCCCTGCGGCTTGCGCTGGAGGATCTTGTCGTACTTGTCGGTGCCGAAGAGGTTCATGCCCTGGCGGCGGCAGCGCTTCGCTTTTGGTCCTGTGTACTTCATAGTCTTGAGTGGAGTGGTGGTGATGAGAGAATCGAGGGGTTTCTAGTTGTTAGTTGCTAGTTTCTAGTTGGTAGTAAGGTAAGGATGTGGAGAACTAATAACTAAGAACCAATAACTATCAAACTCGTCGACGGCCCGCCGGACGGCAACCGCCATGCGGGATGGGCGTGGTGTCGACGATGGCGTCGAGGTTCAGGCCGGCGCTCTGGAGACCGCGCAGCGCCTGCTCGCGGCCGGGCCCGAGGCCCTTCACCTCCACGCTCACCGATTCGATGCCGAATGGCTTCACTTTGATGGCCGCCGACTCGGCCGCCACCTTGGCGGCGTACGGCGTCGACTTGCGCGTCCCCTTGAATCCGGCGGAGCCGGAACTGCTCCAGCCCAGCACGTTGCCCTCGAGATCCGTGAACGTGACGATGGTGTTGTTCTCGCCCGCCTTGATGCACACACGCGCCTTGGGCAAGCTGCGCTTCACCTTCTTCTTGCGCGCGCCGGCCTTCGGCTCGGGAGCCTTGACGGCAGCGGTATCGACGGAGAGTTCGGGAGTGGTGGTATCGGCCATGAGAATGGAGAATTGAAAATGGAGGATTACGTCTTAGTCAGGGTTGTGCGGCCGGAGGTGCCGGTCTTCTTCTTGCCGCGCTTGGTGCGCGCGTTGCGGCGCGAGGTCTGCCCGCGCACCGGCAGCTTGCGGCGGTGGCGGTAACCGCGCCACGTGCCGATATCCTGCAAGCGCTTCACATCGAGCGACACTTTGCGGGCCAGCTCGCCCTCGGTCAGTTCCTGCTCCACACGCGCGCGCAGACGGGCTTGATCCGGCTCCGAGAGTGCGTCGGCCTTCATGTTGATATCGACGTTCAGCTCGTTGAGGATGCGCTTCGACATCGGACGACCGATGCCCTTGATCGCCGTGAGGGCGATTTCGATGCGCTTGTTACCGGGGAGGACGACGCCTGAGATACGAATCATGAGAGTGAATGGAAGCGATTCTAGCGGATAATCAGGAGGAGAGGATTTCGAGGAAAATTTTACATTGGACAGGAGACGTTTTTCATCTCCTCAGCCTTGGCGCTGCTTGTGCTTGGGATTCTCGCAGACGATGCGGCGAACCATTTTGCCTTGTCCGTTGCGACGACGCACGCGGCGGCACTTGGAGCAGATCGGCTTGCAGGAGGCGCGAACTTTCATGGCAGAGATGGGAATCAGGATGGCGTGGATGGCGCAATGGGAGCCGGAGCGGCATGAGCCGGTGCGCCGGGAGCCTGGTTGGGACCGGGGCCGGTTGCCGAGAAGCGGTACGTAATGCGACCTTTATTGAGATCGTACGGCGTCATCTCGAGCTTCACCTTGTCGCCTGGGAGGATGCGCACCCGGTGTACCCGCATGCGCCCTGCCAGATGGCAAAGCAGCTCATGATCCTTCGCTTGGTCACTGGTCACTTTGACGCGAAACGTGGCATTGGGATAACTCTCCATCACAACGCCGGCGAGTTCGATCACGTCCTTGGACACAGAGAAATTGCGGGGGTCAAAAGCCGAGGCATCCTACAGAGAGAATTGAGCCGCCTCAAGCAATAAGGCGAGGATTTTGGGAGTGAGAATAAAAATGTACTTGCATTTTTTTATAATTATTGTTTAGGACGCAAAAGAATGCGAAGCGAGGAGCGAACAGCGGGCAGCGATCAGCCGCACGCAAGAACAAACGTGCTGCCCGCTCGTCCCCATTCTCTTACTGCTTTCTCGCTTCCGATTTCTCTTCCTTATGCCAAAATCTCACACCCATCCTCGCGTATGTACAGCGTGTGCTCGAAGTGTGCCGCCAGTGCGCCGTCGCGCGTGCAGAGCGTCCAGCCGTCGTCGGATTCGCGGATCTCGTCGGATCCCATGGAGGTGATGGGCTCGATGGCGAGGATCGTGCCGGCCGGAATGAGAGCGCCCTGGCCCGGCTTGCCGACATTAGGAATATCCGGGTACTGGTGCAGCGTCTTCCCCAGCCCGTGGCCCGTGAGCGCGCGCAGGCATTTGTACCCTTTGCCCTCCACGTACGACTGGATCGTGTGCGAGATGTCGCCGGCGCGGATACCGGCTTTGATCATCTTGCACGCCAGGCGGAGCGCCTCCTCGGTCGCATCGAGGAATTTCTGCGCCTCCGGCGCGATCTTCCCCACGCCGACCGTGATGCACGCGTCGGTGTACAGCCCGTCGACGATCACGCCGCCGTCGAGCGACACGATGTCGCCTTCCTCCAGCACGCACGGACCGGGAATCCCATGCACCGCCTCCTCGTTCACCGACGTGCAGAGCGTGCCTGTGAACCCGTGGTAGCCCTTGAACGCCGGCGTCGCCCCCTCATGCGAACGGATGAATCTCTCGGCGACGGCGTCGAGCTCCAGCGTCGTCACACCCGGCTGCACCTGCCTCGCCGCCTCCTGCAGGCACTCCCGCAAAATCTTCCCCGCCCGGCGCAGCGAGACAAGTTCATCCGCAGTAAAGATCTGGATGAGGGACATGAGGTGAGTCTACGGAGATCAGAAGGGAATGCAATTTCTCTGGCGGGGGGGCCCCATCCGCCCTGCGGGGCACCTTCCCCCGTCCACCCATTCTCATTATCGAGCAATTGAACGACTGCTCTGTTTCACAAACTCAGAGACCAGCACGGGGAGGGAAGAATGCTTGAAGAACGTTCAACGGCTCCCTTCCCCGGCAGGCGTGCGGGTGGACGGGGGAAGGGTTGGGGATGGGGTCCGCCAGGAAAAGGCCCTCCGCCGCTGTACGCGACGTCGGGCCTGGAGACCGTTGGTTTCCGATGCTAGTCGGAAGTCGTCATGGACAACTTGCCGACTTCGCCTGTCTCCGCAGACCGGCCCCGCCGGGGATTCTGTCCTCGAGGGAGCCGAAAGCGAAGGAGGGAGCTTTTCTTACCCGCGTGATCGACCACCTGGTCGTCCTCGGGGACCAGCTGATCGTCCACGCTGCCGTCGTCGAAGGTCATGAGAAACTCCTATTTTCCAACGGATCATTGCCACCAACCATCCATTGTTGATTGGCGGCAGTATCCGCTGGGTGATGACAATGAACAAAAACCCTTCTCTGCAGGGAAGGGTGGAGTAATCGATTCGATACAGTAATCAACTCACAGACTTCCCGGCACGGCAAACGCGGACGTTCTTGGACGTCTTGCGGAGAATGCCGAGAAGGGAGAGAGTGAATTGCACTGCGGGAACCATACGCGGGAAGGATTTTGGGAGTCAATGGGATTTGGGAAAGCCGGCCTTTCGCTCCCGAAGGAGCGGAGGCCGGCGGCTGCGGATAGGAGCAGGAGTTCATGCGACAGCCTGGCGCATCTGCTCGATTGCTTCCAGGACGTGCGGCACCGGGTAATCGTATCCCGCAATGATGCGAGAGAGGATGATTTTGGCGCCTTCCGCATTCCCGAACGATCCATAGCCCGTTTCGTGGGGCAGCGGATCATCCGTCGACTCAGGACGAGCATGCTGCTGTAGGAAATGCAGCATGCCGGTATCGAACAGGATGCGATGAGCCGCACCTCCACGCTCACCGCGCCTCAGCGCGTTCTCAACCACTGCCGACAGGTCGACCACCGTGCACTCCGCCACTGTCGTTGCCTCACACATGATGTACTCCCGTTATTCCACCCGCTCTCCCGCCCCCTCGCAACCAGAGGCATTCTGGTTTCCTAAAGAGCGGGAGACGAGCGGTTTGATAAGAAAGAACAAAAAAAAATCCCTCCCCGCGACGACGGGAAGGCTGGTAATCAAGAGAGATGATCTACCAACGCACCCGCCGCCGTGCGGCCATTGCGGCAACGCAACAGTACGCGGGCAGAAGGCCAAGAGCGCAGAGCAACTTGTAGATCACTGCCGAAAACGTACTCCCCGCATTTTTGGGAGTCAACAAAAATCCAATACCTACAAAGCCTGTGCTGAGCATGACGAAGCACCCCGACCGTCATTCGCTCCCGGCTGGGAGTGAGCGATGGTCGAAGATAAGGGCTAGTACCAAAGCACTAGCCCCGTCGTACAATCAAACCATAGCAGTCGCATGGGCCTTATCCAGCATATCAGCAAGCTCTCGGAGTAGATCCTCTGTCTGTGGAAGAGCCAGACAGTCATCGGTAATAGATACTTCGGGATCCATTCCCGTATGAATCTTCTGATGCCCATTCTTCACATGCGCCTCGATCATGAGACCGCCCACAAGCTGGTATCCGTCGCGACGATCGCGAATACCCTGTAGCACATTCCGCGCAACCATAATCTGATTTGTCGCCACCTTGCCTGAATTACCATGCCCCGCATCGACAATCAGACGGTTACCGGTTACGGAAGGCGGGAGCTTCGAGAGCAATTGGCCTGCCATGTTCAAGTGATCTGCATCGTAGTTGGGACCGCTCTTACCTCCCCGCAGGATGATGTGCGCATCGGGGTTACCGTCGGAAGTCACTTCGTATCCGCCAGAATTGTACGTTTGTGGAGATTGCGCAACGGTCATTCCGTCCACTGCATCTTCGATGCAACCGTCCATGTTGTTCTTGAATCCCACCGCACTGGGTAATCCTGAAGCAGCATTGCGATGCGATTGGCTCGTCACCGTTCGAGCGCCGACTGCAATGTAACTCAATGCCGGAGTCATGTACGGCGCGTTTTCGGGGAAGACCATCTCGTCAGCCAATGGCAATATCCGGCTGAGCTTCGACGCCTCTGCGCGGCACGCCTGAATGCCCTCGACCATATCGGAACGATCGCTGAGCGGATTCGGCTGCACCTTCATCCCCTGCCACCCTTTGTTCGTCCGGGGCTTCTCTGTGTAGAAACGCATGATGATCTTCACGCGTTCATCAATTTCTTCCTGCAAACGCGCTAGCGATTCGGCTACCCGTTCCACCGACTCAAACGGGTAAGCCGAACAGGGACCGACAATCACCAGCAGCTTCTTCGTGGTATTGCCATTCATACGCAGCAAACCGTTGATGGTCGCGCGATCCGCGGCAATGCGATCGGCATCGACAGGGTAATCGGCATCGATCTGCTCTGCCGTGGGAAGTAATCGTCTCGTTGCCATACAAGTGAGGGAAAGAGAGATAAAAAAGGACACGCGGGAAACACCCCTCCGCCTACTGGGGGAAGGTGCGAATGAGTCGTGGATCAAGCTAGTTCAGACACATCGGCAACTTCCCCTGCGTAAAGGAGAACCAGTAGCCGAACGAAGAAGTCTGACAAGCCATGTGCGGGCAGTGTACCGATGCAGCAGGACGAGTCAAGAAATGAGACCGGAAGTCGGAAGGCAGAAGACAGAAATCAGCGCCTAGAACGAATGGATCAGAGAATGGCGCATGCGGCGAAATATTCTTTACCGAAAGGATTGAAGAAGTCATGCTCAGACCATGCTGAGCTTGCGCGACGAGATCAAAGCCTTCCTCCAGGCTCACCATCTGAAACTGAATACCGATCTCGGCCAGCACTTCTTGGTCGACGAAGACGTGCTGGAAACCATCGTGAACACGGCCGATATCGAAAAGACGGACCACGTGGTCGAGATCGGCCCCGGCATCGGCGTGCTCACGCGCGAGCTCGTGCAAACAGCCGGCCGCGTCACCGCCATCGAGTTCGACCAGCGCCTTCTTCCCCTCTTGCAGGATTTCCTACGACCCATCCAATCAACCAATAAACCAATCAACCAATTAACCCTCGTCCACGGTAACGCCCTCCACGTCCCCTTCCCCGCCGATCCCTACAAGATCGTCGCCAATATTCCCTATCACATCACCTCCCCATTACTGCGGCACGCGTTTTTGGAATCGCCGACGATTCCCACGTCGATGACACTCTTGATCCAGCGCGAAGTGGCCGAGAAGATCGTGGATATCGACGATGCCGGCATCCTCACCATCCTCGTCGGGCTCTTCGGCACGCCGCGCATCGCGTGCCGGGTAGCACCGAGCGCCTTCCTGCCGCCGCCAGCCGTCGATTCCGCCGTGCTGCACGTCGAGTGCTTCGCGCAGCCCAAGGCCGATGCGAAGACCATCGAGCAGATCTTCAAGCTCACCAAGATCGCCTTCGGCCAGAAACGGAAGATGCTGCGCAACACGCTGGGGACGTTCCACGAGGTGGCAGAACGCCTGGAACGGCTGGGGATAGCCATGGATCGACGTCCGCAGACTCTGAGTATCGAAGAGTGGATCGCGCTGGCGCAGAGCTGATGCAAGGCTGTTTGCATGCATCGCTCGCACCTGTCGCTCGCGTTCCTGCTGGGCCTCATCGTCGGCATCGGAGTATTGCAGTGGTGGCAGCATCCGGTGTATCCGGCTGCGCTCTGGTGGATTTTCGGCTGCCCAATCGGCATCAGCATACTGATGGCCCTCTGGAAAAAGCAGGCCGCCATCGTCGCAGCGATGCTCATCGGCATCCTGGCTGCGCTCTGGTCCGTGCAACGGACGACGCACGTTCCACAGGCGTCGACGGTCGATACGTACGCCACCGGCGCGCGCGTCACCCTCACGGGAATCATCTCCGACGAGCCGGACCGGCGGCCGCTCAAGACGCAGTACACCGTCGCCGTTACCACCCTCACGCAGAGCGGCGCGACGCGGGCCGTGCATGGGAAGATCCTCGTCACCGACATGGACGGCTGGCCGCAGTACCACTACGGCGAGGAGCTGAAGATTGGCGGCAAACTCGAGACGCCCAAGCCGAGCGAGAGCTTCGCCTACGACAAATACCTGAGCCGCTTCGACATCTACGCCGTGATGATACGGCCGTCGATCGCACTTGTGCGTGAGCCGGCGCGCCCGTCGTTCTTCCGAGTTCTCTACGCATGGAAAGAGCGATTCGAACGACAGATCAATCTGCTGCAGCCGGAGCCGCACGCTTCATTTCTCGCGGGGCTGCTCACCGGGTCGCGCCGCGGCATTCCCGATCACCTGACAACGGATTTCAATGCCACCGGCCTCACGCACATCATCGCCATCTCGGGCACGAATATCACGATGATCGTGCTGTGCCTGGGCAGTTTTCTCTTCTGGCTGCCGCTGCGGTGGCGGTTCGTGCCGATGGTGGCCGGCATCGTGCTCTTCACGCTGTTCGTCGGCGCGAGCGCTTCCGTGGTGCGCGCGGCCGTCATGGGCATTCTTGGATTGATCGCCCTGCAGACGCGCCGGCAGACCGACACGCGGCTGCTCATCCTGTGGGCAGCGGGCTTCATGCTCGCATGGAACCCCAAGCTCCTCTGGTACGACGCGGGCTTCCAGCTCTCGTTCCTCGCCGTCATCGGCCTGAACGAATGCACGCCACTGATCGCGCCGCTCCTCAAGAACATTCCCGACACGCTCGGCATGCGCGAGAACTTGCAAGCGACGACGGCTGCACAGATCGCCACATTGCCCTGGATCGCGTTGCTCTTCGGACGCATCTCGCTCGTGGCGCCGCTTGCGAACTTGCTCGTCACGCCGCTCATCCCCGCCGCAATGCTCTTCGGATTTCTCGGCGTGTGCCTCAGCTGGCTCTGGTTCCCACTCGGCCTCGTCGTCAGCTACCTCGCCTTCGGCTGCATGGAGTGGATGATCCGCATGACAGAGCTGATGGCGCATGTGCCATTCGCATCGATTGATGTGAAAGGTTTGCCCTGGTGGAGCGTGGCGGGGGCGTATGGTGGAATCGTGATATTGATCCTCAGACAGAACCGGGCCGGCCACGGCCCTAATAAACCAATCAACCAATAAACCTCGTCGTACTTACCACTCATACACCCGCACCATCTTCTCGCCCCCCTTCCACGGCACCGGCACTTTCGCGATGGGGATGTGATTCTTGAACGTGAAAACATGCGACACCACCTTGGTACCCATACGGAGTTCGCGGTCGAACTTCTCCTCCAGCCGCTGCATCATCTCGGGCGTGACGTAGAGGAAGATGATATTCGCTTGCCGCACATCGGCATCCATCGCATCCGCGCAGCGCCAATCGATGTGCTGTCCGGACCACCACACGCGCAGCGAGCCGAGCCACCAGATGGTAGGCACCAGTTCGTACCCAATAGCGGTGATGCCGGGGAAACGTCGCTTCGCCTCGATGAGGATGCGCCCGTCGCCCGCGCCCAAATCCATCACCGTCTCGGTGCCTTTCATCTCGGCCGCCTCCACCATGGCGCGCGCAATCGCGGACGGGCTCGGCACGGCCGGCACATCGAAGCGGATGAAATACGCGGCCGTGATCACCACGAAGCCGATGAGGAAGATGATGACGAGCAGCGCGAGATCGAACAGGAGCATAGGACTCACAGTAGGACGAACACGCCACGATCGCCACCGGAAAAATCGGACGACAGTGAGTTTTGCTCGCGCAAGAGCCGCGAAAGGCGTTCTACAGCGACGCAGAACGCCACGCCGCTTGGCCAACGCTCCCGCAGGCTCTACGCTTCAGACACTGTCATGATGACCGATTCCAGCTCGCCGGCAGACGATTGCAAATTCAATCTGGAGCACTGGCTTCGCCTCCACGCGATCTACGATCCCGCGGATGTGCACCCTGCTCCCATGCGCGAGTTACTGGATTGTCACACGTTCGACGCGCTCGCGGATGGCCTGCAAGCACGCGTGTTCCGCATCCGAGACGAACCGTGGGTGGTGAAAGAAGGCCGCTGGGACATGGATTTTCACCTCTTCAAGAACGTGAAGGTCGCGATCCCCGCCAAACTCACCGAGACGGTATGGAAGCAGTTCTCGCAGACATTCCTGCCGACCGAAGAGGAGATCGGCCGCCAGTACGGCTTGTATCTGCAGTTCGCCGAATTCTTCGGCTACTTCGAGCCGCGCGACGGATCCGCTCCGTACTTCCACCCGCGACTTGAACGCCTCGTGGAGCTGCAGCGCGACGTGCGGCGCACGCTCACGCAGAAAATCCCCGACATCGAAGCCGACTACGGCATCGAGCTCGCGGGACGCATCGAGCCGATTCTCGAAGGGCCCTTCCGGCACCACAATTTTCTTCCAAAAGAATACCTGCTGATGGGCGAGCCGCTCTCGCCCCAAAACCGCGGGCAGCAAACGTTCTTCGTATTTCAAGAATACATCGCCGGCACGCATGTACACGATCTCGATTTAGGGAACATCGACGCGGCGACGCGCGACCAGTGCATTCTGTTCCTCATCCTCCTGCTCCTCACGCACCGCGAGCGACAATTGCTCCCGGACACGCGCCCGCGCTACCCGGTGCTCCAGGCGTTCGACTGGCTCACGAAGACGGACAACATCATTCTCAGCGCAGACGGGCTGAAATTCATCGACACGCGCTGGTTCTGGGAAACCGACAGCAACTTCGTCAAGCGCGGACTGTTTTTGCCGGAAGTGGTGATCGGGCAGGCGAAAGGGCTATTGAAGCAATTGATGCAAGAAAAATCGTAGCAGCGCTGCGGTAGCGGTAGATGCCGGCTGTTCGACATGCGGGTACGTCATTCCCTCGCAGGTTACTGCTCGCCCAGCACCTTCCTCCCGTTGGTGGCAGCCGACAATCCTTGCAATGGTTTTCTGCGGATGACGGGCGCGATGCGGAGCTTCGATCTGATCGCGCCTCGATCTGGTAAGGTGGGCCATACGCTAGAAGGGGTGGAAGGAGAACGCCGTCCCTTTACCCGTGTCCGCCGATGAAAGTCCTGCCCGGAATGGCCTTCCGCTACGCTGCAGGCCATGCCTCGGGTATGCGTTTCACTTGTGAATTTCCGTTGGGTTTTCTTTGCAATCTTGAAGTCTTGAGTCTTGATACAATTATTCAAGGAGCGACACTCAATATCCAAGGCTCACGTTCCCGCCTAAGAGGACACACTGCTCGACGACCCTCCCGTGGAAAGCAACAAACACTTGCTCGGCTCGCCCTTGCACTGGAAACCGAACTCGATATGGCACGTGGCATTGCAGCCGTCGGCATCGGCGGTGTTCCCGTCGTCGCAGATCTCGCCACCCAAGATGATGCCGTCGCCGCATTTGATCTCGCAGAAACTCGGCGTGTCGCGGCACGCGTAGCCCCTTTCGACCTGGCAAGTCGCCGAACAACCATCGCCATCGCTCGTCCCGCCGTCATCGCATACTTCTCCCCTCTCGATGAATCCGTTGCCGCAAGTGGGTGTCAGATCATTCGTGATCGGGGCGCGCGAAAACGATGTCTGCGTGCGTGTACGTCCCGTGAGACTGCTCGATGAAGTTGCGGGCGCAGGCGTGCTGCTGGCACTCGCAGCCGGAGCCGCGACGATGCTCGAAGACGAAGAAGGCAAGGCAATCGGCGTACTGGATGATGCCGGAACACTCGCAATCGAGGACGACAATTCACTGCTGCTGGAACTGGAAGAGGAAGATGAGAAACCAGTGGACCGGCAGGTGCTCGGCTGGCTTTCGCACAGGAAACCCGCTTCGATCTGACAGGTGCCGGCGCATCCGTCGCCATCCAGCTTGTTGGCATCGTCGCACTGCTCGCCCTCGTCAATCTGCCCGTTGCCGCACCCCGGCGCATCGTTGGCCGGCACGCAGACACTCGGCGCGCCGCGGCACATATACCCTTCTTCCAGCCGACACAAACTGCAACCGTCCTGCACCACCTGGTTCGCATCGTCGCAATCTTCACCGGGCTCGACGATCCCGTTGCCGCAGTGGGGAGCAGCGCTCGAAGTACTCGCGCTCAACTCGGCGGTGAGCGAGGTTTCGGTGTACAGGTACGCAGGAATCAGCAGCAACAGCATGCTCACCATCACTGCCGCACCGGAGAAGAGTGTTCGTTTGGAAGGCATCGAAGTAGTATAGCCGATTTTTTCCCATCAGACTATGTACCAGACATCGAATCAGCAAGTAATGCAAGTTTTTTGCAAACCTGATGCCAACTTGCAATGGAAAGGATGCGAATCCGAAGCATCAAACGCTCTCTCCTCTCGTGCCTCGTAGCGTTTGCCAAAATCAAGTTCTTTGCCATACAGGTGTGGCCGATTGGTATCACTTCAAACGCGAAGTGGTATGATGAATGCAAAAGACACCCGCAGCGATTACGAATCGCTGCTACGGAATATTTATCATTCGTTGGATTCTTCGGATTCCTGGCATCCCACGGATTCTTCGTCTTCCTCACTTCTCCCTCCCCAGCAACTTCCCCACATACTCCGACGTCACATCCTTGTACGGATGCGGGAGATCCTCTGCCGAGAGACTGAACTCCGCGAGCACGCGTAGCGCGCCGATGGACAAGATCGCGGCTTCGTTGACGTGGCCATGACCGTGTGAGCGCAGCTGGCGGTCGAGGATCCACCCGCGGAGGTACGCGAGATCCTTCGCCATGGCGAAGCCTGTCTTGTTGGACGTGTCCAGGTGGCCGCGCATCACGCGGTAGGTGGTGCGCCACGCCAAGCGTTCGACACGCTGGAGAAGAACGGGATCGATGGCTGCAGGAAGATCTTCATGCGGCAGAACGTGCAGGAAGAGGTGCAGTTGTCGTTGGCGTTGCTCACGGAAGATCTCGCTGAACGAAGCACCGTTCTCGGCGAGCTGCACGGCAAAGGTGTAGATGTCCGGCAGCGGCGATCCGTCGTGGCCGCCGAAGTGCCTCAGATGGAATTCGTGCTCGTGGCGCATGGCTAAACCCTCGTAGAGCGTCTCGTCATCGATCTTCAGCTCGCCGCCGCCGAAGAGGAACAGCTGCTCGCCGTTGGCCGACTGGCGCGCATGGCCCTCGATCTCGTGCGCAATGAGGCGCAGCAAACTCTCGCCGTTCCCCTTGGTCAACGTGGGGATGAACACGGTAGGACCGAGGACGGATTTATCGCGCACGTCGATAGCCGTGGCACGCTCGTCGATCGCCACTTTGAATCCGTGCCTGGACGAACCGTCCGTCCGCAAAATGCCGTACTGGTCCAGCGCCCACGAGAACGCCGCACGGAAATCCTCGGCATCGAACGTGAGGGAACGGATGTGCGCCTTCTGCCGCGCGTTCAGCAGGCTCACATGCTCTCCGGGAGGTTGCTTCTCGCGCGTACGCCGCTCGAAATCCTCCTGCGCGATGCGCAGGAGCACGCGATCCGTGCCCGGATACTTGTACTGCACGGCCTGCGCGATCCGCCGCTCATCCTTCCGCTGCAGGCCTTCCACCAAATCGCACGTCGCGAGATCGTCTTTGATCTTGAAGTGCAGCGCCAGCTTCGCGATCGACAGCGTGCGTCCCTCGGCCTTGAATCGACTCAGCCGCTCCAGGAGGGCTTCCAATTTTTCGCGGCTGTCGCCGAGCGAAAGCGACTCGGCGTACGAGTACGTGAACCGCGGGTTGTATTCTTCGTTGCGGCGGTACGCCGCGAAGAACCGCTCGCGCTCGGCGGCGATGGAATCCGGATCCGCCGTGTAGATCTCGACCGGGTTCCACGTGCGCGTGAGCGCGGCGATGTCGTTCATAGTCTCCCGCAGCTCCTGCGGCATCTCGTCGCGCCGCGGCATGCGCACTTTCTTCACGCGCTTCTGGCGAGCGAGGTACGCGGCAATTTCCGGCAGCGGCGACGTGGATGGAATCACAGGGTGTGATATAGAGGCTGTACGTGCAGTTGGCAATGCGAGACGGAAGAAAGTGCGAGGAATCCGACGAGTGCGACGACGAGAGCTTTCGGTCCTCAGCAGATACTGCAGGATTCTCGACAATGAATGACATTCTTTCTCTTTCTTGTAATCCCCACTCCGACACCGCGTCATCAGACGTGTCTCCATCCGGAGGCGACATCACCGGCACGCGCTCAGCGGAACGCACACGGTATCGGAACAGGAAAAGGGATAAGGGAGCGAACACGAGGCATCGACACCGTCGGGGCCTCGTTGTTCTATACAGGCTGAACCGACGCCGTACGCGTATCGATTCCCTCAATCCGCCTTCCAAACAGAGGCGAAGATGACGAAGTCAAAGCTCTTCCAGGGGCATGGGAGCGAGCCTTCGGCAACGAGTACTGTTTTCTTCGTGTCGACAGAGTGGAAAAAGCGGCTTTCTGTCTGGTCTTACGATCCGGCACCGCCGCACCTTACACCCTCTTGGTTTTCCGCGTTGATACATTGCGGCGCTTATCGCCCCGTGCAGTCCACCAACGGCTTAATGCCGATTCAAGCATGCTGCTGATACGAAACATCTTGAGGAATTCGAGCACGAGGAACGTCGCGAGAGCCAACCCTGTAACAAATTCCCACTCGCCTAGTGTCAGCGGCACCAGCATGAACACACCCCGCAGCGGCGTGTACAGCAGTGCGAATTGGAGCAGGAGCGGAATCATCACCGCGCCAAGCAGAAAGCGATTGGAGAAGAAGCCGATCTCCCACAGCGGCCGGTTGCTGCGCGTGGTGAAGGCGAGCAGAAGCTCGAAGAGGATGGCCAGCGTGAAGAGGAGCGTGCGGGCTCGCTGCTCCTCCACACCGTGCGCAAGCAACCACGCGAACGTCACGAACTGCAGCAAAAACGCCGTGAACGCGTACACGGCGAAGCGCACCCACTCGCCTGCGAAGATGCTCTCGTTCGCGGGACGCGGCGGACGCCGCATGATGCCTTCTTCCGCCTGCTCCGCGCCGAGCGCCAGCGCGGGCAGCCCGTCGGTCATCAGGTTGATCCAGAGAATCTGCAGCGGCAGGAACGGCAGCGGCAACCCCGCAATGAGCGATGCCGTGATGAACAGCATCTGCCCCACGTTCGCCCGCAGGAGGTACAGCACAAACTTGCGGATGTTGTCGTAGATGCGCCGTCCCTCGCGGATGGCAAGCACGATGGTGGCGTAATCGTCGTCGGCCAGCACCACGCTCGCCGCTTCCTTGGCCACCTGCGTGCCTACGCGCCCCATGGCCACTCCCACGTGGGCAGCCTTCAGCGCCGGCGCGTCGTTCACGCCGTCGCCCGTCATGGCCACCACCTCGCCGTTCTTCTGCAACACGGAGAGAATCTGCATCTTGTGCAGCGGCGAGACGCGGGCAAACACCGACACCGTTTTGAGACGGGTGCGCAACGCCGCCGGCTTGAGCGTGTCGAGCTCTTCGCCGCGCATCACTTCCGAGCCAATGCCCACCTCGCGCGCGACCGCCGCCGCCGTCTCCGGGCTGTCGCCCGTGATCATGATGGTGCGGATGCCGGCACGCTCCGCCTCCTCGAACGCTTCGCGCACGCCCGCACGCACCGGGTCCTCCATGCCCACGAGCCCCACGAAGCGCGGCTTGCCGGTATCGTTGTCGCGCACCGCCAATCCCAGCACGCGCAGCCCGCGCGCAGACATCTCCGCGCTGCGCTCGAGCAGCGATGTCTTGCCCGTGTGCGCCGCGATAGTCTCCGGCGCGCCCTTGAGGAACGACACGATGCGCTTCTTTCCATGCTCTTCGAACGCATGCCGTGTCTGCATGTACTTCTCTTCGGATGTGAACGGCACTTCCTCCTCGTCGATGAGCAGACGCTCCACCCGCTCCTGCTCGGCGAACTGCAGCAGGCCGAGTTCGGTGGGGTCGCCAAGATCGGGCAAGACGGCACGATTGCACGAGGCCGCGATGCGGATGGCGAGCGCACGCTCGCCGGGCCCGTCGTCGGCCACCCATACCTCACGCACCGTCATGCGGTTCTCGGTGATGGTGCCGGTCTTGTCGCTGCAGATCACCGTCACGCTGCCGAGCGTTTCGAGGGCATCCAGCTGCCGGACGAACGCTTTGCGCGCCGCCATGCGCCGCACTCCCACCGCGAGCGTGGCCGTGACGACGGCCGGCAATCCCTCCGGCACCGCCGATACCGCGAGGCTCACGGCAAGCAGGAGAATGGAGAGCAGATCGAAGCGACGCGCGATCCCCACGCCCACCACCACGGCGCACAGGCACAGCACCACGATGCCGAGCACGCCGCTCAACCGCCGCATGCGCGCCGCCAGGGGCGTTTCGGGCAGCTCGGTGCGCGACACGATGTCGGCGATCTTGCCGATCTCCGTATGGAGACCGATGGCCGTCACCACGTACTCGGCCGACCCGCGCGTCACGTGCGTACCCGCGAACAGCATGTCCGTCTGATCCGCAATGGACGACGCCCGCGCGACCGGCACGGCCTGCTTCGAAACGGCGAGGGATTCTCCCGTCAGGCTCGATTCGTTCATCTCGACGTGCGATGCCGCGACAATGCAGCCGTCGGCCGCGATCCGGTCTCCGCTCTCGACGACGACGATATCGCCCGGCACCAGGGCGCGCGAGGGAATCATCAGTTCCTTGCCGTCGCGCCGCACGCGCACCTGCGGTGCGGTGAGCGTGCGCAGCGCGGCAATCGCCTCCTCTGCCTTGTACTCCTGCACGAAGCCGAGCGCCGCATTCAGCAGCAGGATGATCAAGATGAAGATCGCATCGAGCAGGTCCTCGAATCCATTCGCACGCCCCTCGAGCAATCGTAACACCACGCTCAGAACGAGTGCGACGACCAGAATGTAGACGACGATGTCCTTGAACTGGCGCAGAAAAAGTAGGAGAGACGATCGATGCTTCTCGGGCAGCTCGTTCCATCCGTGTTCCGCGCGGCGACGCTCCACCTCCGCGTCGTCAAGACCGCGCCGCTCGGCGTGGAGCGCCGCAAGGACATCATCGATGGAGGCGTGTGCGTGCATGCGGGTATTCTACGCGAAGCGCCGCGATTCCGACTTGTACGATCGACATGATGCGGTGTCACTGCATTCTTTGGAATGGAAGCCTACGCACGGGAGCGCGCTGTATCCGTCAATTGCACTCGCCCGCTCGCCACCGTACGCTCACCATCACTCCCTTCCCCTCCCTTTCCATGTGTCAATCCTGTTCGGGCGGCAGCTGTCTGCCCTGCAAAATCGCGAGCATCGTCTTCGCCATCGTCTACGCCGCCACGGCGATCATCGCCATCATCAGCCTCTACCGGTTACAAGTGGTGGCTAAGGAAATGTTTTTCGGTGCGACAGAAACATCGGTCGCCACCATCGCACTCATCGCATCGATGATGGCCTTCATGAAGATGATGAAGAAGATCTGCCCCTGCTGCGCGAAGGGATGCAAGAGTGGCGCCTGCACAGGCAACGGCTGCTGCACATCTGATGACGCGAAGATGGCACCGGGCATGCCCGAGAAGCCGATGATGAGGAAATAGAAATGTATTTCCTCCCGCAGAGCGCCGTTGTCATCCTGAGCCAGACGATTGTGCTCTACAACCAGAAGCGAAGCGTGTCATCCCGAGCGGAGACGAGGGACGACACGCGTTTGACGGCTTTTTACACAGGCTCTCAGGCGTTCTCTTCGTCCCTGGAACGCCCTTGGAACTCCCGCGCCCCTTCCGCTACCATTCCACGCATGGATCAGAAGACGCGTTGCCAGAGCTGCGGCATGCCCATCGGTGACGAACAGGCGAACTACGGCACCACGGCAGATGGCTCGGCCGAGAAGACGTACTGCGTCTTCTGCTACAACGACGGCGCCTTCACGCGGCCCGACCTCACCCAAGAGCAGATGATCCAGCTCTCCATCGAGAATATGACACAGGAGTTGAAGATGCCCGAAGAACGTGCCGAGGAGCTGGCGCGGAGCGTGATTCCGTCGCTGGGACGCTGGAAGAAAAGCTGATGGATCGACACCAACACTCCGATGGATTTTAGACGCCGGCCCCGCGACGTACGCAGAGAAGCATGCCCATGAAAACACACCTTAATGCACCATTAAGCTCTTCTTAATCCCGTCATCGTATACTGGTTACAGATCAATTTTTTACTTTCTTTTCCTCTCTTCTCCTATGAAGAAATTCACGCTGGGCGTCGCGACGGGCATGACCTCGCTCGCCATCGCCATTCCCCTCCTGGCTCAGGGCAGCCTTGCCGCTTCGAGCAGCGCGGCCACTGGCAGAACGACTGCCGCTAATCGTCCGGTTGCCTCGCAAGCCTGCATCCAGGCCATGGCGCAGAAGGACGATCTGTTCCTCTCGCACATCGACGCGAAGACCGCCGCGCAGAAGACCGCCACACAAGCGCACAAGACTGCTCTTACCGCCGCCGCGGGCATCGCCGACGACACGCAGCGCAAGGACGCACTCAAGAAAGCCGAGGATGACTTCCGCACCGCCATGCAGGCTGTCATGGACGCAAATAAGACGGACACGACAGCGCTGATGCAGACCATCCGCACAGCGTGCGGCAACGCGAACGGCATGGGGATGGGGATGGGCATGCACGGGCCGATGATGGGCGGCAACATCGATGATGACAAGAAGGCGAATGGCATGGGCAAGATGATGGGCCGCGGCCGCGGGAAATGGACGCAGTCATCGACATCCTCGAAGTAAGCCACACCCACACCCATTCACCCATAGAGCGGAGCATAAAGGTCGCGCAAGCGGCCTTTTCTCCTGTTCATCACGTGCCTTCCCTGCCGCCGGCGCCCCAGGCCCTGATGCCCACCGTGCAAATGTGTTGCTTCTTTGTCTGTAAGGTCTCTCCCCTTCCTGCGGGAGGAAATGCTCCTGCTTGTGTCTCTTGAATCCGGAAGAATGCACTTCAAGACTCAAGACTCAAGATTCACAAAACCCGGCCCTCGAAGAGCCGGGTTTCGAGTTATTCGAGCTCTTACCGGAGCGCCCCGCGGCGGAACATGTTCACGACGCCGAGGAGGACGACGGCACCGATGAACGAGACGATGAGACCGGCGAAGCTGAAGTCGTTCTGATTGATGGTGCCGGAGTCGAACAGCGGTGCGATCAGCAGACCGCCGAGGTACGCGCCGATGATACCGACGACGATGTTGAGGAAGACGCCCTGCTGCGCGTCGGTGTTCATCACCTTGCTGGCGATCCAGCCGATGATACCGCCCATAATGAGCCAGACGAGGAAGTTGACCATAGAAAGAGGGGGAAAGAAGAAGAGAGAAAGTCCGTACGCTCTCTTTGTCGTCTAGTGGAGCGATTTCTTACAGATCCCCGTTGGCGCTGAGCCCTGCGCACACGCCCTCTCTGCTATTTTCCATGGGAAATGACAGAACAAGGCCTCTCGTATCAAACACTATGCTACGGGCAATTCAGCGCCGTACTCGCCCCGAGGCACTGGTTCGACCGGCACACCTGCCACGCGTACGTGTTGGGCGCGGTGCAGTCGGGCAGGGAGCAGCCACAGGCATTCCCCACCAGCTGGTCGTCCGGAAAGAGGGCGATGAGCGTGAAGAACGACTGCTTGTACTCACGCGGCCGCGGCAGATGCATGGTGGTCGAGATATCGAACGAGATGCGCACGCTCTGGCGATCGGCAGACGTCGATGTGTTGCGCACGACGAATTTGCTGACCGTCAGATCCGACGACGTGATCACCTCGCGCGTGGTACTGCGTATGAGAATGATGGCGCCGCTGCTCACGCCGACCATCGTGGGACTGAGCGCACCGGACCCCACTTGCAGGGCCAGGACGGACCCGGTCGCATTGGGCAGCGGATCGAGAATCCGCTCCGAGCCGTGCACCACGTAGGAAACATTCTGCATCAGCTGCATGCCGTTCTGCTCCACGCTGGCCATGGCCTGCTGCCGGATGCGGGTGTCGATGGCCAGGAAGAGCAGGGGCAGGATGGCGATGCTGATAACGGCGAAGATACAGAGAAACAGGAGCAACTCGATGAGCGTGACGCCGGGGCGCGCGGATGGCCGACTGAGCCGGAAAGAATACAGGCGCTTCACGGGCACAGGGAGAAGGACGTGACTTCCAGCCACGATGCGATGCGTAGCTGCGGATAGACTGCCGCCACACGCACTTCGAACTGGCGCAGCGTGTTGCCCACGATCCCCTGCACGCAGATCTGCCGGTCCTCGTTGCCGCTCCCGCCCACGGGGCGAATGACGCAGTTCCCCGACGAGAGTGCCACCGTCTCGCTGCCCGCGTAGGTGAGATCTGTGCGCAGCGACTGCAGCGCGCGCTCCACGCATGTCTGGGCGTTCTCCACCGCCTGCATCGACTGGCCCAGCGTGTAGGCGCTCCCTTCCGCCGCCCCGCTCACGAGGAGCAACGTGATGGTCGTCGAGATGGCGATGGCCCCGATGATCAGCACCGTCATGAGCAGCAGGTAGCCGGGCCGACCGCATGGCCGATGGATAACGCGCAGGTGCGTCATTGGCAGGGCGATGATGAAGTGCCGGGACGGAAGATGAGGAACCCCTTCTGCGTCAGCAAGTAGACGGCATCGCGCACGACATCGTACCGCAGCCCGCGGCCGGGGCCGCTGGTGGAAGAGTACGAGGTGAGGAGTGTCATGGCGTGGTTGTCGAGATCCACCACCTGCAGCGCGCGCCGCGTCCACGTGTTGCCGACGAAGGCGTAGCACCCGGTGGGATCCAGATCGAGGCCCAGCACACTCCCGCTCGCCTCGTACGTCCACGGCCCGGGCGGCGGCGCGGGCATGCCGCCGCCTTCGGTGTCGAAGAGCACGAGCTCCGGCGTTGCGGCGTTGCGGATTCTGCCGACCAATGCCGATGTGCCGGATATCGCGATACTCAGCGCCTGCTGCGTGCCGGCACTCAAGTTTGTGTTCCCCAGGCGCACCGGCGCCGCGGGGTTCGCCACGTTGTAGACGCGCAATTCGTAGGTGCCCACGGAACTGCCGAGGTACGCCGCAGTCCCGGTGAGCGCGATACTGTTGATGTCGCCATTTTCGAAGGCCGATGCACGCAGCACCACGCTCCCGCTGTTCGAGACATCGAACGTGTAGAACTGATTCTGCCCCGCCGTCGTTGTGTACTTCGCCCCGACGTACAGCGTCGCACCGCGCAGGGTAAGGGCGCGGATCATTGCCGTACCGGGCAGATCGTAGCTCGTGACGAGCGTGGCGGCCGAGAGCGCGGCGGGCACTGTGATGTCGTAGACTTGAATTTCGGCCGATGGCGACGCCACGGCGACGTACAGGCGCCTCCCCCGCACGGCGACACTGTACCCCGTGCCGCTGAGGCTGAACGATGACGCGACGCGCACCGGCGACCTGAGCGACGAGATATCGAACACGTATAAACCCGCTCCACCCGCACTCTTGCCGCTCGTGACGAACGCGTAGTTGCCCGCCACCGCCACGTCGTTGAAGAGCGGCGTGCCCGCATCGACGTAGCTGCCCGTGAGGGTTGCCGACGCCCAGTCGCCCATTGTCCGCTTCGTGCGCCAATCGTTGAGCTCCGTGGAAAGCACGACGCTGCCCGACCGCGAGTAGCCGTGCTTCCACTTCGTGATCGCCGTCACCTGCCGGCGCGTCGCCGACGGCGACGTGATGGAGAGCGACGTGACGTACGTCCCGCTCGACACGGTCTTCGTGCCGTTCCACCCCCACGTGCCGTCGGATGCCAAGCCGACGCCGTGTGCGCCCGCGGTGAGGTTGGAAAATCCTTTATCGCGAATGGCGCGCGCCGCTTCGATCGACTGCTCGGCGATGTACACGCCGCGCGTGTAATCACCCGCCTGCAGCGTGCTCTCCTGCCCTCGCAGGAGCACCGTGCTCACCGCCGCGAGAAAAACGGCGAACACGCTCATGCCAATGAGCACTTCGACCAGCAGGAAACCCGGGCGCGACGGATGGCGGACGACGCGAAGCAGAACCGTATCGTATCACGAAGAAAGAAATGCGAAATTCGACTGCATCGATTTTTGGATTTCGTGCTTGAAGCTGATCTTTGGCAACCGCGAACAGTACCAGCCTGCGCTCGCCGCTGTTACGCTGTCTTCCGTCATGCGCACTCGCTCCGCTTTCACCCTCCTCGAACTTCTGCTCGTCATCGGCATTCTCAGCGTCATCGCGGCACTCAACCTGCCGCTCTATTACCGGTTCCAGATCCGCAGCGATCTCGATTTGGTGAACTCGCAGGCCGTGCAGGGGCTGGCCCGCGCACGCCTTCTGTCACAGACCGGCCAGCGCGATTCCGCATGGGGCTTCTACGTGCCCAACGGCACGCTGTACAAAGGACAATCGTACGCGACGCGCGACGCAAACTTCGACGAGAGGTACCCCATGCCCTCCACCATCTCGGTTTCGGGCCTGCTCGACGTGGCGTACACGAAGATCACCGGCATTCCCACCAAAACGGGCAGCATCGTGCTCACGGCGCTGACGAACGACCAGCGCATCATCCCCATCACCATCAACGTGAGCCGCCAGCAGATCGCCACCGCCGCCCTCAGTTCCTGGTCATCCTCGCTGCCACCCTCGAGCAGTTCCACTTCCTACGCCGACCAGTGTCCCACGAAATTCCACTTGAACAACGGTAAGCTCATCTTCAACACCGCCTCGACGGACATCACCGTAACGAACATGGAATCGCTCATCACCTTCGGCGAAGGCGGTCCGCCGGTTTCCGCGTTCGTCTGCAAAACGACCGATGGCAAGAAATGGTCGCCGCTCTTCAGCGGCAAGGGATCCTGCACAGGCACGGGCAAGAACAACTACGGCGCCGCCGTCTCGCGCACCGGCGGCGAGAGTGCGCAATTGACCGTCCCCGCCGGGCAGAAGTTCGGCATTCTGGTCAACGGGCAGTACATCAACTCCGGCTACCTCGCGTTCTTCCAAACCTTCTCGACCGGTGACGACAAGGATCACATCCTCCTGCTGCAAAAGGACGATACCGTTCCCAACTACCCCTCGTACAACGGCAATCCAGGCTTGCGCGCCTACCTGGCATCGAAAGGCATGATGAACGGCAGCAAGCTCTGGACGGACCCCTGCAACGTGCTCGTCTTCGCGGAACTCGGCTCGCTGGACCAGCCGTCGGCCAACTTCCAAGATGAAGTGCTGATGCTGACCTTCGAATGATGGCGCAGCGCCGATGCCAAACGGAAATGTTCCACAGTCAATGCTAAGCCGGGCCCGACTCTGATACGGTTTGAGAATGCCAGCGACTACCCGCACCCTCTCGTTTGTCGATTCCCGCAAACGACTGCTCCTCTTCACGCTCTTCGTCTTCATCACCCTCGCGCCGCTCACGGTGCGACACACACAGCTGCTCACGGGCCCGCTCGTGAACATGATGCTCCTGCTCACGTGCGTGCTCGTCGGGCCGACGGAGGCGCTCTTCCTCGGCCTCCTCCCGAGCCCGACCGCGCTCGTCAGCGGACTCTTGCCCCTGCCGCTCGCGCCGATGCTGCCGTTCATCATGATCAGCAACGCGCTCTACGTCGCCGCATTCCACTTCCTGCGCAGTCGCTCCGCCGCGGGTGGTGTCGTCGTCGCATCCGTCATCAAATTCCTCTTCCTCTTCGCCGCCTCGCATGCGCTGACAACGACGCTTCTTCCCGCAAGCATCGCGCCACTCGCCACGACGATGATGGGCATGGCACAGTTCATCACCGCGCTCATCGGGGGCGGATTGGCGCTGCTTGTGTTGAAATTCCTGCCGCGACGTGATTGATCTGATCGAGCAACTGAAGGCCGCGAACATCGTCGGCCGCGGCGGCGCGGAGTACCCGGCGTGGCGCAAGTGGGAGGCCGTGCGCGACGCGCCGGCCACGCCGAAGTACGTCATCGCCAACGCGTCGGAACGCGAGCCGGGCGTCTTCAAGGATCTGTTCATTTTGACAGTGCACGAAGACGATGTGTTCGCCGGGCTCGAGCTCGCCATGCAGGTCGTCGGCGCGAGCGAGGGCATCTTCAACATGAACGCCGAGTACGAAGAGACGCTGAAGGATCAGCTGAATGCGCGCATCGCGAAGGCGAAGGAGCTCGGCTACAAGATCCGCGTGTTCGAGGAATCGCCCACCTACATCGGCGGCGAGGAGACGGCGCTCTTAAACGCCATGGAGGGCAAGCGCGTGGAGCCGCGCCACAAGCCGCCGTTCCCGACGGAGGCCGGCCTGCACGGCAAGCCGACGCTCATCCACAACATCGAAACGCTCTACGACATCGCCTGCGTGGCGAACGGCACCTACGAGTACAAGCGGTTCTACTGCGTGTCCGGATCCGTGCCGAACAGAGGAGTCTTCCACCTGCCGGCGTCGTCGACCGTGCTCCAAGTGCTGCAAGAGACGGCCAACATCCCGCAGATCCCGTACTTCGTCCAAGTGGGCGGCGGCAGCGGCCCGGTGTACGGCGCGGAGCAGCTGGCATCCACCGGCGTGCACGGCACCGGCGCGATCATCGTGCATCCGCTGGACGAGAACCCGCGCGTGTTGGCGCGCAAGTGGCTCGATTTCTTCCACCGCGAGAGCTGCGGCAAGTGCACGCCCTGCCGCGAGGGAACGTACCAGCTCGTGCGCCTCATCGAGGACCATGAGGAACTCCCCTGGGATCGCATGGCGCCGATCTTCGAGACGTTGGAAAAAACATCGTTCTGCGCGCTCGGCAGATCGGTGCCCGTGCCACTCGTGAGCTACTACCGGAACATCCTCCATCGCTCTTGATCCCATGACCAATCGCATTCCCCTCGAAACACAAGCAGCCCCCACCGTGACGGTGCACCTCAACGGCACGCCGTACCAGGCAGCAGAGGGCGAGAGCATCCTGCAGCTCGCGCTGCGCAACGGCATCGACATCCCCCACTTCTGCACGCACGAGGATCTGCCGGTGGACGCCAACTGCCGGACATGTTTGGTGGCAGAGGAAACCGAGCACGGAACGGCGGTGACGACCTCGTGCAACTTGCTGGCGCGCGAAGGGTTGCGCGTGCAGTTGGATACGCCCGACGTGCTGCGGCTGCGACAGCAGAACATGGAACTCCTCTTCGGAGACTACCACGGCAATTCGCCGCTCACGCGGCACGGCTACTACAGCCAGACCGCGGAAGAGCTGGCACACTACGGTGTGACTGGAACCACGTACAGGCGCGACGATCCGCAGCGCGAGATCCATAAGCTGGGCACGGCGGCGGAGTTCGATCCGGCCCTCTGCATCGCGTGCAACAAGTGCGTGGAGGCGTGCCAGATGATCGGCATCAGCCATCTTCGTCTGGAGGGACGCGGCTCAAAAACACGCGTGGGGTTCAACCCCGATGCCGCCAACGACTGCATCTACTGCGGCCAGTGCACGGTGCACTGCCCCGTCGGCGCCATCCGCGAGCAGAGCCACGTGGACTACGTGCTCGAAGCGCTGCGCGACGACGAAAAAACCGTCATCGTGCAGACGGCGCCCTCCGTGCGCGTGAGCATCGGCGAAGGGTTCGGCCTGCCCGTGGGCACGAACGTGTACGGCCAGCTGTGTACCGCGTACAGGCTGCTGGGTTTCTCGAAAGTCTTCGACGTGAACATGGGCGCCGACATCACCACCATGGTGGAGGCCGAGGAACTGCTCGAGCGGCTGCGGCATAAATGGGGCTACGCCGATGGCACGCGCACCGACGCGCCCATCCCCGGCCCCATGTTCACCTCTTGCTGCCCGGGGTGGGTGAAATTCGTGGAGTTCTACAAGCCGGATCTGATCCCCCAGCTCACCACGGCGCGCTCGCCGCAGATCCACGCGGGCGGCGCGTACAAAACGTGGTGGGCCGAGAAGGCGGGCATCGATCCCAAAAAAATCGTCGTCGTGTCCATCATGCCGTGCATCGCAAAGAAGAGCGAGTGTACGCTGCCGACC
>CAZWBO010000003.1:0-3667 GCA_964632375.1 uncultured Candidatus Peribacteria bacterium | reverse complement strand
GAAGTACGAAGCCGGCCTCGATGCCGTGACAATCGACGGCCTCAAGCCCGTCGACTACGTGCTCACCAGCCGGGAACTGATCTCGCTGCTGAAGACGCGCAACATCGACCTGCCGAACCTGGAACCGAGCGACGTGGACCGCGAAGGCATGTCCTCGGGTGCCGCGGCCATCTACGGCGCCTCCGGCGGCGTGATGGAATCCGCATTGCGCACCGCGTACTTCAAGCTCACAGGCCAGGAACTGCCGGGCATCACGTTCGAGCCCGTGCGCGGCTTCGCCGGCATGAAGAAAGCCGACGTACACATCGGCGACCGCACCGTACGCCTCGCCGTCATCGCCACGCCCAAGAACATCTGGCCGGTGCTGCGCGAGATCCGCGCCAAGCCCGACGCCTACGACTACATCGAAGTGATGGCCTGCCCGGGCGGCTGCATCGGCGGCGGGGGCCAGCCGATCCCCACCACGTTCGCCATCACCAAGAAACGCATCGCCGCGCTGTACAGTATCGACGGCGCTTCAACGATGCGCCGCGCACACGAGAACCCCGTGGTGCAGGAGTTCCTCGCGTACGCGAATGCCGCGCCGCCCCAGAAGCGCCGCGCACTGCTCTACCGCGGGTACGAGAAGAAGGCAAAGGGAGAATAAGTGGCCTTCGTCAGAAAAGAACCGAACAATATCATCGCCTCTACCAGTTTCACCCGCTGAGTTCGTCGGTGTCCTGCAGGTATCGGCTAACCGATGGATCGAAACACGAGCTTGCGTTTCTCGTACTCTTCTTTGGTGAGCAGGAGAAATACGCCGGGGAGAATGCCGAGCGAATTCACGAAGAACAACGCGACGAACCACACAAGCTTGCCCATACGCGCGGCACGCCACATGCCCCAAGCTTTGAGGCCGATATCGAGGAGCACGAGCGGCAGGAGCATGCCGATGAACGGCAGGAAGGGCCACGCCTGCATCATGGGACCATTGAAGAAGGTGAAGGGCATACACTAAGTATACGCCACGTTGCAACAGTGGCCTTTCCATTAGCCAATTCTGCGTTTGAACCGCCGGAGCAACGGCAGAACGCTCGACGGACAGTCCTTGAAGATATTTGCTTATTCGGTCGTCTTCCCATCAAATTCTTCCTCGCTCGCATCGGCGTCCTTCTTGGTCTTATGGATAACTCCGTCTTTATGATGCGCCGGCGAGTAGATCGAATACAGTTTCAGATCGTCGGTGCCGGACGTATTGATGACATTGTGGCGCGCGCCGGCAGGAACAATAAAAGCTGAGCCGCTCCGTAGCTGATACTCATTGCCATCAATCACGCACTTGCCCGTGCCTTTCTCGCACCGGAAGAACTGATCATTCCCCGCGTGAACCTCCATGCCGATTTCCTGCCCGGGCTTCAGGCTCATCAGCACCAACTGACTGTGGTGCGCCGTGTATAAGACTCTGCGGAAATCCGTATTCTCCAATGTTTCTTTTTCGATGTCTGCGTGAAATCCTCTCATAGAGACCCAGAGTACCACTCTCCATCTCTTTAGCGACGATTCCCTGTTCTTTTTTGCGAGTCGGCAGTAGGTCTCAGAATTCGGCTTATGAAAGTGGCAGCCCCGAGACTTTCTCAAACAGGTGTCTTCGAGACACTAATCTATTGGTACGAAGTGCTGAAAATATCGCGATGACCGCCGTATCAGATGCGACGTGTTACTTCTGTTGGGCGGTGTAGGCGATAAGCTTGCCGATCTTTCCGTCGCGCATTTCACATACATCGCAAAAAACCATCGTAATACCATCGTCACCCTTCACCCAGCCCTCCGCAATCACCACGCCACCCTCTTCAATCATGCGTGCCACGGTAACGACGGGGTGTCCTTTGAAGGCGTCGTTCTTGAGTTCGTTGTCGAAAGCTTCCTTTCCTACATGATGGAACAATCCGGGCATTTCCCAAATCACATCATCGGTCAGACAGGAGAGTATCTGCCCGTGGTCGGCTTTGTTAAAGCCGTCCATACAGCGTTCGACGATTTTTTTGTTCTCAGTCATGCAATGATTCTATCATTTTTGTAAAACTGGCAGCCCCACCGGGAGTCGAACCCGACTTTTCAGGATGAAAACCTGATGTCCTAACCGATAGACGATGGGGCCGTGAAGAGAGAATGAGCGTATCGCTGCTATTGCGCCTCGGGGTTGCCGTCGCTCTTCCGAGAGCGATGGCCCGCAAGCGATGGGGCCGTAGAGGAACAGTACCGCCAGATCACCGGGCAGCCCGCAGAGAATACAAAAGAACTGCGGCGAATTGAAGAGCATTGTCGGTTTATGGCTCGATCGGCCGGTTCAGTATTGAAAGACCAATCCGACCAGAAAATCCCTCTGCGCGCTCTTTTGATCACAAGAGCATTGTGTGGTACAATAGAATCAACAATGACAAACACACACCATCACCACTTCGCGCTGAAGCACGCGACGATTGCCGCGCTCTTCCTGGGTATCATGACCGTGGTCAGTTCGACGGACGCACTGCTCACCGCGCAGCTCAGCGGCGGCGGAGTGACGCTCATGGACTATTCCCAAGCCAGTACCGATCTGACGATCGTGCCGACTCTCCATGCGGCTGCACCCATCGCACCCGACGGCACCGTGCAGGCACGACTGCTCGTGGGCATGCTGCTGATCCTGCTTGGCTTTACGCTCCACATGCTCAATATCCGCCGCTTGCAGCATTTGCATCTGGAGCCAGTACAGACATTGCGCACGAAGAAATCATTCCAGATCAAGGCGTGGTACCGGAAGTACTTGAACAGGCCGTTGGGAGGTGGATGAGTCTTGAGTCTTGAGTTTTGGAGAGCGGCGAGCGATGATCGATAAGCAAAAACACACATCACACAAAAACATGGGCGGTACCCGCCACCACGGTGGGAGACAATGAGTTCAATCATGGAAAGAACCCTCACGAGGTCACTTGGTGGCGGGTGGGTTTTCTTTTGGTTCTTTTCTTTTTGCGGGTAGAAAAAGAAAAGAACACCTGTGCCTTTGGAGACGCTTGAGTGTGGCATGTGTAGGAGGTACCACGAGGCAGGCAGATGGCGGGATTACGGTATTGGTGAATGAGCCTGGTGCGTCCGGGAGGAAGTACATGCCAGGGAGCACCCTTCGACAGGCTCAGGGTGACAGGGTGTGAGGGCTCAGGGCAGACTTTCGATTCAGGGTGACGGAGGGATGGAAGGAATGATCGATGAACGCGGGGCCGAAGGCCACGCTCTCCGGATGGAAAACACCGAAGACACCGCGCCGAGAGACGGCGCTCTCCGAGTGGGAATGATTCTCCAACGGACCACGAAGCAAACACTCCATCAGTATTCAGAAAGACTGCTCGAAAAAAGCGGCCCGTAGGCCGCTCTTTCAGTTAGCAGGAACCGCCGCAACCGCAGCCGTCCTCACCATCGGTAAGCATGATGGAAGATGGAAAAGAAATAACACCGGAAGTCTAACAGCTGGGAGCATGCTTGTCTATCACTCCATGTATAAGAGTGATAACGATAGTGTAAAATTTCATCTGGCTTTACGGATTCACTGCAAAATTTTTTTCTATTTTTTTTCCATCAAGCCCTACTTTCCTTCCAGGTCCTAGATCCTAGTTCGAAATGCAACACTCCGTCACTCCCCTGAATACCTCGT
>CAZWBO010000002.1:0-46313 GCA_964632375.1 uncultured Candidatus Peribacteria bacterium | reverse complement strand
GGGCTGAAGCTACCCACTACCCACTACGCACTACTCACTCGATCAATTGTCCTTCAACACTGTCCCCGGATAGTAGTACTGCAAAATCTCTTCCGCAGTTTTTCCCTCATTCGCCTGGCCTTCCGCGCCGCAGCCGGACATGCCTACGCCGTGGCCGGCGAGTTTCATGCCTGCGCACCAGGGGTCGGGCTTGCTCTGGAAAATTGCGGCGAACGGGAAGTTTGCGCCGAGCCCCGCCTCTGCCGGGCTGCGCGTGCGGCCGTCGTCGCTGCCTGCGCGGCCCGCCATTTGGCAATGACTGCCATTGTACTTCAGCACCAGTCCTGCCGTGTTCTTCACAGCCTTCACCCAATCGACGTGAGCCGTCTCGAATGCGTAGCCGCTGTACTTCTGGAACTGCGACGGCGCATCGGAGCCGTCGTACGGCATGCCGGGGAATTTGCGGTTGTCTGGCGACAGGTACCATGCCGCGTACGTACGCGCGGCCACCGCGAAGGCGCGCTGTTTCTCGTACGGCTCGGTGTCCGGCTCCTCGCCCAGGCCCGCCATGTAGTCCTCCAGCGGGAGTTCGTTGATGAGCACCAGTTGCTTGTCGAGGATGCGGCATTCGAGGATGCCGCGGAATTTGTTCATGGCGCGATCCCAGCTCGCGACGGTTGCAATACCGGTGCCGGGATCGATGCGGATGATGCCGCTCGCTTGCAGTTTGCCGCCTAGCCACAACTCGCATGCGTCGCCGTTGGCGCGCACGAATACGTCGCCCGATACCGCCGCACCGTTGACAGTAGTGCCGTCGGGCACCGTAATCGATGCGTTCTGCGTGTCGGTCTGGTAGCCGAGGCGGATGCGGATGAGCGGATTACTGGCCGGCGTGCGCGCAGCCGTGTTCGCGGGGCGCGAGGAGCGGCTCGAGCCGGCGCTCGATGACGATCGGCTCACCAGGACATCCGACGTGTCGGTCATGATCACCGGTGTGGCGCGCGAGATGGGACGGTTCGTGTTGATGCTCGTGGGTTCGCGCGTGCGGCGGCCGCCGGCTGTCAGGCGGTACGTCATCCCCGCAAGCGTGAGCGTGTACGTGCCGTCCTGCGGCGGCAGTTTCACGCGGAAGCGGACGGTTTTGAACTCGCCGGCGCGGATGAACGACGGCACGAGGACTTTGTCGCGCAGGCGCATGTGCGTGTCGCCCTCCTCCCACACGGCCATGGCGGGATGGGATTTGAGAAGCGGGCCGATGCTCGAGCGTTGGGCGAGCGGCTTGCTGCCCGCTTGGATCCGCACGGTAAACGTGAGCTCGCCGCCCGGACGCCCGCCGAGTTCGGTCGACCCGAGGGGCGTGAGGAACTCGCTCGTGCGCGGTGGCGCGGATGCCGTGCGCGGCCGTGATGACGAAGACGACGCGCTGGAGCGGGGCGGCGGGAAGCGCACGGAGGCATCGACGTTCCCGCTGGCCGCATTGCGGCGCACCTGGTCGAGTACGCCGTACGCGTAGTAGCCGGGACAGGTGGTGCTGAGCAGATCGCGGTGTCCGACGATAGTCGGCAGCGTCTTGCCGTGGAAGACCGTCGTACCGTTCAAATCGATGTCGTACTTGTTGCCCAAGTACGCGATGAGCTTCTGCAGGCTCTTCATTTGCGCCTGCGTCGGTTCCTCCACTTCGAAGTTCCCCATCAGCGCGATGCCGACGGTGCGCGTGTTGTTGCAGTACGCATGCCCGGCGATGACGTAGTCGCCGCCCGCGCGCCCTTCGTACACTTGTCCTTGGTCGTCGATCATGTAGTGGTACCCGATGTCGCCCCAGCCGCGGCTGACGGCGTGGTACTGGTAGATGGCGCGCATGCGTTCGGCGCCGGAACGCATGTCGCCCGAGACCTTGCCGGCCGTGTGGTGCACGGCGATGAGCTTGATGGACGGCGAGTACTCCTGCGGCCACAACAATGCCGCACCGTCGGCATTCGTCGCGATCTTCTTCCCGCTCGTGTGGAAATCGCCGGGGTAGTGGCGCTGTGCATCGAGGCAATCTTGTTCGCGGCCGCTCACCGCATCGTTGGCGTTATCGGTGGCGGGTGGCGGTGCGCTCGAACTGGAGCGAGACGGAGAAGAGCTGCTCGACGATGCCGCCGTATGTCGCAAGCGCAGCGATTCGTCCGCGCCCCACTCGCTGCGCGAGAGGATGAACGGCGCCTCCACGCGCCCGCGCGCCACCACGTCGTACTGCACCGGAATGCGCGGCACGCGGATGGGATGCAGCGTCACCGGGCCCGCAATGCCGCTGACGCGGACCGCCGTCACGCCCGTGGGGAAGATTATCAAGTTGCTCTCGCGCAAGCGCGGATCTTGTTCGTTATCCGGTTCGATCACCTCGGCGTCTGTCCACGCGCCATGGGCGTACGCCTGCAGCGTGCCGCGCGTCGTCGTCGATGGCAGCTCGACGCTCACGGCATCGATGGGATCTTTGAAAGCGAAATCCTTCACCGGCACGGCGGCGGCATGGGTGTCGGGCGGCAGGAACGACGAGAGCAAGGTGAAGGCTACGGCGAAAGCAGTGGTGCGCATGGCGAAAGAATATACGAACCGCCTCATCGTTGGTAACCGCTTTGCATAAGTTTCTCGTATCGATCAATCATCGCTGCCAGCGAAAACTGCTCGTGCGCGGTACGGTGGCCCGCTGCTCCCATGCGTTCACGCCGCCGGGGATCAGCGAGCTGCTTGATCGCTTGGGCCAGCTTGTCGGGCGATCCGGCCTCGACAACGAGCGCGTCGATGCCGTCGTGCAAGTAACTCGCGATGCCGCACTGGTCTGTCACGATCACCGGCACGCCCACGCTCATCGCCTCCGCCGCCACGAGGCCGAAGGGATCATGGTCGCGCGCGGGCAGCACGAGCAGATCGAGCGAACGGTAGAATGCACCGAGATCGTCCATGGCAGGGAGGATCCGAACGCGA
This sequence comes from uncultured Candidatus Peribacteria bacterium, assembly GCA_964632375.1. Classification (GTDB taxonomy): domain Bacteria; phylum Patescibacteriota; class Gracilibacteria; order Peribacterales; family Peribacteraceae; genus JAQBQQ01. The sequence continues at coordinate 43,367 of CAZWBO010000002.1, read as the reverse complement.
TCGCCCAGCCCGTGCGAGGCAATCAGCGCTTGCAACACAGCCTCCTCGCGTCCCTGGCCCACAATCGTCAACTGTATTTTCGGCACATCGCGCAGTGCTTTGATCAGCACATCTACGCCTTTATCACGCGTTAATCGCGCTACACAACCAATACTCAGCACTACTGCCGACTTCTGCCTTCTCCCTTCTGCCTTCTGAAATCTCGTCAGATCAATACCATTCGGAATCGCCACCGTGCTTTTGTCTTCCCATCGCAACTCCCGATAGAGACGCCTACTCATCTCCGACACCGTCACCGTCGTCGCCCATCGGCTCAATCGGCGGAGCCGAGGCAGCCAGGGGTTTCTGCGCAGCCAGTTCCCCACGCGGTCGTGCTCGATCCACAGCACGGTCTTCTTCTGGCGATGCAGATACTCAGTTACAAGGAGCTTCTCACTCAAGCTGAGCATGCAAAGAGCACTCAGCGGCGAGCGGCGAGCGGTAAGCGCCGTGAGTAATTTATTTTTCATCGATCGTTGCCGCCAGAGAAAAGTAGTGGCATGCCACGCCGTCACCGGCGGCGGGCCGATCTGCAGCTCCGTCGCAGTGAAATTCCTCTTGCGACATTCGGCCAACAGCACGGGGCAACTCCCCAAAAATGCCACATCGTGGCCGCGCGTTCGCAATCCTTCCATCAGGCTCAGTGTCTGGATTTCGGCGCCGCCCATGGCGGATTCCAGCGGGAAACGCGTGAAGAGGATGCGCATAGAGCGCGCATGACCGTAGCACAGCGCCAGCGGCAAATCACGCCGGTCTCGCGACGGAGAATGGCGAAGGCTCCCGCTGGCGCAAGAGAGTAAACCGGCACCATGCACGATGCCGCCCATCAAATCACCTTTTTCACACTCGCTCGATACGGCTATCATCGAGACATGGCCACCCTCCAAGACACCCGCATTCCCTACGTCTTCCTCACCGCGATCCTGCTCATCGTCGCGCTGGAATCGCTCACCAGCGGCCGCGGCGTGGCATCTGCCCCCAGCGAACCCAGCCGCCCTGCCTACACCGCCAGCGGCATCCCCTGCAAGGGCGCGCCCATCAAAGTCGACTACGCGTACGATGGCTACCCAGTCGGGCCGAACGAATGTCTCAAGCAGTGCAACGACAAGCAGCAGATGTACATCCTCTACACCAACGGATTGGCCACGCAGTGCCAGGATGATCTGGGCTGCAACGACACGAGCGAAGATGGCGGCACCACCTGCACACTGGCGAGTACGGTGAAGAATTCGACTAGGTGAAGAAAAGTTGACAACGATCGCCATTGATTTACTGTTATATCAGTGGTTTCAACTGGCCGTTCTTTCAGCAGGGAGAAAGTCCATGTACTGGACGAAGGTCGTGGCCCCGGAAGGGGCCATCGTATTCAAGTACACTTATCGCCAGTTTTTCGATGAGAGAACTGTGCGAGAAGCGTACGAAGAGCTCCTTGCCCAACTCCCAGAGGGCGAGCTCAAGCTCGTGGTGAACTTGAGTGTCGTGAGGATTATTTCCTCCAGCGCCCTCACCAAGCTCATTCTGCTTCTGCGACGCGTCGACGACTCGCACGGCAAGCTGCGGCTCTGCGAGATGTCCGCCGTCGTACAGTCGGTCTTTCACACGTCAAACCTCGACCGGCTGTTCTCGATCACCCCAACCGAAAAGGAGGCCATCGATCAGGTCTCCTCGTCATGAAACCGCTACCCACCTGCCCCACAGACGGGGCAGGTGGAGATCACGTAATAATTTTTTCGAGGCAATTGCTCTCCACCGCGTTCCGTATTTCCATGCCCACGCGCTCGCCCACGCTCATGGGTTTGCCGTACAGGTAGTGCATGTACGGCGTGGCCGCCAAGCCCGGCGAGCCGGGGATGCGGAAACTGACGTCGAAGATGACGATGTCTTCTTTCCCTTCCTCCGCCACCACCGCGCCCTGCAGCGCGAACGGCCCGATGATCCCCTTGCCCGTCGGATCCAGCGACTTCGGCAATTTCTGCGTGGCGCGCACGAACTTCCAGCCCATCTCGTACGCCTTTTCCAGAATCGATTCCTTCACCGTCACCGCCACGTGGCCGGTCTCGATCATCTTCACGTCGATGTACTGCAGCACCTTCATCTGCTGATCCGCCGGCATGCGTAGGAAGCCGTCGAGGTTCGTCTGCCGCCGCATGTCGGTGCCCAGCAGCTCCAGCTCACCCGTGAGCGGCGAGTAGAAGAAGTTGAAATTCACGTGCGCCCCCACGATGAACTCCTCGATGAGCGCGTTCTCCCAGCCTTTGGCGATCCTGCCCGCGATCTCGAGACGCGATCCCTCGGTGAGCCATTCTGTTTTGTTGGTGACGAGGAAGAACGCGCGCTCGTAACTGCGCGCCGCCTCCGCCGCCTTCACGATGCACAGCCGTCCGTTGATCTGGTCGGGATCGCTGAAGACCTGCGGCGTGCGGATGCCGGCATCCTGCAAGAGGTGATACTGATTGTACGGCTGATCGCGCTCCTCGAGCTTGAGCAGCGTGCGCGAGCCGAAGATGGGAACCTGAAACCCCGTCTCTACCTTCGAGAAATCGTCGAAGTACACCCAGAAGTACCGGTTGTGCACGAAGAGCGTGTTCTTGCTGCGCAGTGATGCCTGATGCTCGGGCCGCAGGATGTCGTGAAAATCGTCGACCACGATCGTCTCGTCGATGCACCCGCGCTCGCCGCGCGTCTTGTAGTGCTCGGTATACGTCTTCTCTCTTCCCTTCCGCGCCACCGTGAGCGTACGAAACCCGTGCTGCTTCGCCCCGCGCGAGACATCCAGCGCGCTGTGCCCGCCGAGCACGCCGACGGTAAGATTCTTCTGATCGTAACCGGAAAGGAGGGAGGTGGGGTCCATGGGAGACAGGATAATCGAAAAAAGCAGAAGTCAGAAGGCAGAAATCAAATACACACAACCCCCTGACTTCTGCCCTCTGTTTTCTGCCCTCTGTGTTCTGATTTCTCACCCCAAGATTTCCGCCAACCTCCCCGCCTCAATCGCCTGCTTGATGTCTCTGGCGATGCGTCGACCGGTGCTCATCGGCACGTCGTACTTGAGCGCCGTGTAGGGCGACCCTTCGATGAACGGGTTGGTGCCGGCGACGATGCGCGCGCTGATCTCGAACACCACTATCTGCAATTTGCGCGTGACGATCGTCTCGAGGCAGAAGGAACCGAAGAGACCCTTATTGGTTTGTCCTGAGTCCGACGGGCCGCACAGCTTGCGGCTCTCCCTCACCACGTTCTCGCCCATCTCGAACAGCTCCGGCAGCATCGATTCGCGGATGACGATGGGGATGTTCCCGACGATGGTGTAGCTCGTGTGGATGTTGGCGGCCAACTGGTCCTCGGCGCGGATGCGCCCGATGCTGTCGGCATTCGACTCGTAACGCTTGTCGAGGCTCATGATTTCCAGCTCGCCAGTGATGGGCGAGTAGAAGTAGTGGATGTACACGGGCACGCCCACGATGTACTCCTGGATGACGAAATCGTGCTCGTCGGGGTACTTGCGGTTCTTCACCTCGTAGAACTGCTCGGCCGATTTCGCCACGAAGTAGCCGAAACCGCCGCCCGCGCCGTGGAACTTCACGATCACCGGACGGTCGATGTCTTCCGGTTTCTGGAACACGCGCGGCAGCTGGAGCTTGGCATTCAGCAGCCACTCGCGCTCCATCGTGCGGTTCGATTCCCACTCCAGAATCTCCTTCGTACCGTAGTACATCGTCTTGAGTGTCTTAATGCGCTCGTGCCCCAAGTACGCCACGAACGACCCGTGCGGGATGATGATCGCGTTGCGCTCGACCAGCTTGGCTTCGAGCTCGTCATTCCACTCCGACCAATCGTCGACGAGGATGATCTCGTCGGCTACGCCGTAGCTCTGGTACGGCCTCTCCTTGCCCTTCTTGCAGATCACCACGTTGCGTATGCCCTCGTCGCGCGCGCCTTTCAAAATCTGCAGCGCGCTGTGGCTTCCCATCGTCGCGATCACGAAGTCCTTCGGGTTTTTGGAGGCCGGAATGGACGCGAGGTTCGTCATGGGATTTGTGGAACGGTACCAGAGGAAGTGGCGAGAGACAATGTCCACATCGATCTTTCGGTGTGCACGGCAAATCCCCTGCAAATGTATCCATGCTCGATCAATCCCAACGTTCTGCCCTTCTTGCCTTCTGCATTCTGCCGTTCCTGCCTTTTCTCCCCTCTATCCCTTCTCTACCATACCGTCACTTCTCCCCCTCCCGATGCCAACCCGCCACTTCCACATCCTCTCCGCCTTGTTCGTCACGACTCTGATCGTCTCGAACATCATCGCCGGCAAAGTCGCCGCATTCGGCTCGCTCTTCCTGCCGGCCGCCGTCATCGTCTTCCCCGTCAGCTACATTCTTTCGGATGTCCTCACCGAAGTGTACGGCTACGCCGCCATGCGGCGGGTGATTTGGCTGGGTTTCGCGTGCAATCTGGTCGCCGTGGCAGTCATGTCGATTGCGGTCGCACTCCCCTCGGCGCCGTTCTACGAAGGACAATCGGCCTTCGCCGCCACGCTCGGCACCACGCCGCGCATCCTCGCCGCTTCGTTCGTCGCGTACCTCGTCGGGGAATTCGCGAACGCGTACGTGCTGGCGAAGCTGAAGATCCGCACGCAGGGAAAATACCTGTGGCTCCGCACCATCGGCTCGACCGTTATCGGCGAAGGGCTCGATTCGCTCCTGTTCATCTCGCTCGCCTTCTGGGGCGTGTTCCCGAAAGGCCAGTTGCCCACGCTCATCCTCACCCAATGGCTCTTCAAAGTCGCCTTCGAAACCCTCGCCACGCCGCTCACGTACGCCATTGTCGGCTACCTCAAGGGAACAGATCACACCGACCACTATGACATCGGCACGAATTTCTCGCCCATCGCGCTGATACAACAACCGCAATAATGTTGATGCTATCCTGTCTTCAGCGAAGCATTCCCGCTCACCATGGCACCGCGCCAAGCATGGCGCTCTCCTGGGAATAATTCTCAATGTTCAATTTTCCATCCTCAATTTCCATGTCCACCACCCCCCAAGATCTCGCCTCCCTCACCAAACTCGGCACCAAAGCCGAGGCATCGCGCACGCTGGAAGTGTTCCCCAACCACGCGCCGGGCCAGATGGAAGTGCGCCTCCACTGCACGGAGTTCACGTGCTTCTGCCCGCTCACCAAGCAGCCCGATTTTGCGCAGATCGAGATCGTCTACCGGCCGGACAAGTACGTAGTGGAATCGAAATCGATGAAACTCTACTTAGAAAGTTACCGCAACGAAGGCGTGTTCCACGAGCACCTGGCCATCGACATCGGTAAGGATCTGATGAAATTCGTCCAGCCGCTCTCGGTGGAAGTGACGGTAAAATTCAATGTACGTGGTGGGATCGCGATCGATGCCGTGTACCGCGAGGAGAGACAATAACCGAAGGAGAGCGCCATGCGTTGGCGCGGACGCGGTGGCATTCCCCGCCTCGATTCGCTAGACTCCGGCGGCATTCATCTGGTGCTGTAGCCAAGTAGTAAGGCAGGGGTCTGCAAAACCCCCATACGTGGGTGCAATTCCCACCAGCACCTCCAAGTGGAAGAATGCAAGATTGCAAGGCTGCAAGATTGCAATCGAGGATTCTTTATTCAATCGGTCTTGCACTCGTATCTCTTCTCTCGCTACTTCGCAACAGCCGCAGCCTCCTTCAATGTCGCATTCTCCATCATCAGTATCACTTCCGCATCCAATGTCTTATCGACCGACAGTGGTGTAAGGGCCGTGTACGTGTAACCCGCGCCCTTCGTCGACGTGCTCATCTGGTAGAACCGCCGCGCCGGTTCATCGGCATTTGGCTGCGCGCTGAAGATGTGGATCTTCACCTTCTGATTGTCGATGGTCACGTTGCGTGTGTCGATCTCTTTATAGCCGGGCATGTCGGTGATGGAGCGGATACTCGCGTCGCTGTACGCGGCCGGGTCGACATCCTGCGTGAGCGCCTGCTTGGTGATGAGCAGCACCGGCGACTGACCCGCCTGGCTCTGCTCGCGCTGGAACGCGGTCACGACTTCCTGCGGCAAGCCGCGCTCGGTGAGCGTCTCGCGCGGCACCACCTTCCACCCCGTCGGCAGACACAGCCCCACCGATCCATTCCAAAACTGCTCCTTGCATGTGACCGTCGCTTTCGAGCCGGCGCTCGCGCAAGCAACGAGAAAAAGCGAGGATGTCAGCAAAGCAAAGGAGAAGCGACGCATGGATCGTAGGATACCGGAGAGCACGATCGTGAGCGCAATTGAGAATTGACAATTGACAATTGAGAAGTGCAGAAATACAGCTGATCGCAACTGATTGCGGAAAAGTTGGTATTTTACGATGGAATGCTCGTAAAGTAATCCATACATGCCGAACATTGAGAGAAACCCCTTTTTTTGCTATAATAGTGCGATACATGCACAAACAACTCTTCGCCATCACGCTCGCTGTCAGCTTGTGCGCGGCGCCGCTCCCGGCCTTGGCCGTGGGCTCGATCCAGGCGAGCGACACGTTCGCCGGTCTCGCCACGACTGTTCACGCGTCGGGCTTGGCCGCCGGTGATGCCGACATTGTCGTGCGTTCCCCATCCGGCGCCGACGTTCCTCTTTCTACACAGGTCGACGCGAACGGCAACGCGAGCGTGAGCATCCCCGGTAATGCATTGGAGGAAGCGGGCGTGTACGAAGTAACCGTGGAACAGCAGAGCGTACCGCTCCCCGCCTCGGCGCACTTCGCCGTGAAGCCCGGCGCCGTGGACGCGCAGAACTCCGCGGTGGAGGCGCAGCAGACGCAGGTGAGCGCGGGCCAAACGACGGAAGTGCGCGTGACGCTGCGCGACCGCTACGCGAATCCCCTCGCCGGCCGGCCGGTGCACCTGGTGGCCACCCGCCCGAGCGACACGGTGACACAGCTGACGGATCTGACGGATGCCGCGGGTATGCAGCGCTTCTCGGTGCAGGTGCGCGAAGCCGGACAGACCACGCTCACCGCGCTCGATCTGCTCAGCAACACCGTTGTCGACGCGCGCGCCACGCTGTGGACCGGCGGCATGGCCGCCATGGGCGGCGACGCGCTGATCGCGAGCATCGTGCCGACGGCACACGCGCAGAGCGTCATCAAAGGATTCGAACTGACACTGCCGAAGATCGCCACGCTCAAGGAACCTTTCGCCTTCAGCATCCGCGCGGTGGATGCGCAGGGCAACCTGGTGCCGGACTACACGGGCTCCGTCTACGTGTCGGTGAGCAACGACGCCAACGCCATCCTCCCCGGCATCGACACCGACCGCGACGGGTACGGAAAACTGAAGTTCCTCGTGCAGTCGCAGGGCGATCTCAACGTCCCGGCCGCACTCACCTTCACGCAGGCCGGCCTGCACGAGATCCACGTGGAAGACACCAGCAATCCGAGCATCAGTGGCAGCGCGAAGATCATCGCCAACTCCACCGGGGACGCCGGCACCAGCGGCCGCATCGAGATCCTCTCGCCGCGCTCGGCGGTGGCAGGGTTGCAAGTGCAGGTGACAGGCAAGGCCGCACCGCTCACGAACCTCACGGTCGAAGGCGGCACCTCGCCGGTAACGACGCAGAGCGACGCCGAAGGAAACTTCGCCGCGTACGTGCAGCTCGCGCCGGGCAGCACGCAGGCGACGATGAAAGTTTCCGATCAGCAGAATTTCCTCACGCCCGCGACCGTCACCGTCACCGTGGATGCCACGGGCCCGTCGGTGCGCGGCGTCACCTTCTCGCCGCCCTCGCCCGAGGCCGGCGCCAACGTACTGGCCATGACGCAGCTGAGCGACACCGACATCAAGAGCGTCGCGCTCGTCGTCGACGGACAGACCGTTTTGTTCACGCAAAACCCCTCCTCGCCAAGCCTGTACCAAGCGCTCTTTGTGGCGCCGGCGCGCGAGGACACGTATTCCGTCATCACCACCGCGACGGATGAAGCGGGCAACGCCGGCACCTTCGAGTCGTCGCTCACGGTGGTGCCGAAAGGGCTCGCACAGGTGCAGAACGTGCAGGCCGAACCGCAGATCAACGCCGTCAAACTCCACTGGACCGCTTCGAGCGACCAAGTGGAACGCTACCGCATCTACATCGGCGACGCCGATGCGAGCGAGACGAACCAGGAACCCGTGTTCGCCAAGAGTATCGACACGCCCGATGCCACGACCTCGGCCGTCGTACAGGGGCTGATGCCCGGCACGCGCTACCTGTTCGCCGTCACGGGCCTGCTCGGCAACCGCGAGAGCACGCAGAAGAGCACGACCGTCTCGGCGGTGCCGGATGGCATCAAGCTCCAAGTGATACCGGGCGACAGCGCACTCACTCTGGCGTGGGATTTCCCCAATGCCCCGACCCTCGGCGCGTTCATCGTGAAGTTCGGCGCCTCGCCGGACGATCTCAGCGAACAGCGCGTCATCAACCCCGCCCTCAAGCAGTACCGCCTCACCGATCTCCTCCCCGGCGTGCAATACTCACTGCAACTCGTACCCGTCACCATCGAGGGAAAACAACTGACGGACATCGCCGCCATCGGCGAAGGCACGCCCACCGGCAACGGCTTCTCGGCCGCACCTGTCGAGCAGATCCCCGACCAGGAGCGCCCGCCGCTCATCACCATGCACCCCGGCGCCAAGAACCCCGGCTCCGGCCTGCCGCCAGTCGCCTGGTGGGCTGCGCTGGCATTCACGATGATCGCCTACGGCTTCCATCGAAAACAGAAGCGAGAGAAAAGAAAACTGCGGGCGTTCGCGCGGATAATGGAAGAGCGGTATAGAAATTGAAAATTGAGAAAGGAAAATGGAAAATGATCAGCAACAAGACACCTCTCAATTCTCAATTCTCAATTCTCAATTCTCTATTCTCAATTCCCATCCCCGTGTCCCCTCGCACTCTCTCCATCGGCGGCGCCACCTTCGATCTCTTCGTCCACACGGAGCATCTGCTCACAGACATCGCGCCGGGCTGTAAAGTGCCGGTGCGCGATGTGACGGAAGCGTGCGGCGGCGGGGCCTCGAACACGGCCGTGGGATTGCGACGGCTCGGTTGCGACGCCGCTTTTAGCGGCATCGTGGGATCCGACCAGTGGGGCGAGGCGCTGCTCCAGAACCTGCGACGCGAAGGCGTGTACACCGGCACGCTCACGCAGGTGGAGGGCGAGACGACGAGCTTCTCCATCATCGTGAACATCCAGGGCGGCGAGAGGATCATCTTCTACACGCCCGGCACGAACACGCACCTGCACGACACGACCTTCGACCGCACGTACGCGTCGTCGGTCGATTGGATCTACCTCAACCACCTCAACGATGCCAGTTGCATGATCGAGGACGACCTCATCGCCGTGCTCAGCGCGCCAAGCGGACCGGGGCTCACGTGGAACCCTGGCGGGAACCAGATCGCGCACGGCATCGACCGAGCCGAGAATCGTGCGCTGCTCGCGCATACCGATCTCCTTCTGCTAAACCGCGAGGAAGCCCTCGCCTTCAGCGGACAAGTGACTGTGGGGAATGCGTTCGCGCAGCTGCATGCTCTCGGACCACGCAGTATCGCCATCACCGACGGCGCGAACGGCGCCACGGCTTTCGACGGCACATCGTACTATGCCTGCCCCGTCCTCTCGCAGCAGCGCATCGTGGATACGACCGGCGCGGGCGACGCCTTCGGCACCGCCATGACCTACGGATTGATCGCCGGTTGGGACTTGCCAAAGTGCCTCCGTGCAGGTACGATAAACGCTGCCAGCGTCCTCAGCCAGATCGGCGCCGAACGCGGCCTCCTCACAGACACCGAGATGCAACGCCGACTCTCATCCGTGCACTTGGACATTGAGGTGCTTCCCTCCCTTGCGTAAAGGGGTTCATACACTACCCTCTCCGTCCCATGTCCGACGACACACTCATCCAGGTACAGGAATTGATCGACAGTGCCATGTCCTCGCTCAAGACCGCACATGCGCTCCTGCGCGACGTGACGGGTGTCGGCGATACCGGCCGTGAGAAGCACATGCTGCGCGCGTCGACGATGTCGACGGCCGTGAGCGGCAAGGTGATCGAGGGCATCTTCGACGGACAGAACATGGTCGATGGCTCCGGCCAGACGTACCCCGTGCCGGCCAACTACGCTTCCAAGAGCAAGCTCGTGGAGGGCGACGGTATGAAACTCACTATCACCGACGAAGGAAAATTCATCTATAAGCAGATCGCGCCCGTCCCCCGCCGTACGGCGCTGGGCGTGCTGATCCAGGAAGACGGCCAGTACAAGGTGCTCGCCGAAGGCAAAGCGTTCCGCGTGTTGCTCGCCTCCGTGACATTCTACCGCGCGGAGATCGGCGACCAGGTGACGATTCTTTTGCCCCAAGAGGGTGATGCGAAGTGGGGCGCCATCGAGGCCGTACTGCCGAAGCACCTCGCCGAAGCCGCTGCGAAAGGCAAAGTAGCCAGCGCTATGCATAACGATGGAGAATTGAGCCCGGCGGTGGAAGACTGAGGGAGAAAACGAGCGGTAAGCGGGGAGCATCTCCGTTCTTGCTTGCAGCGAACCGCTATTCGCTCTTCGCTTACTTGATGATGGAATCCTCCCCTGTCCCCCAACTTCTCCAGTAGCCCCCTTTCGCCCAACCCTGTACTCTTGGCGCCGATGAAACTTCCCGCCCGCATACTGCTGCCGGTCGTTGCCGCCCTGCTCGTCACCGGCAGTTTGGTAGGATTTTTGTGGTGGCAGATGACGCAGAGTGAACTGGCGTTGCAGAAACGCCTGCAGGCGTTCGGATCGCAAGCCCCTACGGTAAGCTCGCCGCTCGACAACACGCCGCTCGACGCGGGCGACGAGGCACTCGTCGCGCTACGGCAGGGCGATCTGCTCGCGCTGCACGGCGATTGGAAAGCCGCGCAGGATCAGTACGGCACAGCGGTGAAGCGGGGCGGCGGCCTGCCCGCGCTCCGCAAACTCGCGCAGGCGCAGTTGCAGCGACGCGACGCAGAAGGCGTGCGCACCACGATGCGTCGTATGACAGACGCCGGCGCGAAGCCGGAAGATGTGTTACTCCTCGAAGCGATTCTCGACATTCGTGCAGGCGACTTGCAGAAAGCTCAGACGCTGCTCGGCGGCGCGCCGGAATCCCCCCAGAAGCACTACGCGCTCGCTCTCATCGGCATCGTGCAGGGCAGCCACGATGCCGCCAAGCAAGAGCTGACGCAGGTGATGAACAGCTGGGACCCTGTCCTGCGATCGTACGCAAAAGTGCTGCAGGGCGCGTACGACGAGTACGCGCTGTTCCCCGATAGCCCGGACATTCACCTCGTCACGCTCCTCGCGCGCGCGCTGGCCGAAACGCAGCAGTGCGAACTCGCGCTCCCGCTGCTCGCGCAGGTGTCGCGCATGCAGGACGACTACCGCGACGCGTGGATCGTGCAGGGGTTTTGCGAGCTCACTACCGAGCGGTACGACCTCGCGCTGCGCTCGCTGGAAAAAGCGTACACGCTCGACCCCGAAAAACCCGAGACGCAGTACTACCTCGCGCGCGCCTACGCGGCCGCGAACGACCATCAGAACGCCATCACCTTCGCGCAGTACGCGCTCAGTAACGGATTCGAACCCGAGACGGAAGTACGATCCTTTCTGGCGAACCAGGCGGAGCAGGCGCAGAATATCGATCTCGCGCTGTCCCAGTACGTCGCGCTGAGCGAACGGAAGGACGCCACGCTGAACGACACAGCCGCGCTCACGGCAGCGGCGCTCCGGTTCCAACGGAAGGAGGACGCGCTCGTCGCGGCCGAGAAAGCCACCAAGCGCTGGCCGCAGGATGCAAAATCATTCGAACTCCTCGGCACGATCCTGGAAGCACTCGACCGCAAAGACGAAGCAACAGCCGCGTACCAGCAAGCGCTCCAGTTGGACCCGACGGCGCAGAAGGTGCGGGAGAAGGTGGAGACAATGAGATAAAAGAATGCAAGACTGCAAGATTGCAATCTTCCCCATCAAGACTCATAGCAAAAAAGACCACAACGAGTGCGGCCTTTTTTGTCTTGGTGTCTGCCCGCCGGGGCTATCGGTGACGTTCCGTGAGGAATGGCACTGAGCTGTATCGTTGGCGGAAGAACGAGTGAGGGGAGGAGCCCTCGATCTCTGCAATGCTCTGGTCTCTTGTTTCTCCTCGGGACCAACCGAAGTCCCCGGGCCGGTCTGCCACGAAGAGAAAAGTTCTCTTGGGAGACACTGGGGAGTGGAGGGGGTACACACCGATCGAGCTCGCTCGCATTCGTCGGTGCGGTATTGCGGAGCAGAGAGGAGGGTGGCCACAACGTACACGGATGTGTACAGAGGGCGCCTGAGGGAGTCACGGTGTCGTTCCGTCTTCAGGGGTTTGCAAAGGATGCAAGGAGGGGTGGCCAAAGGGAACGAGAGGTGAGCACGGGCCGCGGGTGGTGAATAGTGTCGAACCACCGATGCGGCCACTCTTCTCTCTACTGACAGTGATGTGATGGATCAGGAGTTGTTGGATGTGCCCCGGGGCGTTTGTGTTTGTGTGGGCTGTTGGTGTGCATTTGTGAGACTGTCTGGGCCCGTAGGCCGTGGCGGGTGTCATTCACAAATCAGGTTATCGTAATCGCTGTGTAGCGAACACGCAACTAACAGCGATGGCCGAAGCATAAAACTATGTCATGAATACATTTTGGAGTCGACGGGACAAATGGAATTCATTCGCTACAATGGCCGAAATGAGCGAAACCTTGCCCGTCAGCTTCCGTGCCATTCTGCTCGCCGTCGCGGGCAGTGCATTGGCCGTCATCGCACTGCTTACTGGTATTTATCTACTATCCGACCGGCAGCTCGCTCCGTCGACGTACCTACCGCAAGCAGCGACCGTGGCCGTATTCCATCAAGGAGAGAGTACAGATCTGCATCGTTACTCTTCCCTCTTCCCTGTCCTCGACACGGTGCCCGCCGCGACGGAACCGGTTCACGTCGCACTGGTGCAGCTTCCCTCCGGCACGCTCGGCTGGGTGATGTTCCCCCTGCAGAAGTACGCGACACTCACGCTCTCGCCCCAGGCCGGCACGCCGCTGCGCGATGGCATCGTCACGTCCGGGCAGCCGGAACTCACGGCTCTGCTCGCCGACACGAAGGACCGTCTTTCGGCCTTTGCACCGTACGCGACACTCAAGGGGAAACTCTCCACGCAACCATGGGCATTCATCGACACCCAGCGACTGCCGCAGACATTCTCGGCGAATGATCGTCGATCCGCAGCACTGCTCGGCATCGATCGCTACGCGGGGCTCACGGTACGCGCCGACGCGCCGACGCTGATGGCGTACAACCCCCGTGCAGCGATATTCTCCGCGCCGAATGCGAGTCTCGCGATTCCAGCAAACGCTGAGCAAATCCTCTACGTCGGCCGCCCGCGTCCGCTCTGGAGTTCGCTGCGCGCAAGTGTGACGCCGGAGGAGCAGATGATCCTCGACGCGCGAGCCGCCACCCTCGTGCGTGCATCCATCGGCAACGACATCAGCGTTCCCTATGACCTGCTGCCGCTCCTCGAAGACGGTATGCTCTTGGCCATCGGGCCGCGTTCGGCTACCGGCGGCGCCTTCGTGCTTCGCGGCACCGCACCGAACGCCGAGTCACTCACAACGATCATGACACGCTTGCATCGCGAGCGCGCAGGCCAGGGAGGAGCACGAGTGGTCGAAAAGACTTTTGACGCTAAACAGGGATTCTCCTTCCGCGGACTCGCGGCCAGATCCAATGAATCAGACCCGTTACCTGAGCAGCGCGGATCATGGGAGATTCTCGTCACACGGGGCACCACGGGCCATTCACTCATCACCGCGCAGCGGGATGCCGACTTTTTATTCGGGAATGACGCATTGTTCCTGGAACGATTCCTCGATGGAGATCCGCAATCTGATTGGACACTCCCCCGCAATACGTTCGCTGCGGGGCAGACGAGCCCCACGTGGCTGCAATCAACCCTCGCACCGCTCTCCTCCACCCTGCTGCAAACACTGCTGCCCCGTGCGTTCGACGGCTCGGCCCCTCTGCGTTGGTCCGTGGCGCGCGAAGGAAATGTTCTCATCTTCCACACGGAAACGCTGCCCATCGCGAAAGCCCCATCCGCCGAACGCACCGCAGGAACAGGGGCGCAGACCGGGTTGTGATCCTCTAAAAAACCCGCTACGCTCTCGGCCCGATGTCGTACATCCGCCTCACGCGTGTCTTCGGCTTTGTCTCTGCGGTGCTCCTTCTCGCGAGCGCCGTGTTGCTGATCTACCCCGGCCCCCGCATGAGCATGGAGTTCACAGGCGGAACGCTGATGGAAATCCAGCTGCCAAAAGGCAAAGTAAAAGCCGACCTCGATACAGCGATCACGGGATTTGATCCTGTGCCGCATGGCAACACAGCCGATGCGAAGGCACTGAAGGAATCGCTTGCGCACGCGCAAGTCTCGAAGACGACGGCCGATACCTACTTCATCCGCACGCCGCCCATCACCAACGAGCAGCACGTGCTGTTCACGCAGGATCTGCAGAAGCAACTCGGCAAGTTCGATGAGCGCCAGTTCACCACCATCGGGCCCACGGTCGGCGCCACGCTGAAGAACCACGCGTTCATGGCCTTGGCCGTCGCTTCCATCGCCATCATCCTCTACATCGCTTTCGCGTTCCGCAACGTACCGCGCAAGTACAGCCCCATGCGCTTCGGCGTGGCCGCGGTGCTGGCCTTGCTCCACGACCTGCTCATCACGTCGGGCATCTTCACCATCCTCAGCCACTACACCACGTTCCAAGTCGACACGCTGTTCATGACGGCGCTGCTCACCATCCTCGGCTACTCGGTCAACGACACGATCATCATCTTCGACCGTATCCGCCACAACCTCACCGTCGAACGCAGCAACCAAGATTTCGTGACGCTCGCTGCGGCAAGCTTGCGCCAGACGCTCAACCGCACGCTCAACACGACTTTCTGCACGCTCCTCACGCTGTTCTCGCTCCTCTTCTTCGGCCCCCAGAGCGTGAAGTGGTTCATCCTCACGCTCATCTTCGGCATCATCATCGGAACGTACTCGTCGTTCTTCGTGGCCACGCCGATACTGATGTACTGGAGGAAGAAGAAGTAAATTGAGAATGGAAAATGGAGAATTGAAGATTTTATTTTGCATTATAAGTAAAGCAGATGAAGAAGCCGAACGTCATTCAGGAAAAAACGTACGCGTTTGCTCTGAGCATCGTGAAATTTGCTAAAAAACTTGCTCAGGAAAAGGAGTTTGTCATGAGTCAGCAGATTCTGAAGTCGGGAACAAGCATCGGAGCGAATGTCGAAGAGGCTCTTCAGGCGCAAAGTAAGAAGGATTTCATCTCCAAACTTTCGATCGCCCTCAAAGAATCTCATGAAACTGATTACTGGCTTCGTCTCCTCAAGGACGCGCAAATCACTGCGGAAGCCAGCACAGATGCTTTACGCACTGATCTCCATGCTATCATCAACATACTGACCGCGATCATCAAAACGTCCCGTTCCACCTTGTAATTCTCCATTTTCAATTTTCCATTCTCAATTCTCCCCATGCCAACGATCTCCGACCCAAAGAAACTTCCCCAGAGTAAAACGCAGTTCGGGCTGACGTTCACCGCGGAGGAGAGCGCCGCAGCCGAGGAAGCCGCCGTGCGACGAATGGGCCAGAACGTGTCCGTACCGGGTTTTCGGCCCGGGAAAGCGCCCGTTGCGACGATCCGCGAGCGTCTGAAGGACGAAGCGGTGATGGACGAAACCGTCCGCCTGCTGCTGCCGGAATGGATCGGCAAGCTGGCGCAGGAGCATCAGCTGAAGCCCATCATCGCGCCGATCGTGGAGATCGAGAGCCTGCAGCCGATCACGGTGAAGGTGACGTTTGCCGAGAAACCCGCGGTGACACTCAAAAATTTGGATCGCATCAAGATTGAGAAGAAGGACACGAAAGTGGACGAGAAAGATGTGCAGCGCATGGTCGACTACGTGCTCGACCAACACAAGACGCTCACCGAAGTGGATCGCGCCGCCGCCGAGGGCGATCAGGTGACGATGGATTTCGTGGGTGTCGACGAGCAGAAGAACGAAATCCCCGGCACGCGCTCGAGCGGCTACCAGGCCGTCATCGGCAGCAAGACGCTGATCCCCGGCTTCGAGGATGAACTGAAGGGACTGAGCAAAGGGCAGGAGAAGAGTTTTTCGATCACCTTCCCCGAGAAGTACCATGCCGAGCACCTGCGCGGGAAGCCCGCCACGTTCAACGTGAAGGTTGTAAAAGTGGAGGAAGTGAGAAAGCCGGAACTGACGGACGAGTTCGCCAAGCAGAACTTGCAGGCCGATTCCGCCGCCGACGTGCGCAAAAGGTTAGAGGATTCGATGAAGGAGCAAGAGCAGGGATTGTTGAGCCAGAAGCGCGAAGAGGAACTCTTCGACGCGCTCGTGAACGCCACGAAGGTGGAACTCGCCGACGAGCTCGTGGAGCAGGAGGCGCGCGCCATCCTGCTCGACCTGCGCGACCGCTTGCAACAGCAGAATGCGACCATCGAAGACTGGATACAGCAGACCCAACGCGACGAGGCATCGCTCCAGAAGGAGATGCGCGAACAGGCCGTCAAACGCCTCACGCTGCGGTTCGGGCTCGAGGAAGCACTCAAGCAGAAGAACATCGAGGTGACGGACGAGGAGATCGAGAAGCTCGTCGCCGACACCCAAGCGTCGGCCTCACCCGAAGAGCGCGCGCAGATGCCCCGCTTCGTCCCCGGCACCGAGCAGTTTGAGCAGCTGCGCTGGCGCAGGAAAGTGGAGAAGTTCGTAGTGGAAATGCTGGGATGAGGGCTGAGTCTTGAGTTTTGAATCTTGAGTCTTGAATAGCCGGTGACGAAAGATTGCAAGACTGCAAGAATGCAAATGAGAGATGGCACTCACGCTTGAAGCAACCCTCAGCGATATGCTTACCGCTATCCGCTATCCGCTTATCGCTCTTCAAAACTCAAGATTCATTCTCCCTCTTTTCCTCCCACCGCATTCCCACCTTCCTTTCCGTGTTCGCCAAGCGGATCATCCTGCATCCTTCCCGGTGCACGGTGATGCGGCCGTTTCGCGTGACGATACCGACGATGCCGCCCTCGCGCAGCTCGTCGGGCTTACAGCACTTGGCGAAGCGGACGGGCATGGGCAGTCCCCCGTCGATCACCAAACCCAACGCCGAGGGATGCGCCTTCACTTTCTTCTGCTTCTCGCGCTGCTGAAGCAGTGGACGGAGCGCATCGAGATGCGGAAGCACCGCAGAGGAACGCTCCGACCCCTGGCCGATTTTCATGAGGAGATCTTCACGCTCGTGCACCGAGAGCACGGTGCCCTCGTACAGACGCAGGGCCGTGAGATCGGTATCGAGAGGTACGTGGTGCAGCTTCTGGAATTCCTCGTTGAGGAGCATGCGCCCGCGCGCGACGTACTCCCCGCGATTGAGCGAGTGCAGGTAGTGCTTGAGCCGCGTGCGCGACGAGGCCATCTTCACGAGCTTGAGCCATTCCGGCGACGGCTGGGGCGTGCGGTTGCGCACGATCTCGACCACATCGCCGTTCTCGAGCTCGTACGTGAGCGGCACAATGCTGCCGTTCACGCGCGCAGACTTGAACGACAATCCAAGGTCGGTGTGGATCTGGAAGGCAAAATCGAGCGGCGTGGCCCCCTCCGGCAATTCGACGATGTCGCCCGACGGGGTGAGGACGTAAATGTGATCGCTGATGATGCCGGCGGTATCTTCCTCCTGCCCGAAATCGTGCTGCTTAGAGAGAACCTCCTGCAGCTGCACGCTGTCGACCACGCGCACGGCCGACCCGCGTTCCTTGTAGTGCCAGTGCGCGGCGATGCCGAATTCCGCCTCGCGGTGCATGGCTTCCGTGCGGATCTGGACTTCCGTGAAAATCCCTTCCGGCACGCCCGGGAACCGCGCCATGGTCGTATGGAGGCTGCGGTAACCGTTCGGCTTGGGGAAGGCGATGTAATCTTTGAACCGATTGGCAGCAGGTCTTCCCAACTGATGCACCACGCCGAGCGCCCGGTAACAGTTTTCCTCCGTCTCGACGATGATCCGCAGCGCAAACAGATCGTGCAGCCGCTCGATGTCGGAGACGCTTTTGTTCCGCATCTTCACGAAGATGCTGTACGGGTTTTTCTCGCGCCCATCAACCGCAGCCGCAATCCCCTGATCCGCCAAGGCATTGCGCAGCTGCGCCGACACCTCTGGCAGGAAGTTCGCGTACCGCGTATGCACGTGTTCCAGCTGTGTCTGAATGAGCGCGCTGTCGTTGGGATACAGAATGGGGAATGCCGAATTCTCCATGC
Organism: uncultured Candidatus Peribacteria bacterium; assembly: GCA_964632375.1. Taxonomy (GTDB): domain Bacteria; phylum Patescibacteriota; class Gracilibacteria; order Peribacterales; family Peribacteraceae; genus JAQBQQ01. The sequence goes on along the minus strand of CAZWBO010000002.1, from coordinate 24,947 downwards.
GCTGCTTGAGTGTGTGGATGCCGAGCCGGGAAGCGACGGGCGCGAACAGGTGCAAGACATTCTGACAGATCCATTTTCGATCCTCGTCCGACGCGCGCGGCAGTTCCTCGAGGAGCGAAGCACGATCGCACAGGATGATGAGCAGCACGCGCACGTCGTCCGTCACGCTCAAGAGCATCATGCGCAGATGCTGCACGGAATGGCGGCTCGTCTGCAGCTGCACCTGCGATAAGAGATGCACCCCGCTCACGAGCGACCGCACGGTGTGGCCATACTGCTCCTCGATGTCCATGAGCGTCACGCGCTTGCTGTCCAGCGTATGGTGCAGCACGCAGGCGATGAGCGCATCTTCGTCCGGCTCGAATGCGAGCAGCGTTCGCAGCACTCTCTCCACGTGATCTGCAGTGGAGATCCCCACCCAGTGCATCGTGTCGACGCAGAAATCCATCGCCAGGCGAAACGCCGCTTCCACCCGCGGAGTCGCCACCTTCCGCAGGCGGAGTTCTTGGAGGATGACAGCCAGCGGAGAGGAGATCGTCTCGTTCATCAGGAGAACGCGTATGTTACACCATCGGCACGCGTTCGAGGAGCAGAGTCACCGGACCGTCATTGATGAGCGACACCTGCATATGTGCGCCGAAAACGCCTTGTTCCACGCGCGTCACACCCATCTCGCGCAACTGCCGTATACACTGTTCGTACAATGTCTCAGCGGCCGTAGGCGCCTCGGCCATCGTGTAGTCCGGGCGATTCCCCTTCTCCACTGCCCCTGCCAGCGTGAACTGCGATATGACCAGCGCATGGCCGCCGATATCAATCAGGGACCGATCATTCACTTTGTGATCCTCACCCTCGAACAAACGGAGATTCACCACCTTCCGCATGAGCCACTCCGCCTCTGCGCCCGTATCGCCGCGCATCACTCCTACGAACAGCACGTACCCACGCTCAATCTGCCCAATCATCTGACCATCTACTGTGACGAACGCAGATTGGACCCTCTGGAGTAGGACACGCATGGGAGCATGATAGACACTTATCGGTCGGAGAAAAGAATTCAAGACTGCAGGACTGCAATAAGCCAAACCACATACCAAAAGATCGAATCTTGGGATTTCTTTGCAATCTTGCATTCTTGCAGTCTTGAATTCTTTTCTCCCAAGACGCCTTTACGGTACTTTCTTACCATTCTCCCTTGACCTCCTCCCAATTATGGTTACACTTCTCGCACGTCCGAAGACCGAGGGCACAAGGTCGCAGACCGACATAAGCCCCTCCGAGGAATACAGCATCGGCCACTCGGCTTCGGCTTGGTGATTCGTGCCGTGTTCCTCGCTGGTCTCCCGGGCAACCGGAGCCAGCGTTTTTGTGTCATGCTTCGTCTCCCCTTCGACAAGCCCCCTCCTTCGCAACGCTACGGAGGGGCAGGCTGCTCAGCATGACAATGCTCCACCGACTTCAACCATCCTTTTCCCCCCGCGTTCCATGGCCGTCACACGCGAACAGAAAGCCGAGCAACTGAAGGAACTCAAGGACAAATTCACCACTGCGTCGTCCGTCATCTTCGCCCACTACATCGGCATGAACGTCACCGACGTGTCGGATCTGCGCAAGCAGCTCAAGACGCAGGGTGCCGAAATGAAGGTGGCCAAGAAGACCCTCATGGCCATCGCAGCGAAGGAATCGAACTTGCCGGAGCTGCAGGAAGATACACTCGACGGGCCGGTCGCCTGCATTTTCAGCTACCAAGATCCCCTCTCGGGCGCGCAGATCGCCTTTAAATTCAGCAAGGATCACCCGCAGGTGGCATTCCTCGGCGGCATGTTCGAAGGAAAGCTGTTGAGCAAGCAGGAAGCGATGGACCTTGCAACCATCCCGTCGCGCCAGGTGCTCCTCGCCATCTTCGCCAGCATGATCCGTTCGCCGCTCGTGAAGTTCGCCTCGATGATGAACAGCCCGCTCACCGGTTTCGCCCGCGCGCTCAGCGAGCTCGAGAAGAAGGGCGGCGCCAAACCGCAAGTTGCCTCACCGGCCCCTGCCGAAGCACCAGCGATGCCAGCCGCCGATGAAACCCCCGCCGATGCCAATGCCGTAGAGAAAGATGCAACCGGCGATCCCATTGATCCCGCCACCGGCGGCCGCACCGAAGTGGTGCTCGCCGAAGATCTGAAAGATGCAAGCCATACCCTCACGGAAACCGACGCAGAAGCAGCACCTGAGGGTTCCACTCCTGCATAATTTTCCATTATCAATTTTCAATTCTCCATTCTTTCCCCCTCATTCCCATGGCCGATACCGCCACGATCGAGCTTTCCGCCGACGAGAAAGCAGTGATCTCCTCCCTCGAGAAGCTGAACGTGATTCAGCTCAACAACGTCGTGAAGTTCATGGAACAGGAGTACGGCATCTCCGCCGCCGCTCCTGTCGCCGTCGCAGCAGCTCCCGCCGCTGGCGGTGATGCAGCAGCAGCCGAAGAGAAGAGCGCCTACAACGTGGAGCTCACCGATTCCGGCGCGCAGAAGATCGCCGTCATCAAGGTGGTCCGCGAGATCACCGGCCTCGCCCTCGGCGATGCCAAGGCGATGGTCGACGGCGCTCCCAAGATGGTGAAGGAAAGCGTACCCAAGGCCGACGCCGAGACAATGAAGAAGAAGCTCGAAGAGGCCGGCGCGAAGGTCACTCTCAAGTGATCCTTCTCCTGACCTTGCAAAAAGCCCTCCTTCGGGAGGGCTTTTTGAATCTTGAAGGGCCGGTAACGAAAGATTGCAAGACTGCAAGAATGCAAGACTGCAAATGAGAGATGGCACTCAGGCTTGAAGCAATCCTCAGCAAGATGCTTATCGCTATCCGCTATCCGCTATCCGCTTATCGCTCTTGAAGACTCAAAATTCAAGACTCAAACCTCACCCCTCACATCACCGCCTCTTCATCCGTCTCCTCCATCATCTCTTCCTCCACCGCCTTCCGCGCCATGGCGGGGCGGCGCTTGCGCAGGCGTTCGATGTGGCGGTAGCGGACGGACCCGAGCGCGGCGAGTTGCGAGAAGTATTGGTACATAGTGAGGGGGTAGCGTGCTGAGTGTTGACGCATTTTCGTGTTCACACTTACCGATTTTTTCCAAAGACTCTCAGAACTGCTACGCTCCTGTCCTTCCCCTCCCCCTTCCCATGCGCCGTCTTGTCAGTTTGTCGCTCCTGCTGAGTTTTCTGCTTCCTTCCATCGCATCGGCAGCAACCATGCCGAACGAGGTGGGAGCGATGCTCACGCAACTCCCGAGTGTCCTCGCCATCTCCATCGAAGGCCACTACGGCGACACGAAGCAGAACATGTACGCCTCGGTCTGGGTCAAAGGAACCCAAGCATTCGACTGGACGGCAAATACGCTCGGCGCGGGTACCTGGAATGCGACCGTCGATGTGAAGGCACAGGAAACGTTCACCCTTCGCGCCAAAGCGGAATCGATCCTCAGCGGACAAGAAGGCTTCGCCCGGCTTACGAATCTCGACGGACACTACGAGAACATTGCTGCCCTCGCCCAGCTCTCGGTCGTGCAGAAGCGGTGGGTGCGCTTCCCGTCCACGGGAGCCGACGCCGATCTGTCGTCATTCCTGCAGGAACTGCGAACGGGAACGGCTACGTGGGACGACGACTTCACTGTCCAGACATCGAAGGGCGCGAAGGGCGGCACCGTGTACAAGCTTACGCTCACGCCCGAAGCAAAGACACGGTTCTCTGCATCGTCCAACTCGTACTTGGATTCCATGGGCGGACGCGCCGCACGTCTGGAACGCCGCTTGGCCAAGAGTAAAGACAGCGATGTGGCCATCAAAGTGGAGATGAATGCCCGCAATGAGTTTGTGAGCGCGAAGGTATACTTCTTCACAAAAGAAGGAACGTCGTACGGCTCAGTGAGCGTCACGGCCACAAAGGCGACCCTGCCGACACTGGCACCGCCCGCAAACGCCTTATCGATCGAAGAATTTAGCAATACCTTCGGTTCCGGCTTCGGCGATTCGCTTCCATCTTTCGGCCTGCCGATAATCTCCCCCACGAAGCAACTGCAGGACGCACGTAACGCGCAGCGGCAATCGGATGTGAACACGATCTTGAATGCCGTGTACCAGTACATGATCGATAACAACGGCAATATGCCGGGCACCATTACGACCACGTCACAAGAAGTCTGCGCTACCTCCTACAACGAGAAGACCGGAACATCCTCGTCGGTTACGAACGGCAGCTGTGTCGATCTCGAACTCCTCACCGGCATGTACCTCGTTACCGTTCCAGGCGACCCTCAAGCGCCTGAAGGCCGCACGCACTACCGCATTAAGAAAGACAAGAACGGGCGTATTACCGTCACGGCGCCCGACGCCGAGGGGGGCGTCACAATCTCGGTTACCCGCTAGAAACGTGAAAGAGGGGCGGATACTGACGAATTCATTGACAGAATTCGCCCCTCCTGTACACTAGACCTAAGCTAATCCTTCAGACAGGTCATATCGGTTCCCGAGAAACATGGAAGAAGGAAATCGGCTACATTTTATTCCTTCTTTCTGTTTTATGGCTGATCAGCAGCTACAGTGCCGCGATTGCGGTCAAAACTTCACGTTCACCGAGGGTGAACAGGAATTCTACGCGAGCAAGAACCTCAGCGCCCCCCAGCGCTGCAAGGATTGCCGCAATGCCCGTAAGTCTGAGCGCTTTGGCGAGCGTCAGATGTTCGACGCGGTCTGCGCCAAGTGTGGCAACCAGTGCCAGGTTCCGTTCAAGCCCCGCTCCGTCGAGGAGGGTGGCAAGCCGGTCCTCTGCAAGGAGTGCTTCTCGGCTGAGCGCGGCGCGGCATAAGGATAGCTCTTACAACGACTATCGAAAAAAATCCCCCGCGAGGGGGATTTTTTTGTGAGTCTTGAAGAAATCGATTTCCCTCACAATACCGCAGTAGCGAGCCGTCGCTCGCTACCCGGGCCTCGACGGCCCGGTGATAATCGGTCATAGGTATTGCCTGTACGTTACGGCGATCCGGCTACGCACTCCATCACGATCTTCGACAGACGCATGATAGCGAGGTAGCTTTGCACGCGATCACCCATGCCATCCGCCACTCGTCATCTCGAGCTCGATCTGCTGCGCACTCTCGCCATCATTTTGATGGTCATTTTCCACCTGGCGTTCGACCTGAAGGAATTCTACGGATGGACTATGAACCTCTATGGCGGCGGCTGGTGGTGGGTACAGCGCATTGCAGCGCACCTTTTCCTGGGCCTCGTCGGCGCGAGCTTCGCCGTGTCGTGGGATCGCGCGCAGCGCAAGAATCAAAAGTGGCTACAGATATACAAAAAAAACCTCCTGCGTGGAGCGGGGCTGATCGGCTGGGGCCTCGTCATCAGCCTCGCAACGTACGCGATAGATCCGCACACCTTCATCCGCTTCGGCGTGCTGCATCTCATCGGCATAAGCGTGATGCTTCTGCCGCTGTTCGCGCAACTGGGCGGCTGGAATCTCATCATCAGTTTCCTTTTCCTGACAGGATGGCTCTCGCACGACTGGGGCTTCTCGCGCCTCTTTCTCCCCGTCTTTCCCACCGCCTTCGACTCACTCGATTATTTCCCGCTCTTTCCTTGGTTCGGCACGGTACTGATCGGCTACGCGCTCGGCTGTATCGTCTACGTTCGATGGCAGTGGCAATGGCAAATAAAACAGCAGACAGTAGAACAATTGAGCTGGCCAGGACGCCACTCACTCATGATCTACCTCCTGCATCAACCCGTGCTTATCGGCGTGCTGTGGGTGATCCATTGGTAGCAATGAGGGTTGAATCTTGAGTCTTGAGGAGCGTTCTTCCAGAGGAAGACTCACAAAAATACCGCATCCATCTGCCGAAAAATCAATCCGAATTTCCATGGGACCCTTCCGAGAGTCGCCTCCCTCCCCTACACTCGTCCGCGATGTCCTTCACGACCCGACGTGTGAGTGAGTACCGTGCTCCTCGCAAGAAATTCCCGTGGCAAAAGTACACCCTGTTTGCACTGCAATTCGGCTACCCGCTCGTCGCGTGGTTCCGTCGTCATCGCAAAGAACGGGCGGAAGAGCAGGTGAAAGAACATCGCAAGTCGATCCTCAGACGCATCGGCATCGCGATGATCGCGATACTGCTCGCCCTTCTACTGATGGCCGGCGTGGCAAAAGCCCTGTTCGACTTCAAGATCGTCACGCTCAAGGGCATCATCAACACCGTCGGCTCCACACTGCCCACCGACGAGCACGGCTACACGAACTTTTTGCTGCTCGGCCAGGGCGACGAATCGCACCAGGGCGCGAATCTCACCGATACCATGATGATCGCGAGCGTCGATGCGACGAAGACGAAGAGTGTGGCGATGATCTCGATTCCGCGCGATCTGTATTTCACCCGCACGAGCAAAATGGGCGCAGGGCGCGTCAACAGTCTGTATCGCGACTACAAGGGCTACCTGCGCAAGCAAGGCATGGACAAGAATGCCGCATCGCAGGAAGCCATGAAGGAATTGGCCCGCGAGATGGGTGACACGTTCGGCGTGAAAATCCACTACGTGGTGAAGGTCGACTTCATTGGGTTCGTGAACGCGGTGGATGCGCTCGGTGGTATCGATATCGACGTACCCACGGCCATCGTCGACACCACATACCCCGGCCCGAACTACTCCTACGTCACGTTCAGCATCGCCGCCGGCCCGCAGCACCTGGACGGCGAAACAGCGCTGAAGTACGCGCGAAGCCGCCACTCCACTAGCGACTTCAGCCGCTCTGCGCGTCAGCAGCAGATTGTGGCCGCACTCGCGCAGCGCGCAAAGGAGAAAGGCATCCTCTCGAGCCCTTCGACCCTTATGTCGCTCTGGGATACCGTCAACACGAACACCGAAACCACCATGTCGCTGCGCGAGATGGTCGGCGCCGCGAAGCTCGGCACCGAGATCGACCGCCACAAGATCCTCAACGTGCAGATCAACAACGTGAACGGCCAGGGCACCGGCGCGTCGGAAGCCGGCGGTTTCCTCTACACGCCACCCATGGAGAACTTCGGCGGCGCGTTCGTCTTGCTGCCCCTGCCCTACAGCGGCATGGAAACGTGGGAACCTCTACGCATTTTCACGCAGTTCTTCCTCACTCAGCGCGACGTGCTCCTGCAGCATCCGACCATCGACGTGCTCAACGCCGGCGCGCCCAGCGGCCACGCCCGCGCACTGGCCGGCGACTTCATCCGCTTCGGCCTCGACCTCAACGAGATCCGCAACGGCAATATTCCCGACCAAGAAAGCTCGATGATCGTCGCGCGCGCCGGCACCGGCCAGACTCTGGCGCCGTTCTTCAGCAATCTCCTCCATATTCCGGTTGCGCCCACACCGCCACCTGAGCTCGACCAAACGGGCCTCGGCACTATCACAATTTTGCTGGGGAAAGAGTACCGGTACCAGGCGATCCCGCGACTCCTGAGGGAAGATCCCAAGACTGCAAGACTGCAATAAGCCAAACTAAACGCCAATGGCTCGAGGCTCGCTGCGGCTCGCGCCTCACCATGACGGTGTAGGAGGATTTGCAATCTTGAAGTCTTGCAGTCTTGGAATCTTCGCGTAGCACCTCCAATTTCTTAGAACGCCCCACCACCTCCCTGTATCATCCCCCCATGACTCCCCGCGAGATCATCGCCGAGGCCTGGGCCATTACCGTGCGCGAGAAATCGCTGCGCCGCTGGGGATTCGCCGAATCGTTCTGCGAGACATTTCTCGACACAAAACTCCTCGCCTACCAAGTGTACTTCATCTACGCGTACTTCGCCGAGAAGCGTGTCGGCTTCTTCGACGATTTCGAGTGGCTCTACAACCATGTGCCCTTCGGGTTGTTCCTCTCCATTCTCATCGGTTTTGGCCTTCTGCTGGCCGTAGAGTGGATTTTCCCCCACATCGCTGCCGGCGCCATCATCGGGCTGGCGGCGAAGTCGCACCGCCAAGAGCCGGTCAAAGGCGGACTGATCCTGGCCTTGTACAATTTCCTCCCCATTTTCGGCGCGCATGAGTTCTTCGTACTCGCCAGCTGGTCCACCACCATCACACTCGTCTCAATCGCGCTGCGGTACATCGACGGCAATGTGAAGTTCTTCATGGTCGCCGTCGTCATCGCCTTCTGGCTCCTCTCGAGCGTGCTCAAATTCATGGCGAGCTTCACCGAGCAGGGCATCGTCATCAAACAGTGGAATATCTTCCAGTCGATGGGACACAGCTTCAAACTCCTCATCAGCCACCTGGGCCACATCGTCTTCCTCATGCTGCTCCTGTTCATCATTTCCATCCGCGTGTTCATCAACGCCATTGTCATCCTGCTCATCCCCGGCATCGTGTTCGGCACCGGCTTCGTGCTCGTCCATGTGCTCTCGCCGCTCGTGAGCTACGTCATCGCCGGACTCCTCGGCATCATCCTCATCGGCGTGGTGAGCTACTTCTTCGGCTACCTGCACGTGTTCCGCCGCACGGTGTGGACACTCGCCTTCCTGGAACTGACGCGTCAGAAGGATCTAACGGTGATTGATGTGGAGGAGATTTGAGTGAGGATAAGGAATCACGGATTCTTAAGACATATAACTACAGGACTTATCGATCAAAGGCTGAGTTTGGGTGAATGCAGAGAGACGACCGCAGGTTGTAAACCTGCTCCCACTTTACGAAAAATACCACAGATACTGATCAATGCTGACTGAAGCCTAATGCCGCGGATTCCCTACATCTCCCACCACGGCACATCTTTCTTCGTTCCACTCTTCACCCTTAGTGCCGACGCTCGGGTAACGGCATCGCGCCCGAAACGCTCGTGCACAGTATCCAGAGATTTCTGAAGCGCTTCGCGCTCCAGAAGCACGCGAGGATGCTCGAACAGCGAGAACTGTTGTCCACCTCGCGGGCACAGGTTCCACAGCGACAGACCCACTTGGGTGTAGGCGTATCCCTGCCGGTACAGGTGCCGGAAGCAGCGCTCCACGTACGGGCGCAGGTGATCTTCGGTATCGAACGGCTGCGGAAGCGACACGTGCGAGCTCTCGTACCCGTAGCGGTCGTCGCGCAGCCAGAGAGACGCTCCTCGGCACGCGAGATCCTGGCGGCGCATCTTGAGCACGATGTACTCCATATGTCGCAACGCATGCGCCCACAGCACCGCACGATCGCGCAATGGCGGAAAGCTCCGCGCCCGCGAGACCGACTTCGGCGACGCCGACGAGCGCGCCACCGGCGACAAGCGTTCACCCAAGAGTTCACGCTGCATCTCCACGCCGTTCTGCCCGAAGTACTGCTTGAGGACGGCACTATTCGCCATGGCGATATCCCACGCTGTTTTTAATCCCAATCGCTCCACGTGCACGAGCCGACGCGGACCGATGCCCGGGATGGCGGCGGCGGGGCGGTCGCGGAGGAAGGTTTCTCGGAGGAGGGCCCCTTCCGCCCTGCGGGGCACCTTCCCCCGGCCCCACCGCCTGCCTGCCGGGGAAGGAGGAATCATTCAAAACAACTGTAACACCGCCAGGCTTGCGGTACTCCGACGCCATCTTCGCCAACAGCTTCGATGCGCCGATTCCCGCCGACACAGAGAGACCAGTGCGCTTTAGAATCTCCTGTCGCAGATGCGTCGCCCATGCCGTCAGATCCCCCGGCACGCCGCCGACCAGGCTCGTGAGATCCAGAAACCACTCATCGATGGAGAACTGCTCAATGAACGGACAGTGTTCCTCGATGATCGAAACGATCTGATCCGACGCGAGGCCTGTTTCGCGGAAATCGGAATGCACTTTCAGCGCCTCGGGACAGAGTCTCAAAGCGTCAGTCAGTCGCATGCCCGTGCGTACTCCTTTGGCCTTCGCCTCGTAGCTCGCGGCGATGACACACCCTCCACCCATACCGAGAGCCAGCAGCGGCTTTCCTTGCAATCGGGGATCTTTCCGCACCAGCACTGATGCAAAAAAAGCATCCGCATCCACATGAGCAATCATGGTTCATCAGGAAAAAGATCGAGCAGCCGATGGTGTACGACTACCCTTCTAGTACTTTCGTATGACGCCTCTCACCACCCCCGCCACCTGGAGCTCATCCATGGCGTAGAGATCCGGGTAGGCGTCGTTCTCGGCCTGCAGGAAGTAGCGGCCTTTCTCTTTGCGCAGGCGTTTGAGCGTGAATTCGCCATCGAGGACACCTACGACGATATCGTGCACCTTCGGCGGAGCGCCACGCTCGACGATGACTAAATCCCCTTCCTGGATGCCAGCATTGATCATGCTGTCGCCCTTCACGCGCAGGAGGAACGTGGCGGCTTTATCGCGAACGAGATAATCCTCCAGCGTCACCGTCTCTTCGGCTTGCTCCTCCACCGGAGCCGCGAAACCGGCCGAGATGGGACCGAAAAGCGGAAGGGAAAGAGGCCGGAAGGCCGCCTGTACTGCTTCCTCCGCGCGCTCGAGAATCTTGATACGTCCTTTGGGATCTTTCTCCAGGTGCCCGTCGCGCGTGAGGACGTTCACCACCTTCGCGATGGCGTTCTTGCTCCGCACGCCGAACGCAATGGCCAGATCCGCCAGCGAGGGCGAGTAGCCCCGCTTGTGCTGGAACTCGCCGATGTAACTGAGAACCGTGCGCTGGTGGGGGGTGAGAGACATGCGGCGTGGGGGGAAACGTTCGTACACCAGTGTAGGTGGACGGTCGTTCACTGTCAAAAGATTTTTGTCTGCGCAGCAGAATCGTGCCCTCGATGGGAGAAGAAGACAGAAGTGAGAAACCAGAAGACAGAGAGAAGAGGCGGACCGACGATTCATCCTCAACTATCACCGGAAACGTGAAAACTATTGCTGAGGGTACGCAAGAATCCGGATTCTGAGAATATTACGATTCCAGTTTTCCCAGGCGATCCGCGATCTTCGCCAGATTCTCTTCTGTTTCAGCCAATTTCTGCCGCTCGGCGGCGACGAGCGCGTGCGGCGCCTTCTCGATGAACTGCTTGTTCGCCAACTTCGCCGCGATCCCCTGCCGGTACTTCTCCAAACCCTCCTGCTCTTTTTGCAAATTCGTGCGCTCTTTCTCTTTGTCTATCAATCCCTCCATCTGAAGATGCACCTCGATGCCCGAGAGGAAAGCGCTGATCACTTCTCCTGCGGGAGCGACATCTTCCACATGCAGCTTCGCTATTCTCGCCAAACGCACGATCTGTTCCGCCTGGCTCCGAAGAGTATCGGCGTGATCCTTCGTGATGATCACCACGAGCGGGCGAGCTTCGAGAGGCACCTGATGATCCGTCCGCAGCTTGCGGATGGCGGTGACCACGTCGATAACTACTTGCAGCTGATCGAACGCCGATGGATTCTTACACGCCTCGTCGGCCAACGGCCATTCCTCTTTAATGAGCAATCCGGCGTGCTTCGGCTTCACGTGGCTCCAGATTTCCTCCGTGACGAACGGGCAGTACGGATGCAGCAGCTTGAGGATCGTCCGCAGAGCATGCAGCAGCACGGCGTAGTTGGCCTGGCCTTTGCTCAGTTCCAAATACCAATCGCAGAAGTAATCCCACACGAACGCGTAGAGCCGCTCGCCCACTTCGCTGAGTCTGTACTCTTGCAGCCCTTTCGTGACATCGGCCACGACGTCCTGCAGAGCAGAGAGCAGCGCCTGATCCGCCAGGCTTAATCCCTGTTGATCAAACAGTTCTACCTCGTGCGGATCGATGGCCGCCGATTCGCACTGCAGCAGAATGAACCGCGACGCGTTCCAGAGTTTATTGATGAAGTTGCGGTAGCCGGCGATTTTCTCTCGGTAGAGACGGGAATCGTTCCCTGCGGCCTGACCCAGAATAAGCGACAGACGCAGGGCGTCCGTTCCATAGTCATCAATCATCTCCAGTGGGTCGATCATTGTTTCCGGGTGCGACTTGCTCATTTTCCGTCCATCTCTCGCGCGAATAAGTCCCGAAAGATACACAACTCTGAACGGAATCTGACCCGTTGCATAGGTGGTCATGAGAATCATACGTGCCACCCAGAAGAAGATAATATCCCAGGCCGTCTCCATAACCTGGGTAGGATGGAATTTCTGAAAATCAGGACTACGCTTGAGTAAATCCTCAAATGATACAGTCATATCCAATGCGAGTGTGGGATCAATCAATGTACTCCATGTCCATAACGCTGAACTGAACCACGTATCCAACGTATCGGTGTCCTGTTCCCAGCCATCACCTTCGGGCGGCTTCGCACCTGTATGGATCTCATCACCGCGATACCAAACAGGGACACGATGCCCCCACCAAATCTGACGTGAAATGCACCAATCACGCAAATTATCAATCCAATGGAAATACATTTTATTGAATCGATCAGGGACGAGGGTGATATCGCCGTGATGGATCACGCTGTGCATAATCTGCTTCAAGCTCATGGTTCGACTCCGCTCACCATTTCGGCTCTGCTCACCACTGCCGTTCCATGCGATGGATTCCTTATTCACATCGATGAACCACTGCAGTTTGATCTGCGGCTCCACCGTGCCTCCGCCGCGGCTACTGGTCGCTTTGTTGTGCACGTAGTGCTCATCCACCTTCACAACCAGACCTTTCGCTTTCAGTTTCTCCACCACGAGCGGACGCGCCTTCTCGATGGACATACCGGCGAATTCCTCGGCGATCGGCAGTAAATTCCCCTGAAAATCGATGACCTGCTCGCGCTCCAACCCATGCCGTTCGGCAATCTCGAAGTCCGCCGTATCGTGCCACGGCGTGATGGTCATCACGCCCGTGCCAAAGGATGGATCGACCGCTATGTCTTTGATCACCGTCGCGCGCACGGGGCCGTTGATCCACTCGGCCTCGAACGTGTCGCCGTTCTTGTACTGCGCGTAGCGCTCGTCGTCCGGGTGCATCACCACGTACTTGTCGCCGAACTTCGTCTCCGGCCGCGCCGTAGAGATCTGGAACGGGCCGTACTGGAACGTGTAGTACGGCACGGTTTCCTCCTTCCACGCGATCTCGTCATCGGAAATAGTCGTCTGCAGTTTGGGATCCCAGTTCACGATGCGATGGCCGCGATAGATCAAACCATCGGCGTACATGCGCGCAAAAATCTCGTTCACGACGCGGTTGAGCGCCGGCTCCAACGTGTAGCGCTCACGCGTCCAGTCGCAGCTCGCACCCATCTTGCGGATCTGACTACGAATAGTCCCGCGGCTCTGCTCCACGAATTCGGCGATCTTCTCGACGAGCTTCTCGCGTCCAAGTTCCTTGCGAGGGTCGCTCATTCCTTGTTCCTTCAAAAGGCGAATGACCACGCTCTCCGTCGCGATCGCTGCATGATCCGTTCCCGGCACCCACAAGGCTTCCTTCCCCTGCATGCGGGCCGACCGAATGAAAATATCTTCCGTCGTCGCCCGAGCCGCGTGACCCAAATGCAGCTGCCCCGTCGCATTCGGCGGCGGCATGCTGATGGTGAACGGCTCCTTGCTACTCGTGGCATCGGGCGTGAAAGCGCCGGATTCCTCCCAAAGCTGGTAGATGTGATCTTCGACGTCGCCAGCGGAGTAGGCTTTGGGGAGCATTTGTAAGGATATTAGCTAGCATTATTTGTAACTCCAACCCTGTTTCAGTAAACACGGCAGCTGTAGAATGAGAATAACCATGTATGAGAAACGATCTGATACCCGCAGATTCCAAGACCTGGAGATACACTTCCAGGAAGCTCATAGTGCCTATCTGGAAATTGAAAATGGAAATCTATCAGCTTACAAGAGACTTCTTTCAAATCTGCGATCCTTAATTTGTGATGACAAAAAACAAAGAAATCGGGGCCTTCTCCTATACTTCATAGAAAAATACACTCAGCAGAAGTACTTAGTAGTGTCTACTCCTGGAGCACTCAGACAAGAACAAAGTACACTTCAAGAATTTCTTAATGAGAAAATGCAGGTTGCCGAAAAAGAGATAACCAAAGTTGATTTCATCTATGAATTTGCGTCACAGGACGCAAGCCATGCGGACGCAAGAATGACACCTTTTTTAAAGGAAGGAGAGAGTTTGCTTGTATTCGGCTTCCCGGTGCACATTCAAGCTGCGATGAGTGTTGCCGCACCAGTTCTCGATATCTGCAATTCAGCGATTAAAAATATCAGACCTCTCATCAGATGATCGTTACTCATCCTTATCCGCCCCCTCCAGCAGCGTGCTCGCCTCCACGTCTTTCTCGCTCTGGTTTACCAATCGCACGAGGAAAATGGCGATGATCAGGATCAGGGAGTAGAAGAGAGCGTTGCTGAGGATGTGAATAGAGAACCACGTGCCATCCCCCACCGTGTCGAGCCAGTTGCCGCAGACCTTCTGCGTCGAGCTGAGCGACGGCGGACAGAAGATCGCCATGAAGATCATGGACCCACCCCAGAGGAACAGATCGAACGGCGTGCCGGTCGTCATCCGCACCAGAAAGACGAAGATGCTGAACGCGAGGCTCAAGAGGATCAGCACCCACTGCCGCTGACGCGCGTTGAGCTCGTAATGCAGCCAGGGGTGCGGGAAGACGGTCTTGAGTCGGTTGCGCATGGAAGGAGGGAAACGAAGTGATAGTAGCAGGAGAGAGGAGAGAACATGAATGTAAGAAGAAGAGCGCAGACAAAAAAATAACCGCCGTTGAAGGCGGTCATTTTTCAAGAGAATAGAAAGAGCGGAGCTGCGCTTGCGCGCAAAGCGCCTGAGTTATACTTAGTTGTCACACAAAATGCAAGTTTTTCTGTGCATTTCCGTCGGTGGACAGTAGGATGAATCTATCGTTATGCAATTTTTCTCTCGCGAACATCGGCTGATGGCGTACAAATCGACGCTCCATGAGTGGCGCAATCGAGCGGGCGACGATTATCGCGGTGATCCGCTCAAGAACCTTGCGGGTGTGTCGAGTGTTCTTCTTGAGGGACCTGATCTCCTCTTCGACAAACTCGCACGCACAATCGACGGGACGACAGAGGACGTGCCGCCACTGGTCGGCCACATGGCACGCACGCGACGCTCGCTCGAAACAGTATTTTGGAGCGATGCCGGCATCGTCACGCGGATCACGACAGGAATTGGCATTATGGGCGCCGCCGGTCAGGATCTGATCGAAGAAGCCGCCGGAGTGGATCACATACACAGAAAAGCCGCGTAAGCTCTGCTACACTCCGCCCCCTATGCCCACCTTCGATTTCCGGTGCGACCCCTGCGGCCATACATTCGAAGAGTCGCTTCCCTTCGGCAGCAAAACGAAGCCTCCGTGCCCCAGCTGCAAGGGCAAAAAAGTGACGAAGTTGATCAGCCCGCCATCCATCGTGTTCAAGGGATCGGGGTTTTACAAGACCGATGCGAGTGCGTCTGTTGCATCAACGAGGCAATCCCCACCGTCCGAAACGGCGCGGGCGGCTGATGCGGAGAAATCCGCTGCACCGCCGGCTGCAGCAAGCGACACCATCGTAAAAAGTAGTACGACGAAACCTGAGAAATAAATATCAAGTTACAATCCTTTCCAAGGCCGGCAAGAATCCACACACTGCACGACCGATGAATAATTCGCCGCACAATAGCGCGTGGCAGCGGTACCGAAATCCCCTTCGAGCGATCGAGTCGTTCACGAATACCTCGTACCGGCAGTTGCTCCTGGTGTGGATGGGTATGGTCCTCGTCTTCGCGCTCACGTACTTCTCGCTGAGTTTCCGAGGAAGCAACAACGGCATCATCGCACTGGAAGGGATGTCCGCACTGCGCAAACTCGGCAATGCCTTGTACTTCAGTACCATCACGTCCACCACCGTCGGCTACGGCGATCTCGTGCCGCACGGTTTGGCGAAGTTCGTCGCGGCAGTCCAGAGTCTGTCGGGGCTCTTCATCTCCGGCATCTTCGTTGCGAAGCTCGTCTCGTACCGCCAGGAGATCACTCTCGACCGCGTGTACCGGCTGACCTTCGAAGACGTGTTCTACAACACGCGCGAGGGGCTCTTCATCATCCGTAAAGATTTCGACCGGATCATCCAGCACATGACGAGCGGCCAGACCGTCGCCGACCACGACTGGGAGAATATCGCCATCGCCTGCCGCCACGCGCAAACACTGCTGGAGGGAATTCCCGACTTCTACAGCCAGAACCCCCACCTCTACACCATCGACGCCAAGCGCGAGTACCTCCTGCTCGACGCCGTCTGCCGCACCGTCGCGCGGCTGCACCACCTGCTCGTTACGTTCGACCAACAGGCGCTGGATTGGCGCACGCACCGCATCGCCGCCGAGGAGATCACCGGCCTCCACCACGTGATCAAGCAGTACATCGCCCCATGGCATACGCTTTCACCGTATGCGGATGACGACCATCAGCAGAAGTTCTTCGCCGAGCTGGCGACGGGGATGATGACGCTGGACGCGACGATGGGGCGGTGATGATGAAGCCGACGTTTCGGCGAAGGAGCACGCATTCCCTACGCCGCTCGCGGATAGGTGATGTACACAAGATAACCCCTCATCCCGCAGGCGAGAACCATGGTTCTCGCCTGCGGACGGGTGTACTTCCTTATGTTTACCGTCGCGGCCCGCCCCGGAATCCGCCCCCACCAGGCCGTCCGCCATGCCCGCCTGGCCGTCCGCCTCCGAAGCCCCCGCGCGCCGGCGGTACGTAGCCTTCGGGCGGAGTCGTCATCTGCTTGAGCGACAGGCGCGTCTTGCCTTCCTGGGCATCGTACTCGATGACTTTCACGTCGACTTCCTGGCCCATCTTGAGCACGTCTTCCACGTTCTCGGTGCGGCCCCAGGCCAGCTCGGAGATGTGGACCATGCCGTCTTTGCCGGGCAGGAATTCCACGATGGCTCCCACGCCGTCGATGATGCGCGTCACTTTCGCCTTGTAAACCTTGCCGATCTCCGGCTTGGCCACGATCCCCTCGATCCACTCGCGCGCCTTGGCCATCGCCTCGCCGTTGGCGGAGGTGATGAACAGGATGCCGCTGTCCTCGATGTCGATCTCCACGCCCAACTCGCCGGTGATCTTCTGGATGGTCTCGCCGCCCTTGCCGATGACGAGACGAATATCCTCCGGATTGATCTGCATGGTCTCGATGCGCGGCGCGTACGGGCTTAGCTCTTTGCGCGGCTCGGCGATGGCGCCGAGCATCACCTGCAGCACGTGCAGACGGCCGACGCGCGCCTTTTCCAGCGCCTCGGCGAACACGTGGTCCGGCAGGCCTTTGATCTTGATATCCATCTGGATAGCCGTGACGCCCTTCTCGGTGCCGCCGACTTTGAAGTCCATGTCGCCGCCGAAATCCTCTTCATCCTGCAAATCGGTGAGGATGACGTACTGATCCTTCGCCTCGTCGGACATCAGCCCAAGTGCAATGGCTGATACGGGTGCCGCAATGGGGACGCCCGCCGCCATCAGCGCCAGCGTGGAGCCGCACGTCGCGGCCATGGAGGAGGATCCGTTGGAACTGAGGATCTCCGTGACGGTACGAATGGTGTACGGGAAGTCGACTTCTTTCGGCAGCACGGGTTCGAGGGCGCGCTGCGCCAGGGCGCCGTGGCCGATCTCGCGGTTGCCCACCATGAGGCGGTTGGTCGTCTCGCCCACCGAGAACGGCGGGAAGTTGTAGTGGTGCATGTAGCGCAGCTTGTGCTCGCCTTCCATGCCTTCGACCAACTGCTTGTCGCCTGGCGCGCCCAACGTGCAGGTGGTGAGGCCCTGCGTCTCGCCGCGCTCGAACAGCGCCGAACCGTGCACGCGCGTGGGCAGCACGTCGATGAGGGCAGCCAGCGGGCGGATCTCGTCAACCTTGCGGCTGCTCATGCGGAGGCCTTCCTCCAGCACCAGGCGGCGCACTTCGGCTTTGATGATCTTGTCGATGAAGGCCGATCCGTAGCTGAATAATTTCTCCATCTCCTCACGGTTCCCGTCGGTGACGGATCCCTCGAATTTCTCTTTGAGCTTCTCCTTCGCCTGCTTCATCAGATCGTTGAAGATGGCGCGGCGCTCGCCTTTGCGGAGCTTGTCTTTGACGGCCTTGTTGACGGTGGGCAGCACCAACGCCTCGAGAAACTTGTAGCCCTCCTCGTGCATGAACGGCTTCTCGACCACGAACTTCTGGCGGCCCATCTCCTTCTGGATATCCGCGAAGAAGCGCGCGATTTTCTGCGCCCACTTCTTGCCGAAGTCGATGGCGCGGACGATCTCTGCCTCGGACACCTGGTTGGCGCCGGCTTCGATCATCACCACGCGGTCGAGCGACGCCGTGAGCAGCATATCGAGATCGCAGCGCGTGCGCGCCTCGCGCGACGGATTCAGCACCAGCTCGCCGCCGATGAGGCCGACGCGCACCGTGCCGAGTACGCCTTCGAACGGACAATCCGACAGTGCGATGGACAGGTTCGCCGCATTGGCCGAGACGATGTCGTGCTCGTTCTCGAAATCGTAGCTGAGGACGGTGCAGAAGATCTGGATGTCGTTGCGCACGTTCTTGTCGACCATCGGGCGGATGCCGCGGTCGATGACGCGGCCGAGCAGGATGGCGTCGTCGCTCGGGCGGCCTTCGCGCTTGCGGAAGCGGCTCCCGCCGATCTTGCCGCCGGCGTAGAACTTCTCCTGGTACACCAGCTGCAGCGGCAGGAAATCGATGCCCGCGCGCGGCTCGGCGCTGATGGTGGTGTTGCCCATGCAGACCGTGTCGCCGATCTGCGCGATGATGGTGGCATTGGCCTGCGTGGCCAGCGCGCCCGTCTTCACAATCAGCGTCTGATTGCCGAGCTCGAGCAAGTACTCGTGGTCTTTCTCTGCGAGAGAGGACATAAAAATGATGGGAAATAGGTACGACATCTCCTCTGAAAAAAGAGATGGCTGCTATTTCCTCAAGGTCTCATTGAGATAATTCTGGATTCACATGCGTGACTCGATGGATGATACCGATTGATAATACCCCCCGGACCAGCGGTTCGTTACCGCTGCGGGTGCAATCCCATCAACCGCCGCGATAACGAATCGCGGCTACGGTAACCAGGGATATGCACCATTATTCGAAACACGGACGTAAACCCAGCAAAACGAGAGCGACGAGGAAAAGAGCGGAGGAAGTGTACTCTGATTTACTTGAAGAGAAAGGAATTCCGCCCAATTCCTCACGCTCCTTTCTGGATGTTCACTTGCATCGCCAGCCCCGCGTTTTCGGTACTGTGACAACCACATGCCCGGGTTGAGGGGAGAGTGATTCCATATGACAGAAAGAAAGTTCTTACCGTTTAGGCGGAGCGCGCAAAACGCGCCCGATAGTCATCCGAATTTCATACCCGTTTGCTGTGATGAAGTAACTGCCGTTCGTTCCCAGACGCTCACGAGCCCCTTCCGCCACTGCATCTGTGATACCGAGATTGTTCAGAACGCTCGATCCTTCGAATGCTGACCGCATAGCTCCCTGTAATCTGCTGAAATATGTTGAATCAGGAATGTCGTCAAAAGTGATGCGAAGTCTATTCCTCGGACCTGTCTGACTTTCAATGGAGCACTCGATGACCACAGTCTGGTCATCAGCAGAAGGCAGTGATGCGTCATCGGTAGGAGATGATGGTGAGCCCTTAGGAAGAACAGTATGAAAAAAAGGATGGAATGGTACATCTCCATAGAAACAGTGCAAGACTATGCAAATCAAATTCTAGGAAAAAGCAGCTCGCTTATCGCTGTCCGCTCACTGCTTCTCCGAGAAATGGAAAACGAACATCCAGGATCGGAACTTCTCTACTTCTTGAGACCCAGCGCCTGCAGCACCTCCTGGTACTCGTTGGGCTTGTTCATTTCCAGGTACTTCAGCTGGTTGCGCCTGTCCGCGACCTTCGCGAGCAAGCCTTTGCGCGCGGAATGATCCTTCTTGTGGTTCTTCAAGTGGTCTGTAAGCAGCGAAATCTCGGTGGTGAGGATGGCGATCTGCACCTGCGGTGAGCCGGTGTCTTTCTCGTGCTTCTTGTGCTTGTTGATGATCTTCTTCTTCTGCGTGCGCTTGATGGACATACGGCGAGACGGGAAAAGGAATCAGGCAAAAAAGATTTGCGCCGGGCCTCAGGGACGATATCGTCGAATGAAGCGCGGACGGAGCGTTATTGTACGTATAGGCAAGAGAAAAGCAAGCAAAAGACGGGGGATTAGTCGGTAGTTGGTAGTCTTTAGTCTGTAGAAGAGGGGCAATATTATACGCCGACTGCCGACTGCCGACTGCCGACTGCCGACTGCCGACTGCCGACTGCCGACTACCGACTACAAACTACAAACTACAAACTCGCAAGTGAACATCCGTTCACCAACCGCTAGCATCCGAACGCTATGGAACTCCTCACTCCCCTTCTGGTCATCATCGGCTTCGGCGCAGTCCTCTATTTTCTCAAGTTCCAGAAACCAACCAACGAGACGGATCAGGAAAAGAATCAGCTGATCGAAGAGAACGTGACGCTCAAGGCGCACTTGGAACAGCGCACGCAAGAAGGAGGGCACATGGCAAAAGAAATCGAGATGGAACGCGATCTGCGCAATCAGTTGGAAGGGAAAGGGAAAGAACTTTCCAAGCGCTACATGCTCTTGGAAGCTGAACTCGCATCCATCAGAAAAGAACGCGAGGAATTGCAGAACCGCGTGACACGCACCGAAGCCGAGCGTGATCGTCGCGATACGGAATTCCAGGACCGCATCGCCAAACTGGAGGCGGCGGAGCTGAGCCTGAAGCAGGAGCGCATCCGCGTGATCCGCGAGGACGAAGACCGCCTGAAGCAGCAGGAAGAAGCGCGCGATCGCCTGTGGGCAGACCACGAGAACAGCGTGATCGCCACGCTCACCGACCTCTGCAAGAAGCCCGAATTCGCTTTCACCGCCTACAACAACACGAACCTGCCGGAAGGGTTCGACGGCAGCCTCAAGCCGGATTTCATGGTGGAGTTCCTGGGTCAGTACGTCGTGTTCGATGCCAAGGTCTCGAAGGCCAAGAGCTTGCAGACGTACATCACCAAGCAAGTGGCCGACACGGTAGAGAAGGTGAAGAACGATGACCGCATCTACAAGACCATCTTCCTCATTGTTCCCGCTAACGCGTTGAGCGAACTGAAGAACCACCACTACCCCGTGGAGGGGTACTCGGTGTTCATCATCAGCCAGGAGGCACTGCCCGCCATCCTCACTAGCCTCAAGCGCATCACGCTCTACGAGTTCGCGGAGCAAATGGACCCGCAGCAGCGCGAGAACATCGTGCAGCTCATCGCCGAGCTCGACTTCCACATCAACCTGCGCAACGCGGCCGACATCATCCTCTCGAAGATGGGCACCGACCTGCTGCAGAAAACCCAGCGCGTCGACCCTGCGCTCGCCGCCGAGGTGGCGGTGAAGAAGCAGCCAATGAACGCGAAAGCGTCGGTCTCGGTTTCCGACATCAAACGCCTGGTCACGCGGCTCAGTACCCAAGAACAGGAGATCGAGCAGCTCGTCTCGCCGCACGCACCGGTGGCATCGGCGGATCTGGATGCCGTGCGAGCATCGCTCATCGAGACGGCGGTGGAGGCGGCGAAGCATAAAATTTTGGCTTCTGATGAAGCATAAATGCTGTTATGAATGTAAAAAATACTTTACATCCCTCACCGGAGGAGTACAATGAAAGCATATGCAAAACATACATGTAAAAAATGCTGAGACGGCCGCTGCGTACAAGGATGCAATCCTTCTCGGGACAGTTGATCTCGCACGTCGAAATGTAGACGCTGCAACCTTCGAGAATAACCCTGCTACCATTCTGAGAGAAACCCTCGGCTATCCTGGGGCTGTTAAAGAACTGAGTGTGGGTGTGCGAAAACGGCTAGAGGAACTCTGGAAAACGGTATCTGGGCTGCCTCCCGGCAACGTGTGCCGAGCCGATTTGATCGATGTTATCGGATCGATGAGGCAGGACATGAAGAAAAATCAGGAAGATGCTTGAAGAGGAAGACGAGAAAGATAGTGCTTCGTTCCGCAAGACTACGGTGCTTACGTTGAGCAAAAACCTTGAGCTCTCCCTCTTCGGGAACCCATACATTTGATCACCTGAAAAAGATAAGTATTCTTGGCAACCATTCTTAGTGCAAGATGAATCTCGTCCAGATACTCATGCGACATGGCAATGTAGGATTCGATACTCCTCTATGCGAATGTCCATCGAACACTCAGGAGACTCAGCAATCGATCACGGTTATCGCTCAGGGTATGCAGGGAGCAGCAGAAGCTGTAATCGTAACTGCATTGCAGTACTCAGCCGAGTGTAGGTCCCTGGTAGAAGAAACGCATGATTGGAATCAATCTCAACCTCTGATACACGTCCACATAGATCACATCGCTGTAGACAGAATGGAGGAGATGCGCCATGCCTTACTCTCTCTTCCCGGGGTGTGGGAAGTGTCATAAAATCCGCAAAAATCACTCACAGCAATGTCCACATCCGGTACACTCCCCCGGTGACTCACGACCCTATTTTCGATAGCCTCAACGAGCCGCAGCGGCAGGCGGTGGAGAACATCCATGGGCCGGCATTGATCCTCGCCGGCGCGGGATCCGGCAAGACGAAAGCGCTCACGCACCGCATCGCGTACATGATGCAGCAGGGCGTTCCGCCGTGGCAGATTCTGGCCGTCACTTTCACGAACAAGGCGGCAACCGAAATGAAGGAGCGCATCAAGAACATGCTGCACATCGTCGATGGATCCGGACCTGGCGCCAACGGAGCGGCGTCCGGAATCCGGCGTCCGGAATCCGATCCCGCCCGTCTCCCCGTGATGGGCACGTTCCACTCCGTCTGCGCGCGCATTCTGCGGCGCGACATCGAGCGGCTGGGGCGCAACCGCAACTTCGTCATCTACGACGCCGACGACCAGGAGAAACTGATGAAGCAGATTCTGAGAGAGATGCACGTCGACGAGAAGGACATCAAGCCGCGCGCGGCGCTCGGCAACGTCGGACGATTCAAATGCGAGGCCCTCAACCCGCAGGAGGCGATGAAGCAGGCCACCACCGCGCGCATGCAGCAGATCATCATCGCGTACGGGCGGTACCAGAAGGCGCTATTCGAAGCGAACGCGCTCGATTTCGACGATCTGATCCTCGAGACGGTGCGCCTGTTCCGCGAAGTGCCGGAGGTGCTCGACCGCTACCAGGAGACGTGGCGGTACCTGCACGTCGACGAGTACCAAGACACGAACCACAGCCAGTACCTCATCATCTCGCTGCTCGCGCAGAAGTACCGCAACCTGTGCGTGATCGGCGATCCGGATCAGTCGATCTACGCCTTCCGCGGGGCAGACATCCGCAACATCATGGAGTTCGAGAACGAGTACCCGGACGCCCGGCGCATCAAGCTGGAGCAGAACTACCGCTCGGCGCAGCCGATCCTCACGGCCAGCAACGCCGTCATCGCCGCGAACCCGAACCGGCCCGAGAAAGAAATGTGGACCAGCCGCAAAGACGGCCCGATGATCACGGTGCAGGAGGTGAGCGACGAGAAGAAGGAATCGGAGGAAGCTGTGAAGCGCGCGGTGCAGTTGCGCAGCGATGGCGTGCGGTTCAACGACCAAGTGATCCTCTACCGCACGAATGCTCAAAGCCGCCTGTTCGAAGAAGCCTGCATGCGCGCCGGCGTCCCGTACCGCATCATCGGCGGCGTGAAGTTCTACGCCCGCCGCGAGGTGAAAGACGTGCTCGCGTACCTCTACGCCATCCTCAACCCTAACGACACGCTCTCGCTGCTGCGCATCATCAACGTGCCGGCGCGGAAGATCGGGCAGACGACCATCGGCAACCTGCAGGCGTACGCGAGCGAGCACAAGTTGACACTCTGGAACACGTTGAAGGATATCGACCATATCGATACCGTGAACGAGCCGACCAAAGACCGGCTGCGCAATTTCGTGGAGCTGATCGAGCGCGCCCAGCTGCGCGCGAAGACGGTCGTGGTCTCGGAGCTCACCGAGAACCTGCTGCACACCGTCGACATAGAGAAGTGGCTGCGCGACGACACGGAAGACGGCGAGGAGCGCTGGCATAACGTCCAAGAACTCCTCTCGGTGATGCACAAGTACGACAACCTGGAGCCGGAAGTATCGCTCACCAGTTTTCTGGAGGAAGCCGCGCTCGTGTCGGAAGTGGATAAGCTGAACGACATCAAAGACGATGCTGTCACGCTCATGACGCTGCACCTCTGCAAAGGCCTGGAGTTCGAGCACGTGATGATCGGCGGATGCGAGGAAGGAATCTTCCCGCACGCCAACAGTGCCTTCGACAAAGCGCAGCTGGAGGAGGAGCGCCGGCTGATGTACGTGGGTATGACCCGCGCGAAGACGAAGCTCGTGTTGCTCTTCGCCCGCACGCGCATGCTGTGGGGAAACACGCAGGCCAATGCGCGGAGCAGGTTTCTAGACGATCTGCCCGACGGCGTCACCGAACGGCGCAGCGACGAACTGCTGAGCGCATTCGCCTGGGCGTCGGAGAGCGGCCACGTGAAGGCCGGACAAGTGCGGTTTGGCAGCGGCGGAGGAAGATTGGAACCGTTCCGCCAAGCGGGAGCGCCGAAGATCGACATGGAGTTCAACCAGGATTTCCCCACCGACGACGACGTGAACCAAGACGCCTTCGGCGAGGGCACGCGCGTGTCGCACCCCACCTTCGGCAAAGGAAGCGTGACGGGCAAGCGCGGCGACATCGTCACCATCCGCTTCGACGACGGGCAGACGAAGACGTTCGCGCTGAGCATCGCGCCGCTCACCATGCTCTAAATGTGCGAGTCTCGTGCTGAGTTTGTCTAAGCAGCGCCGCTCACGATGTTGTAAGGGGCCCCATCCGCCCCACTCCGCCTGCGGGCTCCGCGGGGCACCTTCCCCCGTCCACCCATTCTCATTATCGAGCAATTGAA
>CAZWBO010000001.1:19218-57141 GCA_964632375.1 uncultured Candidatus Peribacteria bacterium | reverse complement strand
AAATGGAAAATGGAAATACCTCTCATTGATGAATTGCTCCCATCATTATCAATTTTCAATTTTCAATTATCAATTTTCAATTCATTCCCCAACCTTCAGGAGTCCCATTGCTTCGTCGAAGAGCTGTCGCACCAATTCTCTGTACTCCTTGCGCTCAATGTACCGCTCCAGCTGATCAATGCCAATCCACGTGTGGGCATCGACCTCGTTGTCGTCTACGCGCACCTGCACGCCGGTTGGCACCACGGCGAACACGAAGCCGATCTTCTGACCGCAGACGTTATCCGGCCGAAATCTTCGATACGATTCCGGAAAATCGTAGCAGTAGACGCGCTCGCTGTGGCCGATGACCTGGCCGCGAATGCCCGCTTCTTCGAATAGTTCTCGCACCGCCGTCTGCTCCGTGTTCTCCCCCGCCTCGGCCCCGCCCTGCGGCAGCTGCCATGCGTCGTTCTTGCGGGGCTTATGCAGCAACAGCAGCTGATGCGATCCATCGGCCGCTGGTCGGAGGACGAGAATGGAAGCCGCTGATCGGTAGATGTCTGCTGATCCCATGTGCGCGAGGATGAACCGGCACCGCAGGGTGCCGCCTTGCGCATTATCAGTTATCAATGCTCAATTATCAATTCAAACGAGTTCCGGCGGCGCCAGCGACAGATCCGGCTTCTTCATCAGCACCCATAACCCGCCGAGCGTGATGCACAAGCCAAGCATCTGCTGTGCAGTCGGCAGCTCACGGAAGAGGATGACCGCGAAGAGTACGCTGAACACGGGCGAAACGGAGCCGATGTAGATGGCGCGCGCCACCGGCAGACGGCGCAGCCCTTCGTACCAGATGACCTTCGAGAACGCGTTGATGACGACAGCCTGCAGGAAGATGTAGAGATATGCCTTCGGCGGGAGCGTCGCCAGCGGAGACGACTCCACGAAGAGCGCGAGGAGAAAAAGAACGGCACCGCCGATCAATCCGCGATACGCCTGGATCAGCATTGCCGGCAAGTGTTCCAGTGCCCGCTTGGCGTACATGTTGCCGATGGGAAACAGCGCCGTGGCGGCGATGATACAGAGATCTCCGCTGTTCAACGCCAATCGACCCCGGTACAGGATCACCACCGTCCCGACGAGCATCAGCAGCGCCCCGCCGAGCTGCCGCCGCGTAACGGGCTCGCGGAAGACGACGTGGTAGATGAAGAATGAGAAAATGAGCTCAACTTGCAGCAACAATGCCGTATTGATGCCGCTCGTCCGCGACGATCCGTAGAAAATGAGCGCGTACGGGACGATCGCGACGAAGACGCACACCATGAGCACGTTCTTCCACTGGCTGCCGAGCCGGACGCTGAACTGCCGACGCAGCAGCAAGATGAGCAGGAGGATGAGCCCCGAGAGAAGCGTCGTGATCGCCGCGAACTGCAGCGGCGGTATCACCGCACTGCCGTAGTGCGCCAGCAGCGGATAAAACGCCGACAGCGCCACCGATCCGATCACCAAACGCTCACCGATCTTTTGGTCGTGCCGCTTCATACATCCAAGTATGCAGAAAAAACATTCCACTCACTACTCACTACCAACTACTCACTACTTCGAATGCCGCTCCTGCTTGAATTTGACCGGCGTGCGCTTGCGGCAGTTCGGGCAGTACTTGGCGATCTTGAAATCCTTCCAGCTCTTGTCGCCCCGCTGATTATGCAGGCGCACGGTCACATTGCGCCGGTTGCAGCCGGCCGTTGAGCATGTTCCGCCGTACACATTTCGCTTTCCACGAGGCATAGCTGGCGTACTTTACTGATTCCCCACCAGGAGCGCAAGGCCCAAAAAGACGGAAATACAGAAAGGATGATAACCCGTGCAAGTGCGATACAATCGCAGTCTATGGCACGCCTCGTCGATCTGACCCACACTGTCCGGATGCCCATGCCGACCTACCCCGGTGATCCCGCGTTTTCGCTTATGCAAATCGCAACGATAGAAGCGAATGGATGCACGGATCACTTGCTACAGACATCCATGCACGTTGGGACACATATGGATGCGCCGCTGCATATGATTGAGGGAGGAGCGTATCTGTCTGATATCGATGCGGAGCATTTCATCGGAAGCGGCCGCTACATTGACGCGCGGAACAGACAGACTATCGACGTTGAGATCTTGAAAGACCACCGCTTGGACCCGGGTGACATTGTTCTGGTCCATACCGGCCATTCGGAGAAATACGGCACGGATGATTATTTTTCAAATCATCCCGTCCTTACTGATGGCTTCGCACAAGCAATGGCCGCATGCGGCGTGCATTGTGTAGGGATGGACATGCCCAGCCCCGACACGGCACCGTTCACCGTCCATAAAACCCTGCTTGCTCATGGCATCCTCATCATCGAAAATCTGACGAATCTTGATGCACTGCGGGATGCAGGCACATTCACCGTCATCGCGTTGCCGCCGAAATTACGATCCGATGCCGCTCCTGTCCGGGTGATTGCAATGATTGCATAGTCATTCACGGTTGCGACTTTGCCGAATCCGTCGGAATCATGAAAATCCCGATACTCGACTAAGCAAAAATCCCAGATTACCAGACTTCAATAAGCCAAAGAAAAACCCAAGAGTTCTCCGCCATCGTAGAGCTTGCAATCTTGAAGTCTTGCATTCTTGCATTCTTCTCCCTCACATCTTTTCCTGCATCCACCCCTGATGCTGTTCGCCCTGCAGGTAATTGAACACACTGTTCGCCGCCACCGCCGCCTCGCCGGCCGCCGTGGCGAATTGGGCGAAGTAGTTGCTGCCGTTCGTCACGTCGCCCGCGCCGAAGACACCCGGCGTAGTGGAGTGCATGCCGCCGTCAACGACCATGAACCCACGCTCATCGATACCGCAGCCAAGCTGCTTGGCCAAATCGATAGCGGGGATGGAACCGATCTCGATGAACACGCCGTCGACGGGAATGATATCGCTGCCCTTGTAAGGCTTGTCGATGCGCACGCCTGTCACTTTGCCGAGCGGACCTTCCTGCCCGAGAATCTCTTTGATGGTGCACGAGAGAACGAACTCCACGTTCTCCTTGCTCTTCACTTTATCCACCCAGTACGGCTCGGCGCGGAACTCCTCGCGGCGGTGAATGAGGTAGACCGTCTTCGCCACCTGTGCGGCGATGGCCGCGCCCTCCACGGCGCTGTCGCCTCCGCCGATGACCGCCACGTCTTTGCCACGGTAGAAAAATGCATCGCAGGTCGCACAGTACGTCACGCCCCTGCCGGCGAATTCCTTCTCGCCGGGGATGCCCATGTGCCGCTTATTGGAACCCGTCGCGAGGATGACCGCCTTCGTCTCGTACCGGTCGCCGCTCTGGAGCGTGGCGACGAAGTGCCCGCCCTCGGCCTTCTCGATTTTCTCCACGCGCCCGATCTTCATCGTCACTTCCTGAAACGACTGCGCGTGCTTCTTGAACTTCTCCATCAGATCCGGCCCCCGGATCTCGATGTCGCCCGGCCAGTTCCCCACCTCCGCCGCCGTCGCGCCCATGCCGCCATCTTCCGCTCCCACAATCAGCGTCTTGAGCTTGTACCGCGCGGTGTAGACGGCGGCGGTGTAGCCGGCGGCGCCCACGCCGACAATGAGAACGTCGAACATAAGAAGAATTGAGAATTGAGAATGGAAAATGGAGAATGATGGCAGCATTGGCCGTCCTGGCTTTGCAATCATTCTCCATTTTCCATTCTACATTTTACATTCATTCACATCCACCCCCGCACCCGCATGGTGGCGATGATGCGCCCGACGCCCACGACGAATGCGGCGTCGCGGTACGAGATTGTGCGTTGATGCACCTCGCGCCGCACGGCGCGGCTGGCCGCCAGTATGATGCGCTTGAGCTCGCTGTCGACGAACTCGTCGGTCCACTGTTCGCCCGAACGGCCCTGGGTCCACTCGAAGTAACTCACCGTCACGCCGCCGGCGTTGGCCAGCACGTCGGGGATCACCTTCACGCCTTTCTTCTCGAGGATTTCGTCTGCCTCCGGCGTCGTGGGCCCGTTGGCGAGCTCGAGGATGTACCGAGCCTTCACCTTGTCGGCATTCCCTTCGTGGATCACGTTGTCGAGTGCGGCGGGAATGAGGATGTCGCACGGCATCTCGAGCAGCTCTTCGTTGGTCACGTGGCGCACGCCGTCCATCTTCATCTTTTCGGTATCGCACACGGAACCTTTGCAGTACTCCCCCGCCACCTGGCCCGTGTTCTGCTTGTACTTCTCGATGCGTACGGGATCCAACCCCTGCTCGGAGTAAATGCCGCCTTGCGAATCGGACACACCGACGATGGTGTAGCCCGCACTGTGCAGGAAACCCGCCATCATGGCACCGGCATTGCCGAAACCTTGGATCACGACGCGCAGATCGTGCGGCTCGAGCGCGTCGCCCTCCACCAGCTCCTGCAGCAGGAAGAACCCGCCGCGCGCCGTGGCCTTGTCGCGCCCGCGCGACCCGCCGAAGCTCAGCGGCTTGCCTGTGATCATCGCCGGCGCGTAGGTGTTCTTGATCTTCTCGTACTCGTCGCGCATCCACGCCATGATGTCGGGCGTCGTGTTCACGTCCGGCGCCGGGCAGTCGATGTCGGGCCCCACCACATCGGCGAACGCTCGTACGTACGCGCGCGACACCGCCATCAGTTCCTTGCGCGAGAGTTCCTTGGGATTGCACTGCACGCCGCCTTTGGCTCCCCCGAAGGGGATATCGACCACGGCAGTCTTCACCGCCATGAGCGCCGCCAGCGCCTTCACCTCGTCTTCGTCGGCCAACGGGTGGTAGCGGATGCCGCCTTTGTACGGCCCGCGCGCGTTGTTGTACTGCACGCGGAACGCCGGGAACGTGGCGCTGCTGCCATCGTCTCTGGTGATGGTGATGTCTTTCTTATGAATGTGCTGCGGTTCCATCAGCATCGCACGCTCGGCGGCGGTGAGCTCGAGACGGGCGATGGTCTCTTCGAGATTCTTCTGAAACCGTTCGTAGGGAGTCTTGGCAACGGGTGTCATAGGGCGGGGAGGGAAAGAGGGATGAGGAGCGCACCGGGGACCGGATATTTGCGAGAAATGGCAAGACGAGCGTATTCTCCGATCCCGCCATTTTCAACAGGAGCGTACAAATCTTGTGTATGGAGACGGGGTTCCGTCGCAATACTTTCATGCGAACCCACGGGCAGACAGGGATGATGGAGAGAGGCAATACAGCACAGCCTCATACACATGTCATGCTGCAGCATCGCTCGACGAGCACAAGGCAAGCACAGGACCGACATGAATGTGTCATGCTGAGGTGCGTTGCTCAACTGATACTCCCTCCTGGTTCCCTCTCCCTGTATTTTCTCCCGGGAAGCCACGAAGCAAGACACTGAGGAGTGAACAGGAACCTGCCATCAACCGACACGTTCCATGCCTACGTAGAACGTACTTTGTGGCATCCTCTTCATCTGTACCTACCACAGCGCCCTGAGAGTTTCTATGTCCTATCGTTCCTCCCTCCCGGGGACAGTAGTCTTTTCGCATGCCCAGAGATCACGACTATGTCGTCTACATGCTTCGCTGCAGTGACGGGCGTTACTACACGGGGATCACGAATAATCTGGAACGACGATTGCGGGAGCATCAGGAAGGGAAATCCCGTACGTCCTTCACCTACACGAGGAGACCGGTTGTGCTCGTGTACGCTGCCCACTTCCAGTACGTCCACGATGCCATTGCGTGGGAGAAGCAACTGCAGAGGTGGAGTAGGAAGAAGAAAGAAGCATTGATGTCGGGACGGACAGATGCACTGCCGGCGCTGTCCAGGCGGAAGAAGCGTCTTGGGCGGTGAGTGCTCGTGCTGCTGCTCGGTGTCTTGCTTCGTGGCTTCCCGGGAGGAAATATAAGGGGAAGAATCCGCGAGAAAGGATGAGAACACAACGCACCTCAGCATGACACAGTGGGGAGTTCACCCTGAACGGAGCGGAGCGGAGTCGAAAGGCACCTCAGCATGACACATCTCTGTTTCTTCAGCATTGTGCCCCTACCCCATCCTCGCCACCAACACCCCCACACCTCTCTCTTTCTCCTCTTCCTCACGTCTCTTCCGCGCCATCTCGATCTTTCGCTGCGCGTTGCGGCGGGCAAGCTTGATGAGCTTCATCCCCAATCAGCGCTTCGAGCTCCGTGTTCGTCACCGTGATATCGAGCTCCCACATCTTGTCCCACATGCTGCGCTTGAACACCCTCTCGGCCCGCTGCAGGCCGGTGACGTACGTCTTCAGTCGATTGCGCAGGTTCTTCGCCTTGCCGATGTAGAGGATGTTCCCGTCTTGATCCAGCCACCGGTACACGCCAGGCTCGGTGGGAGCCGTGCGGATGCGCTGGCGCAGGATCGCCAAACGGGAGCCGTTTCTGGCGGAGAGGGAAGGCAAGGAATAATTGAGAATGAAGAATTGAGAATGGAAAATGATGGGAGCAGCTCTCGGACTCGAGAAGCTGCCATAATTCTCAATTTTCCATTCTCAATTATCAATTCGCCATTACCGTCGTCGGTTACTCCGAACCGGCACGTACTCCGGAACCGGACCGTTGATGAGACGCTTGAGGAGATCCAGCAAGCGGTCGATGAACTGCTGCGCGGGAGACATGGATACGACCATACTACCGCGGCAAAATCCTGTAAAAGAATTTCGTAAGATTTTCGCCGATGGCCGTCCTCTGCAAAATTTTGTGTGGATGTACAACAAAGCAGCCATGTCGAAACCCCCAGCGCGCGTGGCGCTGGGGGTGACGGTCGTTGGCATAGGCGTACTCCTTCATGAGAGGGGAACCTGCGCCGGCTTCCGCCTACGAAGGTTCGGATGAACCACGGTAATGTACACGCCTATAAGCACAGCGATTGCGCTCAAAGCGACTTGAATGAGAAGCGGCTGACCGCTCATGAACTTCTCCAGGTGAGGAGTCATGAAACGGTAACCCAGGGCGAAGGTACCGACCCCGACGAGGTATGTGACCGTCACGGCAACGAACGGCCCGGTCCAACCGAGCCACTTCTTCGTGTCGTATGTCTGCGGGAAGGTGAGTCCCATCGCGACTCCCGCACTGGAGCCGAACCACATTGCCGTCCCCCCGTATCCGACACAATACGCCAGCAGCCCCCACATGAAGCCGCCGAGGCTGAGGGCGATGGCCGTCAGGGGAATATTGTCAAACCACGCCGAGAGGAACCCCAGAAGGACTGCCAGCTCCTCTCGCGTGAGCCGGGCGAGCATCGGCTTGGCCGACTCGAGCGGCAACAGCTCCGCTGTTGCCACAAGGGTAACCAAGAAGATGGTGTTTCGCAGTGCCGGCCCGAGCGGCCGGCCGTCGAAGCGCATGCGCCCGACGATCTGGCCGAGCGCGAGACCGACCCAGAGCCCAATGGCGGGCTGATCATAGATATTCCCGATGACGAGCCCAGGGATCCCCAGCAACGGGAAGAACCGCCGCCAGTGGATGACGCTCTCGCCATGAGCGGTGTCCAGTGGTCGCACATCGTGACGCGACGCCCACAGGCAGATGAGATACTGCGCGGGGATCGTCGCCATGAATGCCCGCAGGATCAATCCGACGGGCTTCCCGGCGAGAAAGAGCATGACGGTCGTGGTGTCGCCGACGGGCGAGCCCGCGCCCCCTAGATTGGACGCGGCGATCACCGAGACGATGAGCCGGAAGGGCGTGTGCTTTCCGTAGACAGACAGAAGAATGACCCCTCCGATCATCGCTGCGGCGATGTTGTCGAGGAAGGTCGACAACCAGAAGACGGTCCATAGGATGGACGCGTCGGTCCGAAGCACGCGCGAGATTTTCTCAGCGGCCCCCGAATGCTCGAAGTAGTGGGCCACCAGAGCGAACCCCGGGAGCAATCCTGCCAAGTTGAGCAGCAGGTGCGCCCGGTGATGCTCCGTCAGGTGATGCACGTAGCCCCATCCGCCGTGCTTCACGAGGAAGCAGAGGGTAAGGGCGGCGAAGCCGATGCCCACCACCTGGTTCTTGCGGTGGTGGAACACCAGGAGGCCAACCAGCATGGCCACGAAGGCCATGAAAGCCAGGATGTCGATAATGCTCACGTCAATCTCCCTTCATCTGATCGACCACGCTCACCCCACGACCACCGCGGCCGCGAGGAGAACAGCTAGGACTGTTAGCAGCACGAGGATCTTTGGATCGATCCTCGGCCGCTCCGACGCCGCCCCGGCCCCGAAGAGCAGGGCCAGCGACACGAACACAACCGCGAGCCACATGGCTCGCCTCCAGTTTTTTGAGAAATGGGATCCATTCACCAGCACGTTCACACGTCCTGGTGAACACGAGTCAAGATTCCAGGAAGTCCTGAATCGTGTCCACCGGTGCGCGAACGCGCTTGGCGAAATATCTTTTGTACAATTTGGAGTAGCCTATGTTGCCAACGACCGAGTCCTTTTCCCCGGTGCCGGAGGCAGAAATTCCTGTGCTTCTGGCGGTAGAGAAAAGGAAAGAATCCTATCTGTAAGCCAAAGCAAATCAAGCCTCTAAGAGAGTTGACTTTTTGAATGATTGTATCTATTATAAAATTTAACACTAATTTCCTCCCGATCTCCCCAGGCGCCTGTTTCATTGGCACCGTACTGACGTATACTCCATCGCATGATACCACTCCGACGCCTCGCTCCCCTCCTCTCTATTTGTCTCTTCCTGATCGGCTGCGCGGGCGGCGCGGACGATGGATCATCCATCAGCTCCTCTGCCGCATCGAGCGCGCAGGCCACAAGCGTCCTCCCCGCCGAGCTCGCGCCGCTCTCGGCATCGGTGCTCACCGCGCTGAAGACGAAAGACGCGCAGGCGCTCGCGCAGCTGGCGCACCCCGAAAGCGGCGTGCGCATCACGCCGTTCACGTACGTGTCGGAGGACGACGTCGTCCTGGCAAGTGCCGATCTTGGCGGCATCTTCCAGAGCACTAAAACATACCACTGGGGCGTGGAAGACGGCTCCGGCCAGCCCATCGACGGCACATTCGCAGCGTACTACGACAAGTACCTGTGGGACCACGACTTCACCGCCACGCCCGAGGTAACGCTGAACCGCACGATGGACCGCGGCTCGAGCACGGACAACGCCCGCGACTTCTACGGGCCAGACGCGCAGGTGGTGGAGTATCATTTCCCCGGTTTCGACCCGCAGTACGCCGGCATGGATTGGTCCAGCCTGCGGCTCGTGTTTCAGAAAGCGAATGATGGGAAGTGGTATGTGACGGGATTGATTCATGATCGGTGGGGGCCCTAACGAGGAATATCCAGGCACGTAAAACCGGCCACCCCTTGCGGGGTGGCCGGTTTTTCATCTGCTCCGGAGGAGCAGATGAAGAAAAAATTGTGGAGCTCACCCGACCTTCACCTGCGGGCGGCGCACCTCGTCGGGCTCGGCCCGCCTGAGCAGATACCGGACCCACCAGGCGATGTCTCCGCCGCCGAAGAAGGCGGACATCTGCTGGTCCAGGTAACTGCCCTCGGACCAGCCGAGAAGCATCTCGATTGGTCGCCCGTTACCGATCGCGAGCGCGATCGCCACGAGCGTGTGCGGAACGCTACTGCACTCCGACGCCACGATGACGGTATGACCGTTCGCCTCGCGAACGTCGATGACGGGGGAATTCGGAAATTGACTGCTATCCACGATTCCTAGCACTTCGATAAAGATGACAGGCACGTCATCCGAAAGCCGATTCCTCCGGCGGATGTCGGCCTCTTTTTCGCCTAGCAGCCGACCATCAGGACGGTGCGGGACCAGGATCCCGGCGTGGTCCTCGATCAGTTCCTTCCACCGTTGTTCGATTCCTTCATCCGGGAACCGGAACCCGGCATGGCGCAGTTCGCGGTTGCGCCAGAGGCGGCTCACGAACGCGATGATCGCAGTCGTAACAATGAAGACCGAGGCAATGGTGATGCCGACGGGCTTCTCGTGAACAACGGTGGCCATCGTGAATGTGAACACGAGGGTGATGACGCGGAAGAGGTTCGTCACCAACGCCCAGCGAAACCGGGCTTTGGGATCACTCTCCTCCACCCATCGCTCCTTGGCCTTCATGGCCACCGCCCAGCAGGCGCTGAGCATCAGCGCAAGCACGCCGGTGGCGTACGCGTCGCCCTGGGCCGAGACGGAGGCCCGGAAGATGAGGGTTACGAGGATGGCGATCAGGGTGAACGTGACCACCTGCGGCCGGTGCCGCTTCACCCACTCGGGCGCCATGCCGGCGCCGGGCAGGTACAGCGGGACCAAGTTGAGCAATCCTGCCAAGGCCGACGCTCCGGCGAACCACAGGATGGCCGTGGTGGAGAGATCGTAGACCGTGCCGAACACCGTCCCGAAGAACGAATTGATCGGCAGGCCAGTCTGGCCGTGGGCGATGTACGCGAGCGCCCTGTCCTTGGCAGTGGGCACCGCGTTTTGCAGGAAGGCATCCGGAGGCACAAGCATCGTTGTGACGATGGTTGCGCCAAGTAACATGCAGCTCATGATAAGAGCTGCCGTCGCGAGAAGCTTGCGGGTATTGCGGATGCGCCCGAGAGGGCGCCGAGGGTCATCGTCCGCACTGCCGCGGATGAGCGGCATTACGGCGACCCCGGTCTCGAACCCCGACATGCCCAAGGCAAGCTTGGGGAAGACTAGAATTGCCGTGGCGATGATTACGAGGATCCCGCCGCTGGGCGCCAGCGGCAGGTGACCCGCACCGACATGCCACTGCCCGGCCCGAATCGCTTCCCACCAGCCCTGCACTATTGCGGGGTGGTTAGCGATATACCAGAGTCCCGATCCGATGACCACGGCGTTGAGGGCCAGGTATACGGTCACCAGAGTGACCGCAACCATGATCGCCTCATTGAATCCTATCCAGAACACGACACCGAGTGCCATGATCATGGCACTCGTCACCCATATCTGCTGTCCCTGGTGAGGGAGCAAATCTGCGATGCGGAGCGCTGCGTAGAATCCCGCAAGCCCCATGAACATGAATACGGCTTGGCGGGGGCTCTTCCAGAGCCCGACCGCGACGGTGAAGACTGCAAGTGCGGGGATCCACTGTAAAAGTTGGAGCGTCCTTGCCGTCGCCAGCACGGACGCCCAGAGGGGGTTCTCGATGAGGTGGGCCGTGGCGTCGGCCGCCGACAGCGTGATGGTGATGATAAAGTCCGTCGCGGCGAAGCCGAGGAGGACGATCACCACGATCTTCGATCGCCATCCCCTTCGGGCCATGCTCTCGACCATGCCGATGGAGCCTTGCCCGAACGGATTGGCTGCCGCTACCCACGAGTACACGGGGAGAGCGGCGCCGAGGGTCATGCCGATGATCCCGAGGATGGCGATTGGCGCGAGCCAGCCGCACACCTCGAACGCAATGCTGGGGATGTACCCCATTGTCGAGAAGTAGTCTACCCCCGTCATGCAGAGCACCCAGAGCCAGAACCTCTGGACCTGATGCGTGTGCTGCGATTGCTCGGCACGCTGGGCACTCCGTGAAAGAGCGCCGTTGCCAGTGGTGCCCGTCTGCTCCTCTGCCACGCTCACCGACATGTTCTTGCTCCTTGAAGCGATCCGCCGTCTACGACGGCATTGAACACACAAGATGTGAGCTTTTCAATACTCACAGCCTAAAAGGGGCGCCCACGCCCCCTTGAGACTGTGAGCATTTCCACAATGTTCCAAGAATCAGTAACTGCATGAAGCAGTTTCCTCCCATTCACTGAATAGGAGGGCACCACTCTAAGGTAGTTTTTTTTCACGTCAATTATTCGACTCCCACTCGCTCCGCCCGAACGATCCGATATGTCCTGGGCATGTTGAAGCGTCGTCACCATGGCTCAGGACACGCTCCACTCGCAGACGATGCATTCTCGTGTATCATCGAAAAGTCTCGTTGCCGAGATGGCGGAATTGGTAGACGCGCACGACTCAAAATCGTGTACCGCAAGGTGTGTGGGTTCGATTCCCACTCTCGGCACCATCCGGCTTCGCCTGCGGGCTACGCCGCGATGGGCCTCGAATGCGATACCCAAACGGACTACTCCGGCTAGCGGACGCTCTTCTTCCTTCTGTATGCTCCCGCATACATGAAACAGTACGACACCTTCGTCATCGATTCCTACACCTTCGACGTGGACAAAGGCCTCGTCTCGCTCCACTACAGTTTGGATGACGAATTGAAGTTCACCGAGACGCTCACGCTGCCGACCAACGTGCAGCGCCGGCCGGAGATCATGGGCCAGGACCGCGCGGCGTTCCACGCGGCGCTCGGCGCGCTGCACATCATCGGCGGCATCAGTTACTACAAAACGTGCCTGCCGAAAAACATCAACGTGCGCAACGCGAAGCTGAGCGCGCTGCAAGCACTCTTCTGGAACAAAGTGTACGAGAACGGGCTGGGCGAATTCTTCTACCGCAACAATATTGATTTTCGGAAGCTGATTCACTTTCCGGTGGATCATCCGGATCAGCCCTCCTCGCCCCCCTCCGACGTCCGAAGTCCGAAGTCCGACGTCCGCACACGCAAGAGAATCCTCGTGCCGATCGGCGGCGGGAAGGACTCGATGGTGACGGTGGAGCTTCTGCGCGCGGCAGGCCACGACATCACGCTGTTCCGTATGGGATCGCATCCCATCCTCGACGAACTCGCGCGCGTCGCGGACTTGCCGATGATCACGGTGGAGCGCCAGCTCTCCCCCGCCCTCTTCAAGCTGAACGAGCAGGGCGCGCTCAACGGGCACATTCCCATCACCGCGTACCTCTCGTGCCTCACCGTCGTGCTCGCCATTCTGTACGGGTTCGACGCCGTGGTGCTGAGCAACGAGCGCAGCGCCAACGAGGGCAACGTGCGGTACCTCGGCCGCGAGATCAACCACCAGTGGAGCAAGAGCCTGGAATTCGAGCGCATGTTCCAGGACTACCTGCACCGCTTCATCTCGCCCGATATCGACTCCTTCAGCCTCGTGCGGCCGCTGAGCGAACTGCACATCGCCAAGCTCTTCACCGACTATCCGCAGTATTTTGCGCAGGTAACCAGCTGCAACAAGAATTGGAAAATTCTGAAGGACGAGATGGCTCGCCATGAGCGAGGCCCGAAGGGCCGAGTCGAATGGTGCGGCACCTGCCCCAAATGCGCGTTCGTCTTCGCGCTCCTTGCGGGATTCCTCCCGAAGGATCAATTGATGACGATGTTTCAAAAAAACCTCTTCGAAGATGAGTCGCTGAAGCCCCTCTACCGCGAGCTCCTGGGGCTGGAAGGATCCAAACCATTCGAGTGCGTCGGCACGCCGAACGAGACCGTGAGCGCCTTCATCCTCGCCCAAGAACGCGGCGAGTTCACCGACACGCCCATCATGCAGATGGCGTTGGACGAGGTGCGCTTGCCCGAAGACGTTCATGGGCTAATCGAACAGGAACTGACGCCGTCGGAGGATCATGCGATCCCGAAGGCATATATCCCCGCTGCATCGTAACCATCGCGGCGAGCGACGCCGCTCTCCTGTATGAAGATCCAAGACCTCGCCGGCAAGTCCATCCTCCTCCTCGGCTTCGGCCGCGAAGGCCAGGCGATGCTGCGCGCCATCGAGAAGCACGGCATCAATGCGGACATCACCATCGGCGACAAGAATCCCCCCCTACAAACTACCAACTACAAACTACAAACTGGCCCCGACTATCTAGCGAACCTCGATCAATTCGACATCATCATCAAATCTCCCGGCATTCCGATGAATCAGGAGATGCAGAACTTGGGAGCGACGCTCACGTCCTCGACGCAGATATTTCTGGATACCATCGAAGATTCCGGCGCGACCGTCATCGGCGTCAGCGGCTCGAAGGGCAAGAGTACGACATCGAGCCTCATCACGGCCATCTTGAAGGCGGGCGGAAAGGACGCAGATCTCATTGGTAATATCGGCATTCCATCCATCGAGTACATCGATCAAGCGAGGCCAGAAAAGATTTTCGTGCTGGAAATGAGCAGCTACCAGCTGATGAATCTGACGACGAGCCCGCCGGTCGCGGTGGTGACGAGCTTCTTTCCGGAGCATCTGGATTACCATGGCTCGCTGGCGGCGTACAAGGAGGCGAAGAAGCACCTGACTCGCTTCCAATCGGCTGATGATATCGTCTTCTTTAACGCATCGTCGCCCGGCGCGCAGGAGATCGCCAACGAGAGCAAGGGCACGAAAATCCGCTACGCATCTACTGATGCGCCGGTGCGTATCGAAGACACGAAGTTGCTCGGCGATCACAACCTGACGAACATCGCGGGCGCGTTCAAAGTCGCCAAGCACTTCGGCGTGGAAGACACCGTCGCCATCGATGCCATCAAACAATTCACCGGCCTCCCCCACCGTCTGCAGTTTGTGGGGACATTCCACAACATCGACTGGGTGGATGACGCCATCTCGACCACGCCGGAATCCACCATGGCCGGCCTCAAGGCGCTCGGCAGCCGCGTGGCCAGCATCATCCTCGGCGGTCAGGACCGCGGCAACGATTTCGGCGATCTGGGCCAAGCCGTCGCCGATTCGCAGATAGGCCACGTGATCCTCTTCCCGGGCAGCGGCCCGCGCATCAAACAAGCCATTGTGGATGCGCACCGCTTAGGCATCGTCTTCCACGACGCGCCGGACATGGAGACGGCAGTAGGCATCGCCAAAGACGTAACGAAGCCGGGCAAGATCTGTGTTCTCTCCACGGCGTCGCCGAGTTACGGGATGTTCAAGAATTTTGAGGAGAAGGGCGAGAAATTCGCAGCCTGCATTCAGTCGGCTTGAGCGCCGGCTGCTCGGGTCTTCAGTAAACCGCGGTAGAAGATGATCGTATCGACAATCAACTGGTAGAGATCCGGGCGCTCTGTTTGAAGCCTTGTCTCGATACACAGCACTGCACGCGACCTGTCGACCGTATTGCCATCCGGCACGACGTATCTGATGAATCGGGTCGCGTAGGCGAGATCCTCATCGCTGAACGGCGGTATTGGTCGGTCAGTCATGGATGCAATCTTAAAGGAATTCTGCTATAATGCTACGATGCTCCCGATCCGCTACCCCAAGCTGCTCGCACTCGGTCTCACGTTCGTACTGGCGTACCTGCTCTTCCTGCAGGGGTTCTTCGACGTGATCGAGCCGTTCATCCACGGCCACGGGTACCTGTCGGCCTTCATCGGCGGCATTCTCACGAGCTTCGGCTTCACGGCCGCGTTCGGCATCGCCGTCTTCGTGGAGCTGAGCGACGTCATGCACCCGCTGCCCGCCGCAGTGGTCGGCGCAGTCGGATCGCTCCTGGCCGACGAGTTGATCTTCGTCTTCATCCGCGCCTCGTTCGTCGACGAGCTGGAGCGACTCCAGGCATCGCCCCTGTTCGCTCGTATGCAAACCATACTGCATCACGAGCGCTTCCCGGAGCGCCTGCGCCGCTACCTCCTGTGGTCGGTCTCCGGCTTCATCCTCGCCTCCCCCCTCCCCGACGAGATCGGCGTCACCATGCTCAGCGGCATCACGAACATCGAGGCCAAAACGTTCGCGATCATCTGCCTGATATTGAACATGGCGGGCATCTTCACGATTCTGATGGTAGCGAGGATGCTGTGAGGAGTTGAGAGTGTATT
Source organism: uncultured Candidatus Peribacteria bacterium (assembly GCA_964632375.1). GTDB lineage: Bacteria > Patescibacteriota > Gracilibacteria > Peribacterales > Peribacteraceae > JAQBQQ01. Next base: position 41,496 of record CAZWBO010000001.1, on the reverse strand, counting down.
GGTTGTTAGTTGATAGTTTGCCCGAACAGCACAACCACAAGACTTCCCTACAACCCTCATCTCCCGCAGCTGCGATGTCATCCTGAGCCTGTCGAAGGACGCACACCGGGCCCCGGCAGGCCCGGTCCTGTCCGTGGATCAACGGCGACCCAGCGCGATCCTCGCCCATCCCCCACACCCTTTTCCCTCTGTCCCTTTCCCTTTTCCCTCCAAATCGCCCGCGGGGAAGAAACCCCGCTCTCCGGGTAAAGGCAAAAAGAGAACTCGGGGAGCGGACGTTCGATCCGCGGGTGTCGATCATCGATGACCCCGCAGCCAGGGACGGCTGCTGCTAGACATTCAATACCACACCTCTCAATTCTCAATTCTCAATTCTCAATTCTCAATTTTCAATTCTCAATCTTCAATTCCCTCCCCCCCCACCTACCTTCACCTTCGCCGGGCGGATCACTTTGCCGTTCAACTCGTAGCCTTCCTCAAACACTTCCACAATTTTCCCTTCCTCGCCCTCGCCCAAGGTGAGGACTTCGTGCCTGTGCGCATCCGCGATCTGCCCGAGCGATTCCATCTTCTTCAATCCCATCTCCCCTACCTGCTTGATCAGCTCTTGCTCGATGGCCGCCACGCCCTTCACCCATTCGTGATTCTTGAGATCTTCCGGAAGATGCAGGAACGCGCGCTGGAAGTTATCGATGGTCGGCAGGAGCTTATGCAGAACTGATTCCGCCGCGAACTGACGCAGATCGCGCGCATCGCGTTCCATGCGCTGTTTGGCGTTCTGCAGGTCGGCCTGCGACCGCGCGGCCATGTCGGTGAGCTTCGCCACTTGCTCGGTGAGCTCCTTTACCGTTGTCTCCAGATCGGCAACGCGCATGTCGGTTGTCGCGTCGTCTGCCAGCAACGCCGGATCGGTGGAAGATTGCGGGTCAGTCATACGAAGAGAGTATAGGAAACGAATGCGGATTGGCTCAATGGATTCTTTGGATGAATTCGTCGCGATCGGCTACGGGACGACTCGCGTCGATGATACACTCGGGACCGAATGCCACCCCGCAAGATGCAGCCGGCTGAGGCGCGCACGTTTCGGCAGCTCTACACCGTCCGCGGCATGACCTGCCGCAGCTGCGAACTGTTGATCGAACGACACGTGGGAAGCGTGCCGGACGTCACCGAGGTCCGCGCAAGCGAGCGCCGAGGCGAAGTGGAGATCTTCAGTACCAAGCGCATCACGCTCGGCGCACTGCGCACGGCGCTTAGCGGCACACAGTACACGCTCCAAACCCTCAAGCCGACGAATGGCATCGTCGTATCTGCACCACCTCCGACAGGAGCGGGCGTTGCCTGGCTGGAAGTGGGCGGCATGCTCGTACTCGCGCTCGCGCTCTTGCGCATCTTCAGCCAGTTCCATGCCTTCTCGCTGAGTTCGAACGTGGAAGGCGCACTCGGCCTGGGCACCATTTTCACCATCGGGCTCGTCGCCGCCACGTCGAGCTGTCTCGCGCTCGTGGGCGGGCTGCTGCTATCCGTCTCGGCCGCGTGGGCCGCCGCACACGAGGGCGCGACCCGCTGGGAGAAATTCCAACCGATGCTCCTCTTCAATGCCGGACGCCTCGTCGGGTATTTCCTCCTCGGCGGATTCGTCGGGCTCATCGGCACCGCGCTCACGCTCTCGCCCAAGATGACCGGCATCCTCACGCTCGTCATCGCCGTTGCGATGGTGCTACTGGGTCTCAACATTCTGCGGATCCTCCCCAAGCGCCACTGCACCGTGCCGCTCCCGCGCGGCCTCATGCGCCGCATCCAAAGCCTCTCGCAGTCCGAGAATCCATTCATGCCCATGCTCCTCGGCGCGCTCACGTTCTTCGTGCCCTGCGGCTTCACGCAGTCGATGCAGGTGCTCGCGCTCGGCTCCGGCGGTTTTTTGCGCGGCGGCATCATCATGCTCGTGTTCGCGCTCGGCACGCTCCCCTCACTCCTCGGCATCAGCGTGCTCAGCTCCATCGTCGAGGGCCGCGCGTCGCGGCTGTTCCTCAAATTCTCCGGCGCCGTGGTGCTCCTGCTGGGTCTGATGAACATGAACAGCGGCCTGCTGCTCGCGGGTGTCGACGCGCAGGGCATCGCCGCACGCTCGCTCTTCCCCGCCAGCATCGACGTGCGCCCTTCCCATGACCCCTACGTGCAGATCAACGCCCAGGGCCACCAGATCGTCACGATGTACGTGAGCGACGGCGGCTACAGTCCGGATCACTTCGCCATCGCCCCTGGCCGCGAGACGTGGATCTACGCCATCGCCCAACACCCGCTCAGCGGCTGCGCCTCCAGCCTCGTCGATGCCACGCATAACCTCAGCACGCCCATCAAGGTCGGGCAAAACTGGCTCGGCCCCATTCAGAACCCGCAGAACGATTTCGTTTTGACGTGCTCGATGGGAATGCTGAGGGCGGAGGTAGAGGTACGGGGATAAGATTGCAAGACTGCAAGATTGCAAGATTGCAAATCCTTCGGACACCTTAGATGATGCCATGGGAATTGGCGTCCTGGTATTTTTGGGTTTTCTTGAAATCCTGCAGTCTCGCAATCTTGAAGTCTTTCACCACACAGGTGTTTCCTCTGCTACAGTACAGATTCTTTACCATGCCTTCCGCCTCGCACGAGCGCCGGCTCTGGATTGCACTGGGGGTTGCGGCGACAACCGCGCTCGCGGAAATCGTCATGAGCGTCTTCACCGCGTCGAATGCATTGCTCGCCGATGGATTCCACCATGCCGACGATGTGGCCGTGCTCCTCCTCGGGCTCTCGTCCACGCGCTCGGCGCGCAGGCGGCCGGGCATTAAACGGACCCTCGGCTTCAAGCGGCTCAATAAACTGACGGGATTCGCGAAGGGCTGCATTTTCATCATGTCCGCCACGATCGTGTTCCTCAAAGTGATTCAGAGCTTTCTGGAACAGAAACCCGTCGACAGCCAGACCGTCATCCTCGTCGGAAGCATCGCTTTCCTCGTCAACTTCGCCTCGGCGCTCGTGCTGCGCGGCTCGCAAACCAGCTTCGATGCCAAAACAGCCTACAACGCCTTCATGTACGACGCGCTCGGCTCGCTCATCGTTCTTGCCAGCGGCGTGTTCAACATCGCACTGCAGATGGAAATCTTCGACGAACTCGCGTCGCTGCTGCTCGGACTCTACATGTTACGTGCCGGATGGATCCTCGTCGCCAAAGGAAGCAAAGTGTTTCTGCGTACGTTTCCCAAGGAATTCGACTTCGCCGCATTCGAACAAGCAGTGCTTGCCCAGCCGAACGTCGTGTCGCTCAGCGATCTGCACGTGTGGAAGCTGACGCACGGTGAGTACCACCTCACCTGTCGCATCACGCTCCGCACGCACAGCCTGCGCGAGAGCGCACAGATCCTCCGCGATCTCAACCGCCTCTGCCGCACGCGCTTCCACATCCAGCACGCCACCATCCAGCCGCGCTACACCTGGGACATCCTCGATGCCTCCCAAGACTACCTCGGCACCTCCGGCTCCTGGCCGGGCAGCGCGGTGCAATTCTGGCAGAGGGAGAGGGTGATGAGAGTGATGGCCATGCAAATGAAAGATTTCAAGATTGCAAGACTCCAATAACCAAGAAAATCCCAAGAGTCCAAGGCCCCAAATCCCAAGTGGGTATTGGGGGTTTCTTTGGGAGTTGGAGTCTTGGGGCCTTGGGATTTACTCCTCAAAGTCGGCATGGTACTTCCGGATCTGCTATGCAATTCTCCACCGGCGGACTGCCGCGCCAAGGGCAGGTCTTGGAATAGAGGCACGCGTCGTTCGTCATCGTGCCCAACTCGCGCTGCACTTCGGCAGGGTTTGTCGCGTCCGTGATCAGCAGGTGATCGTCGTCGTGGAACACGTACGAGCCGCCCTGCGGATTCTCTACGCCGTTCACGAACAGACGCACGTTCAAAGATTTCCCCTTCCACGAGAACGTATTCGCGACGTACCCGGAACCCGTGTCCGGCAGCGTGGCGAAGAACGCGCCAATGGTGAGGCCCGGCTTATGCCGATGGACCACGTGGCCGTTGCCGTCGTGCAGGTGGAAGTACTTGTCGTGCGCCTCGTGCGCGGGGTCCTGGGCATCCGTTGCCGAACCGGACATGTACTTCGCCTGTGCAAAATCGAGCTGTGCGCCATCGAGCCATACCGCGAAATCGGCGTGCGTGTGGTTCGGATCCGGATTCCTCGCGTGCAACATCTCATTCGTCTTGACCCCGGCGAGCGCGATAAGACATCCACTGACGACGAGAGGGAAGATCAACCGATTCATAGGAGTGGAAATCAAAAGGAGGAACAGGCGGATCCTATTCCTCCCGGGATTATCTGAGAATCGAAAGTCAGGAAATCGTGATGGTGCCGGTCATCTGCTTGTGGCCGGAGCCGCTCGGAACGTTACAGAAGAAATCGAATGTCCCGGCCTTGTCGGTGGGAATATCGATGTCGATCGTCTGGCTGATACCGAGACCGGGGATGCCAATGCCGTGCTCACTGTTAAGACTTGCGAGGCGGATGACGGCCTTCTCGCCCTGCTTGAGCGCGATAGCGTTGGGCTTGAACGCGAAATCTTCGACGGTCATGTCGATGACACGGACTGCGAACCGGAAACCCCTGCAGCCTCGGAAGCGGTGCTGCCGTTCGTCGTATCGACCGAGGAGGCATCAGAAGACGGAAGATCAATAGTAACGGCAACTGATGCAGTGGAACCCGTGTCATCGGTGGCAGTGGGCGTGCCCGTGTTGGAACAAGCGCCGAGCGCGATCGTGAGGACGGCAATGCCGAGGAGAGGAACGAAACGTTTCATGGAAGAAAGAAGAAAATACAGAGACCGCATGGTAAAGAAATGCACCGTAGGACGCAATAGATCTGTCCGTAGGACGATCTATAAAAGAAGTTCTTGCAGAGACAATGGCTATCGGCGTTCGACGAGCGCGATCTCTACGACATCCAACCGCTTATCGACCGCGTCGATTTGGGCAGAGAGGAGATGGAAGTGGCGGCTCTCCTTCGCATCCAACGATTCCAAACGAGTTTCGATTCGATCCATGCGCGACGAAAGACCAGCCCCCAGCCTCTGTATCTGATCCACAAGATCCGCTTTAAGAGCGTGGAGATGATCCAGTAGTACCGCCGGTGTAATGTCGCCATCCCAAGAAGACATAGCATGAGGATACGAGGCCGGGAAGTCCGCCGCCAAGGAATCTCGATTGATCTTTTCGCCTAGGCCAAATCTTCCGCTTCAAGCAGAAGAAAAATCCGTTCTATCACCCTGTAGAACGCCTGGCGTACACACCGGAAAATCCCCTTCATAATTCATACGTCTTAATTCATACTTCTCGTCCAGCCACTGTAGCGCAGTTGCCAAGCCCTGCACACAGGGCGTGATACAAGAAACAAGCTCGGTTGGCCGATCATTCCAGCATCCAAGCAAACCATGCCACTGTAGCTCAGTTGGTAGAGCACGGGACTCATAAGCCCGGGGTCGCCGGTTCAATCCCGGCCGGTGGCACCATTCGACTCGGCCCTGCGAGGGCCTCGCTCATGGTCCTCGCGCTTTGGCGCTCGGGCCACCTCTTTGCCGAGGAGAATGATAGTGAGCGGAGTCGAACTGCCCTGCTTCCACCAGTTTTGCTGCTAGTTTATTCAACCTATGTCTTGGCATGTCTACATCGCACAGGCTCCCACTGGGCATTATTACACCGGGATCACGGAAGATCCGAAACAGAGAATCATCGATCACAACGAAGGTCGAGGATCGAAATTTGCCAAAGATCAAGGTGGGCTGAAACTCCTATATGTATCGCCGCCCTTTGAGAAAAAATCCACAGCCTGTCTTCGGGAAATACAGATCAAAGGCTGGACGAGGCAAAGAAGGAAAAGCTGATTCGTGGCGAATGGAAATGATAAAATCTACTAAACGGTTTATGCAAATCAATTATCAAAAGATATGATCTCTGGTGATCCGTAACACCACCTACAATCGCGCAACGAGCCAGTGTCACGGCCGGAAACTGAGCGGCGTGCAAGTGCAAGGCGCGCGCGGCTGTCGTACGCTGGGGCGCATGGTGTTCGAGGATCCCGCATTCCTGTTTCCGCTGCAGCTGTTCATTTTGCTACTGTCGATCGTGACGGCGCTGCTCGAGATCCAGATCGAGGGGCCGCACGGCTGGGCGGCGGCGCTGCCCACGTGGAAGATCGAGTGGCGGTGGCTGAGCTTCATCAATAACGGGAAGCCGCTCACGGGCTACCATCTGTACCTGAACACGGTGCAGTTCCTCATGTTCCACTTTCCCATCCTTTTCACGGGATGGTCGTGGACGCTGGAATGGACGCTCCTCGCCGCGTACTGCGAGTACTTCGTGTTCTGGGATTTCCTCTGGTTCATCCTCAACCCGTACTTCGGCTGGCAGCGGTTTTCCCGCGCGTACGTCTGGTGGTTCCGCCATTGGATCGGTCACTTCCCGCTGGATTACTTCACGCTCCTCACCACCAGCTGCGCATTCATCCTGCTGCGCGGACCCTCGCCGCTGCCGTCGCATTTGCAGTATGGGGTATCGGGCGTATGGGAACAGCTTCTCTTCTGGATCGCCGGCATGCTTGCATGCCTGTTCCTCATCGTGCTCATCGCACGCTACGGCCAGCCGCGAGCACGTCTTCATGCGACGGGGCGCGGCCATCGCGACCGCCGCGCGCAGGAAATCGTCAACGAAATTGAGTAGTAATCCCTTCACCCCATGAGCAAATTCATCGACCGTCTCATCATCGCCGCTCTGCTCGTCTACCTCGTCGTCACCATTATCCCGCGCATGCACCTCGAGAATACCAGCGCGCAGCTGCAGCCAGACGAGATTGTCTGCACCACTGATCCACACACGAAAGGAGGCTACGTCCTGCTCCGCGCCGACTATGTGCAGTTCGACCAATTCGGCACCACCCACTACGTCGGTTTACCATCGTCGCCCACCGGCGAATGGTGCGATATCACAGGAAATAAGACGATCTGGGCACCGACGAAGACACCGACCTACACAGAGGCATGGACGTGCGAATCACAGATCGGCTCCGCCACACCCTCCTGCTCGCCGGGCGGAAAATTTAACAATGCCGTACTATTTCTACCTGGCTCGCTGCGCGGATAGCTCGCTCTACGCCGGATTCTGCACCGATCTCGCCGCGCGCGAAGCTGCACACAACAGCGGCAGAGGCGCCAAGTACACGCGCAGCCGCCTGCCGGTACGCATCGTGTACCACGAGGAATTCGGCACCCGATCGGAGGCGCTGAAGAGGGAGGCGGCGGTGAAGAAGTGGCGGAAGGAGAGGAAAGAAGCGATGATACGACCAGAATCAGGAATTAAGAATCAAGAATGAACGCTCCTAATTCCTCATTCCTCATTCTTAATTCTCAGTATACTTTCCCCATGCCCCTTCCCCCTCCCCTCCTCCTCTGCCTCCACGGCTGGGGCGGCGACGGATCGTCGTGGGACGAACTGCGCGCCGCACTGCACGGAACGGACGTGGAGATCCTCACGCCGGATCTCCCGGGTTTCGGGAAAGAGCCGGAGCCGAAGAAACCATGGACGACCGATGACTATGTAGATTGGGTTCAAAATTATCTTCAACACTACCAACTACCAACTACCAACTACCAACTTTTCATCATCGGCCATTCCCACGGCGGGCGCATCGCGCTGAAGTGGGCGGCGCGCGGCACGACGCATATTGATCACCTGTTCCTGTGCGCGGCTGCCGGCATTCATCACCCGCGCCATCTGAAGCGCGCCCTTGGCCTCACGCTGGCGAAAGCGGGCAAGTTCTTCCTCTCCATTCCTGGCTTACGCGCGCTCGAGCCGCTGGGAAAGAAGTTCCTCTACAAGCTCGTGCGCGTGCACGACTACGAGAAGGCCAGCCCCGTCATGCGTCAGACACTCATTAACGTGTCGCGCGAGGATTTGCGCTCCATCCTGCCGAGCATCCACGTACCAACCGACATCCTCTGGGGCACGGACGATCGTATGACGCCCGTCGGCGACGCGAAGATCATGCAGAAACAGATCGCCGGCAGTCAGCTCCACCTGTTCCCGGGCATTCGCCACCGCGTCCACCGAGACAGGGCAAAGGAAATTGCGGCAGTGATCCGTCAGAACTTGTGACCGTTATCATCAGCGTTACGGCGCCTATTGGATCAGGTATCATGCGTCCATCACGTTTCCGGTCGTCCTCATCGGCCTGACCCTCGTCGCCTGCCTATCGCCGTTGCTCACCTTGGCGTATCTCTGGCAACTGAAAGAATGGCGATGGGATCGCCTGATGGAACATTTAAGACGCGAAGGATGGTTTTGCCAGTTGTTCGGCAAAGCCCGTCCGATCATCATCGGCGTCTACGTGATACTGACGTGCATCATCGCAGTCGATCCATCGATGGACTCTAGGGCACTCGCATTTGATATGATAGGTCTCTGTTTACTCACTCTGATGGTGCTCGCCATCCTGAGCATCATCCAATTGCTGCTGCGCAAACAACGTTTTCCCAGATGGACGCAAAAGGCTGTGGCGATCACAGGCGCTTCCATGCTCCTGACAATGCTGGAAGCCTTCATCCTTTTAGGATTCGCATTCCGAGAATTGGGATTTTTAGGCGCGCCGTTTCTGATTCTTTTCGAGCCGTTGAATCTCGCCATCAGCTGGCTGCTCTTCTGGCCGATTGATCGATTCCTGAAGCGGCGCATTCTCCGCCGCGCCGCCGAACTGCGCGCCGCGCACGATCTCATCGCCATCGGCATCACCGGCTCCGTGGGCAAGACGACGACGAAGGAGCTGATCGCGCACATCCTGGCCGACCGGAATCCTCTAGTGACGCCGGCGCATGTGAATACCGAGATGGGCGTGGCGCAGTGGCTTGCGCGAGAACTCAGGAATCAGAAGGCAGAGGGCAGAAGGCAGAATCGTCAGATTTTGATCGCCGAGATGGGCGCGTATGCGCCGGGGGAAATTGCGACACTGTGCCGCATCGTGCAGCCGACGATGGGCGTAGTGACGTACATCGGATCGCAGCATCTGGCGCTGTTTGGCTCGCAGGAACAACTGATCAAAGCCAAGGGCGAATTGCTCGAAGCACTGCCGCAGACCGGCCACGCATTTCTGAACGGCGACTGCGCACCGTGCCGTCTGATGAAATCACGCTGCCGCTGCCCCGTCACACTCGTGGGCACCGATCCGCATCATGATCTGCATGCGACGCACGTGACGGAAACCGAGAACGGTCTCTCATTCCGCATCGGCTCGACGACTTTCCAAGTCCCCATCCACGGAACGCACAACAGTACGAACGTCCTGTTCGCCGTCGCCGTCGCACAGAAATTGGGCATGACGCTGCCGCAGATCAAGAAGCGACTCTCCACGTTCGAACCGCCCAAAGGCACGTTCAACGTACGCACTGCCCACGGCGTACTCGTGCTGGACGACACGCACAACGCCAGCGAAGCGAGCATGCGCGCCGCCATCGAGTGGGCCCGCGAGCAGCCGGAACAGACCAAGATCCTGCTGACTCCCGGTATTATCGAACTGGGACCGGACGAAGCTCACATTCATGAGGAAATGGGAAAATGGGCATCCGACGTCTTCGACGCCGTCTACTGTCTGAACCCCGCCCTCGCCAAACCGCTCCAACGCGGCTTCGGTAAGCCGGTCACGGTCGTCGGCAAGCGCACCGCCATCGATCGCCTCGCACCCAAAACCCTCCTCGTCTGCGTCGGTCGCATGCCAAAGTCACTCGTCGATCAATTCCTCCCCGCTACAGACCGAATGAACTGACACAACAATGCCAGACCCCAATGTTCCATTCTCACTTTTCCATTCTCACTTCTCAATCCCTTGCGTCCCATTCACCACACTTTCGGCCCGCTGGCCACCGACGAACAATGCAAGCGTGCGCTCGCCATCACGTACACGCCGTGGAAGTACGTCCACGGCGGAAGCACCGGCGCGCTCGAACGCGACATGTCGAGCGTATTTGATGCGCCGGTTTTCCTCTTCGGCTCCGGCCGCGAGGCGCTGCTGGCGATCCTCCGCGCGATGAAGATCCGGAAAGGCGATGAAGTGATCGTGCAGGCGTACACGTGCATCGTCGTACCGAACGCCATCCACGCCGCCGGCGCCAAGACGGTCTACTGCGACATCGATCGCGACACGCTCAACCTCGATATCGACACGCTCGAACAGTGCATCACGTCGAAGACGCGCGTCGTCATCTGCCAGCATACGTTTGGCATCCCGGCGAACACGCCGGCACTGCGGAAGATCTGCGACAAGCACAAGATCCTGCTGATCGAAGACTGCGCGCATGTTTTGCCGGACACGATTGGCCCAACAGAAATCGGCCACCATGGCGACGTGCTCTTCACGAGTTTCGGGCGAGACAAAGCCATTTCGGGTGTCACCGGCGGAGCAGTGATCGTGCGGAACCGATCACTCGCCAACGCGATAAAAGACCAGCAGGCACGAGCCGTCCCCCCCTCCTGGCTATCGGTGCATCGACTCATCCACTACCCGCTCGTGTACCGGCGCGCGCTGCCGCTGTACCCGCTCGGCATCGGGAAAGCCCTTGTGCGTCTGCAGCGGCTGATAGGGAATCTACCGCCCATCGTCACGCCAGAGGAAAAGAAAGGCACGATGCCTCCCCTCCTCCACACGATGCCGAACGCCTGTGCCTACTTCGCCGTGCAGCAGTGGCGGACGCTGAAGGAGTTGAACGACCACCGACGAACACTCACTGCCTATTATCTGAAGGCCTGCGAACAACGGGGATGGCTCACAGAAGATTCGCCCGTATACGTGCCAAAGGCCATCCGCGACGATCTGCCGCTGCAGAAATTCCCACTCTTCCTGCGCGGCGCCGAAACCATCCGCACGAAGCTGAAGGCGAAGCAGATCTACCTCGACGACGGTTGGACCGGCTGCGTGGTGTGCCCGGCTTCGGCCGATGCATCGAAAGCGGGCTACGAGCCTGGGAGCGACGCCGTGGCCGAAGACACCTGCGAGCGCATCCTCTCGCTGCCCACGCACCCGACGATGTCGCTGGCTCAAGCGGAATATTTGATGAAGCTGCTGGCGGAGGAAGTGGGGGGTTCTGTGCGGGGGTAGAACGGATTTTGTCGCATATCAAACACAAAAATGGACCACACCCGTAGCAGCGAGTAGACACCTGGACCCCCTGGCACGACCCGCGGTGAGTTGGGGAATTCTTCCCGGAGCCCTATACTCCCCGCATGACCGTCACCGAAGCCAGCGATCGACAGGCATGGGATCATTTTCTGACTGCCCAGCGATTTTCGCCATTCCTCCAGAGCTGGACGATGGGCGAGGTGTACGCGGATCTGAAACAGAAACCCATTCGCTTGATCGCGCAGGATGGCGAGAAGATCTTGGGCATCTGCATGGCGCTGGTGGTTCCGGCGCGGCGCGGCCGACACCTGTCGGTTCCGTACGGCCCAGTACTCGCGGACGAAGGAACGCTCGCGCCCATCGTCGATGCGCTCAAGCGCATCGCCCGCGAGGAGCGCTGCGCCTTCATTCGCCTCAGCCCGCATCTCTCATCCGAGAAGGCAACGGCTTTCGCGGATCGCGGAATGATACCGTCCCCGCTGCACCTGCTCGCAGAACATTTGTGGTACCTGCCGCTGCGCGAGCCGGACCCGTGGACCGCATCAGCTGCAAACACGCAGCCGCGCAGCGAAGAAGATCTGATGAAGCACATGCGTTCCACCACCAGAAATCTCATCCGCCGCGCCGAGAAAGACGGCGTGACGATCCGCGCAGCGGAGAATCTGACGGAGGAATTGCCGCACTTCCTCCGCCTGCACGAGGAGACGCGCAAGCGCCACGGCTTCACGCCGTACTCCGATGCGTATTTTCGCGCGCAGGTGGCGCATTTCGCGCCACGCGGCGAGTGCACGCTGTACCTTGCCGAGTACCAGGGCGAGGTGATCTCCGCATCCATCCACATGCACTTCGGCGGCGAGACGAGCTACCACCACGGCGCGAGCACGCTCGCGCACCGCAAGATCCCGTCCAGCTACCTGTTACAGTGGACGGCGATCCGCGACGCACTGCGTCGCGGCGATGGGATCTACAATTTTTGGGGGACAGCCCCGCTGCACGGGGAAAACCCAATATCCCAAGACGCCAATTCCCAACAGAAGGAAGAGAAAGCCTTCGATCAGCACCATCCCTTTGCCGGTGTGACGCTCTTCAAGACCGGATTCGGCGGCCACGCGCTCACCCTGATGCACTGCATGGATTTGCCACTGAGCCCAACGTACTACATGACGCGCGGGTTTGAGACGGTCCGAAAGTGGAGGAGAGGGTTTTGAGAGAAAGAATGCAAGATTGCAAGGCTGCAAGATTGCAAAGAAATCCCAAGGGTGAATCTCTTGGGTTTTATTTTGGCTTCTTTGCAATCTTGCAGTCTTGCAGCCTTGAAATCTTGCATCCCCGGGGCCTTTCTCTGCTACAGTGACCGCCATGCCTCCTCCCCCTCCCTCTTCTCCTGTTCCGGACGACAAACTCGATATCATCATCGCCTACCTCGACCGCATGGACCGGCGCGATCGTGCGCGGACGTGGGGCGGGTTCGTGAAGTTTCTGGTGAGCCTCATCCCCATCATCATCCTCGTATGGTCGACGTGGTACTTCTTCGCGCATAGCGACGAGATCCTCTCGAAGGTGACGGAGCAAGCCGCACGACAAGCCGCGAGCATTACGCAGAGCGGGTCGCAAGGCATTTCGGAACAGCTGCTCCAGCAGGCGCGGGATGCCCTCGACAAGCGTAATCCAGGCACACAGTGAGTAACCGATGACATTCCTACTGGAAGAGTGTCGCCAACTCCTCCACGTTCATGGTGGCCGACACGGTATAGCTGGGCAGCGAGAGGAACGCTGAACGCTTGAATACCGGTGCAGGGCTGTTACCGATGCCGAACAGGTAGCCCGCAGCGCGAGCGCGCTCCGCCACGCGATCGTTGGTGCCGCCGCCCGGGTAGTACACGGCGAACACTTCCTGCTTCGACATTTCCTCGAGCATCTTCTTGCTCTGCCCCAGCTCCAGCTCCACCTGCGCGTTCGTGAGCGTGCGCAGGTCGCCGCCGGAATGCGCTCCGGACTGCAGGTCGTACCCCGCCGCAACCAGATCGAGCACCGCCTTTTCGGTAATGCCGCTGAGCCCCAAATTCTTCGTTTGCATGAAGAGCGTCGCCTTGGCGCCGGCCTCCTGTAGCGCACTGGTGACGGCGGCAACGTTCTCGGCCGTCACGTCGGTGACGGCGACGATCATGCTCTTCGGATTCAGACGCACATCCCGCCCCTGCTGCGCGCGCAGGAGTTCGCGGAATTCACGGAAGGTCATGAGCGTGGCGCCCTGCGATTGAAGGGTCTTCAGCTGATCGCGCATGGCCGTCATCAATCCCGGCGCCACAGCCGAGTAGGTGAGGATGGGAAGACGGAACGACTCCTGGCGCACCACAAAACTCGGCTCGAATGTGGCCAAGTACTGCGTGGTCACGAAACCCTCGCGCCCTTCAAACGACACGCGAGCCCATTCGCCGTTGACGCTCAGCGGCCGGACGAGCGACTGCCCTGGAATTTCACCAATCTTCTCGGTCTGCTGATTCGGCTCCTTGCGCACGTTCACGAAGGCGAAATCGACAAAGTACAGCCCTTCGTACGCCTTCTTCTCCTCTGCCAACTTCTCCTCGCTCGTCACCTTCGCGATGTAGCGAGACGCGACGTAGCCGATCTTCCCGCCGCCGAGATCCGCCTTCGCCCAGTCTGCGCTCACGAATTCCAAGATGCTCACGGGTGCGCTTTCCTCCAGCCGCTGCACGAACGCCGCAGACGCACGCGGCTCGGCACGCACGTTCACGAAGGAATTGATGACTTTGTAGCCGGACGTCGCGCTCGCGCGCAGCGCATCGTACGAGACCACCAGTGCCGGATCCGCCATGGGTGCACTGGCAACCGTCGAACCGCTGCCGAGCGATAGCTGCGGCACTCCCTCTCCCGGTTGCATGCTGCCCGCCTCGTCTGCGCCAAGCGATGACGCCGACGACGACTGGACGGCACGCAGCGCGGCGATGTCGTCTTCGGTGAAGGTCACATCCTCGGGCGCCACATCGCCCGGCCCTTTGATGGCAGGCACGCTGCAGCCAGCGAAGAGCACGCCGAAAGCGGCAACGAGCAGGAAGCCGACAACCGGCGCGGCGGTGCCGGAGGATCGTCGGGGAACAGAGTGACGCGCAGACATGGGAGAGATGGGAAGAAGTGCGGTGATCGGTTACATCCGATCGGGAACGCGGATAGAGAGGAGAGCGGCGCCGGTGCGGAGTGCATCGGCAGTGAGCTGCGTGAGGTGCAGGCGAAGAGCGCGCGCATCGCCCTCGGCCTTCAAGATCGGCTCGACGTTGTAGAACGCATTGAAATCCTGCGCCAACTGGTACAGATAATTGGCAAGCTTATGCGGCATGTGCGTCTCGCGGACCTCGCGGATGGCGTAGGGAAAGTGCAGCAGCGTCTTGATGAGCGTCCGTTCGTGATCGCTCAGAGACAAATGCGAATTTTGCATTTTGACATTCGAATGTTCTTGCGCTTTGCGCAAGACTGATCGTGCGCGTGCGTGCGCGTACTGCAGATACGGCGCACTGTTGCCCTCGAAACTCAGCATTTTGTCCCAGTCGAACACGATGTCCATCTTGCGGTTCTGGCTCAGGATGCCGTAGATAAGCGCGCCGATGCCCATCATCTCTGCCAATGCGTCTTCATCATCCGTCTGAATGGATGCACGATGTTCCTCGATCTTCTTACGAGCGCGCTCCACCGCTTCGTCGAGCACATCAGATAACTTCACAATGTTCCCTTTGCGCGTGCTCATGCCTTTGTCGGCGAAGCTCATGCGACCGAAGATGACATGTTCAAAATCCGGCAATTCCCACCCCAGCAACTTGCACGTAGCGACAAGCAGATCGAAATGCAGCTTCTGCGCGATGTCGACAACGATGTAGATCCCCTGCGGATGGTACGTGTCGATACGGTAGCGCATCTGTGCCAGATCGCGCGTGGAGTACAGCGTCGCGCCATCGCCCTTCACGATCATGTAGGGCGGCAGTTTCGTCTCCTCAGGAAATTCCACGATGAGCGCGCCCTTCTCTCCCACTTTCATCACGCCCTTCTCCTTCCCCTCGTCTATCACCGGGGCCATCTTGTCTTCGTAGAACCCCTCACCGTACTCGATGTCGAATGCCACCTGCAGTCGATCGTAGATCAGCTTATTGGCCTTCTTTGTCAGATCAGTCACGGTTTTCAGAAACTGACGGATCTCAGTATCGCCATCTTCCATCTTCTTGAACTGCGCTCTCGCTTGATCCTCGAGCGATGAATCCTGCTCGGCTTCTTCGTGGAATTTCACGTACAGCGCGAGAAGGTCGTCGAGCGAATGCTCTTCCAGCGATTTTGTCCCCCACTTCTTGTACGCCAGCGACACTTTGCCAAACTGCAAGCCCCAGTCGGCAATGTAGTTCCAGTGAATGACGTTGTACCCCGTGTGCACGTACAGGTTCGCAATCGCCTGACCAATACTCGTCGAGAGGATATGATGAATGCCAAGCGGCTTCGCGATATTCGGCGACGAGTATTCCACAATCACCGGGGCTTCATCCTTGCGGATCGGCTTCGCCTCCGACTCTTTCGTCGATACATCGAGCTCCTGAAAAAATGCCTCGGGCTTCAGCCACACATTTACATACCCGTTGCCGGCTACTTCCACTTTCAGCACATCGGCCTCCCCTTCCAACCCCTTCGCAACCAAGCCGGCAATCTCCTTTGGATTCTTGCCGACCTTCTTCGCCAACTGGAGCGCAGTGGAGAGCGAAACGTCGCCGTGATCGTTCTCGCGCGCCAGCGTCCACGCGGGCTCGACATCAACGCCGGGAAAGGCATCGGCCAGTACTTGCTTTGCCCGTGCAGAGAGAGATGCGAACATGCGCGAGACCTCCTGAACAAAACAGATACTCAGGAGATTACGGCAAATCTATCACGAAGAGTGGAGTACACCACGCCAAACCGGCATTTGTGCTTGCACACAAAATGTCCTCATTGTCCGAGCACAAAATGTGTGCGTCTAAGTAAAGCAGGTTTCACAGAAGCGCGAAGAAAAGTGGAGCATTCATCATCGTCGCCGGACAGTCATTCCTTTTGCATCATCCCTTCTGCATGCTTTTCTTGTCCGAAGGAGCGATGCGATGGAGCAAATGATGCAAATTCAGCCAGAATCGTCATTCCTGTGACTCTGCGCTAATTGCTAGATAATCATATTTAATGTATAATATATCAAAGGTTTTCTCCCATGAAATCGACACACATTGCCGCTTCGGCCGTTGTCCTCGCGCTCCTGCTGGGCGGGTGCGGCAGTACGAAGGAGAGTGACACAACCACATCCGGCAGTGCGCGGCTGGGCGTGCGGTATAGTCTGCAGATTCTTGAAGATGTCTCGAAGAATCGCCCAACAGCGCCGTTGGGGCTCTTCGCCAGCATGTTCCTCTCGCAGGGCGGCTACTTCCCCATCTCGTCCGCCGTGCAGGGCGTACATGCGCAGCTGACATTCCAACGACCCATCAATCCGGATCAAATGGATGACGCGTTCCAGCTGCTGCAGGAGTACGGCGGCGTGCTGGGCGTGGACGTGCCGGATCTGCTGAATCGCAGCTCAGACCGCTCGGGCGCGCTGAACGAGTACATCGACGGACTCACGAACATCACGAAACGAGCCAAACAGAAGACCGCCGACATCAACGATGCCGTCGCCGCGCGCAACGACATCCTGCGCACGCAGTCGCGCGAGAGTTCCGATATCCAGAGCCGCATCCGTAAGGCGTTCTCGGCCGACGACTACGCCACGGCCGGCGCGCTGCAGCAGGATGCCACCATCGCCGAAGGCAAAGTGAACAAGACGCAGTCGGACATCAATCGCCTACGCGACATCCAGCGCATCTTTGAGCAACTCAACGATCTTTCGGACCGCCGGCTGCAGGCCATCACACAGAACCGCGAGATACTCATCGCCGGCCTCCAGGTGGTCGACGTGCCAGGGATCGAAGACCTGCGGCTCATCAAGAATCCGGAGACGGGACAGTACCGGTTCGGGACGTCGGGGTTTTCGCTCTGAGGGGAGGGAACGAGGAATCCAAGGAATCCAAAGAATCCGAGGAATCCGACGATTACTCCTTGGATTCCTTGGGCATCCAGTGCTTTTCATTCATGTAGGGAGCGGGTATACCTGCCCGCGGTCGGCGATCTAGACGAGAAACGGCTTCGAACCATGACAGACATCCGCGGGCAAGAAAGCCCGCTCTCCCTAATAGTTGTTATCAGCCAATAAACCAATAATCCATGGTATAAAGGCCATTTCTCTGGATTCTTCGGGTTCCTCTCATCCTTCATCATCCCTTCATTGAAAAAAACCGACTTTTCGGCTATAATGAAAGGAATTCATGCCACAAACACCCAAGAACCCCTCGGCCTCTGTCTCCATGCCCAGCAGCCTGGTGCTCGCCATCGACGATCTTCTTGGTCTGCACCGAAAGACACAGGAGGTGCTCACGGCCCAGACGAAGGAAGGCAGTGGCGAGGCATTGACATCCGAAGACCGTCAGGCCATCAAGAATTACGAAGAAGGACTGCAGAAGATCCTCGACCTCATCGCGCCGGCGTCGATGGAGATCAAGAGCAATCAGATTCTACTGAACGACCGCCACGCGCGCACGCTGTTCGTGTACAACTGGCCGAACTACATTTACCCCAACTGGCTGCAGCAGACGGTGAACTTCGACGCCGAGCTCGACATCGCGCAGTTCATCTACCCCACCTCCAACCGCGCCATCATGAAAATGCTGCGCAAGAAAGTGGCGGAGCTGCGCTCCAGTATCCGCATGCTCGAGCAACGCGGCATCGTGCGCGATCCGGCGCTGGAAGCGGCGCTGCAAGACGCCGAGGAACTGCGCGACCTGCTCGCTCGCGGCCGCGAGAAGCTCTTCCAGTTCGGCATGTACATCACGCTGTACGGCGAGGACGACGAGAAGCTGAAGAAAGTGCAGACCGACATTGAATCGCTCTTGGGCGGCAAGCTCGTGCTGACGAAGCCGGCGGTGTTCCAGATGGAGCACGCCTTCACGAGCACGCTCCCGCTCTGCCTGGATGAGCTCGAGATCAACCGCAACATGAACACGAGCCCGCTGGCCACGAGTTTCCCTTTCTCGAGCAGCGACCTCACGAGTGACCACGGCATCTTGTACGGCATCAATCGCCACAACGACAGCTTGGTCATCTTCGACCGCTTCGATCTGCCGAACGCCAACAGCAACGTGTTCGCCACGTCCGGCGCGGGTAAATCGTTCATGGTGAAGCTCGAGATCCTCCGCTCGCTCATGTTCGGGACCGAGGTGCTGGTGATCGACCCGGAGAACGAGTACAGCGCGCTGTGCAAGACCGTAGGCGGGTCGTACATTCCCATGTCGCTGCAGAGCACCTTCCGCATCAACCCGTTCGATCTACCGAAGGCCATCCGCGGCGAGGACGCCGCGACGGGCGAAGTACTGCGCGCCGCGGTGGTGAACCTGCATGGCCTCTTCAAGCTCATGCTCGGCACGCTCACGCCCGCCGAGGACGGCGTGCTCGACAAAGCAATTCTCGACACGTACGCGCTCAGGGGCATTACCCTCACCACCGAGAGCCCCGGCGGCATCGCGCCGCCCACCATGCACGACTTGGTGGACGTGCTCATGACCACCGAGGGAGGCGAGAACATGGCGAAGATCCTGCAGAAGTACACCACCGGCAGCTACGCAGGCATCTTCGACCAGCCGACGAACGTGGAGCTGGAGAAGCAGATGGTCGTGTTCCAGATCCGCGATTTGGAAGACCAGCTGCGGCCCATCGCCATCTACATCATCCTGAACTTCCTGTGGAACCGCGTGCGCACGGAACTGAAGAAGCGCTTCCTCGTCATCGACGAGGCGTGGAACCTGATGCAGCACGAGGATTCCGCCCGCTTCCTCTTCGGCATCGTGAAGCGTGCCCGCAAGTACTACCTCGGCATCACGACCATCACGCAGGACGTGGAGGATTTCGTGAACTCGCCGTACGGCAAGCCGATCATCACGAACTCCAGCCTGCAAGTGCTGCTGAAGCAATCCCCCACCGCCGTCGACAACCTCCAGAAGCTGTTCTACCTCACCGACGGCGAGAAGTACGTGCTCCTCAACTGCGGCGTGGGCCAAGGCATCTTCTTCGCCGGCAACAAGCACGTGGCTATCCAGATCATCGCGAGCCCCAAAGAATCGAGCATCGTGACGACGAAGCCCGACGAGGTGATCGCGAACCGCGAGGCGCAGAGAACGGACAAACCACCGTCATAGAGACGACGTACGGATGCCAAAGGGCATAACGTCTCAGGGCAAATGACTATTTTCACCCCTCCCCCTTCGCCAGAGCCGCGATTTCCGCTGCCGAGAGTACGCGGTTGTAGATGCGTGCATTGTCGATAAGGCCGGTGAAGTACTGCACAGTACCATTGGCAGCGATTGTTGGCGCCACTGTTTGATTTGCTACCGTAAAATTCGTCACTGCGACTGGCTGCCCATCGATATAGAACGTGGTTCCGTTGGCCACGCCGCTTCGGAATGCGAGTGCCACATGGTGCCAGCGGCCATCGTTCAGACTAACACCGGTGGTTATTGTCACGTTTGCGGACCAGTCGTACAGGACGAAGACGTTGTCGAGCAGAAACATGCCGAACGCCATTTGCTTGACCACGATGCCACGAAAACCTGCTCCGGCGTTCGACGTATTGATCCACGCAGAGAGCGTCCCTGTTGCAATCTGGAGCGAAGCGCTATTGGGCATGGTGACGTACTGCGATGTTCCGTTCAGATTAAGGCTCTTTTTATTGGTGAAGGTCGTCTTCGGCACCGATATGTTCAGGCTAGGACTACCAGCATACGTGCCATCGTTGCCATTCAGCGACGCATCGTAGGCGGTCGTGCCCGGCGTTTCGAAGTTCCACTCGCCTACCAATCCCGCGTCGAGCGTGAAGATCGAATGATTGAAGTTCGTCGATTCGACGATGGGCTGCGGATTGCCCTTCGCCACTTTGTAGCCGGAGTAGTTGGCGTCTACTTCCGCCGGATCGCGGGGAATGGTGACGAGGTACGCGCTCACAAGTTCGCTATCAAAGTTCATGCAGGTCGACGCGGATTTGCCGAATGCACAGATAGGTTTGGGCGTCTCGCTGATCAACGGTATCTGCGACTCCTTCGGCAGCACGCCAAAATCGATCTGGTACTGCGCGAGCGCTTTCTGCAGCTTGTCGGCATCGTTGAAGCGCGACCGATCCTGCGCGGCATTGAACTGCTTCGACGGATTGAGCGCGAGCAGCACGACGGAAGCCAGAATGGCAATAATGCTGATGACGAGGAGAATTTCGATGAGCGTGAAGCCCTTCCTGATGAAAATACCTTTCATACGGTTTTGGATGAGGAGCAAAACTCCCGCGAAGCCTACGGGAATCGTCGCTGCCCTGCGACTGAATCAAGCTGCAGAAAGAGCGATTTGCCACTGCAATGCCATCAGCCGGACGACGGCAGTTCCTGCGACGAGCCTCCTATGCTCCTTCTTCTCCTCCCTCCTCGACCACCTTCCACCGCACTTCCGGCTTCAATTTGCCCGGCAGCGCAAAGCCAGCCGCCTTCTTGTGCCCGCCGCCGCTGAACTTCCCCGCCATCTTCGCCACATCGACGTCGTCGCGCAGCGTGCGGAGCGAGCCCTTCACCGTTCCATCGCGTTCTGAAAGGATGAGTGAGAAACGCATGCCCGGAATGGCGTTCACGTAGTCGATGGCGCCGGTGAGATCGCTGTACTGCGCGCCGGTGGCGCGGAAATCTCCCTCCGTCACGGCCGAGATCGCTCCCCCTTCCTCGGTAAGCGAAATTTTCTCGAGCACGCGACCCCATAGTTTGAGCGTGCTCACCGTCGCCGTGCGGAACACCGCCGTCACGATGGCCTGACGCCGCGCGCCAGCGCGCAGCAACCGCGCCACCGTGCGATACACCTGCGGCGTGGTATTGCTGTGCAGCAACCCTCCCGTGTCTGTGTAGACCCCGGTGAGCAGACACGTGGCCGTGTCGGCGTCCATTTCCCACCCCATCTGGTCCGCAAAATCCGCTACGATCTCGCAGGTAGACGCAGCGTCGGGCACCAAGAAATTCCGCGTTGCGAACAGCGGATTGCTGGGATGATGATCGAACATTACCGTCTTGAACGTGCCATCGAAGAGTAAAGGATGCGTCAGGTGCATCTCGGTAAGCTTCGGTTCGGCGCAGTCGACGAAGACGAACGCATCGCGGTTCGGTTGCAGTTGCGAAGCGGGCGGCGGCACCTTCACGCGGAATGTACCGGACAGGAAATGAAATGTGTCGGGCACGGGATCCACGCAGTGCATCGTCACTTCCGCCAGCGGGAACGCTCGCTCGAGCAACAAGCCGATACCGAGCAGCGAACCGATGGCGTCGCCGTCGGGATTCCGGTGGCACACGCAGTGGATGCGCTTCGCTTCAGAGAGGAGCAATCGGGCCTCCTCTGCATCGTGCTTGGGAATCGGCACACGTCGTGGGGTAAAGGACGTGAGTGTACTCAGTGCCGTTGACGCGCATCAATGCACTGCTCTTGCATGCGGCACGAAGTATCATCCCACGCATGGACGGAAATTTTTCTTGTCGCGATCAACCGAGCAACGCATCGATGCGGCTCGCCTGCTCTTCCTGCTGATCCAACCGGAAACGGATGTGCGGGATCTTCCGCCGCTCCAACCGCCCGAGCGACCGCTGGAGATGTACTGTCTGCCGCTCCAGGAATTCCAGTGCGAGGTCCGGCCGCATCAGTGCCGAGACGTACGCCGTCGCGTACGAAAAATCGTCGGACACGTCCACGCGCGTGATGGAAACGATGCCGCATTCCGGTGGGCATTCCCGCAGCACCGGCGCGATGATTTCGCGGATGATGGAGCCGAGCATGGAAGCGCGTTTGGACATTGGACGGACGGGCCGTGTAGAGACGCCATACTATGGCGTCTCTACACGGCCCGACCAAACATCCATTTTAGTGTTCAATGGAACAAAAGCCCGCCCCCAACAACAACGTCATAAGCAG
>CAZWBO010000001.1:11613-19208 GCA_964632375.1 uncultured Candidatus Peribacteria bacterium | reverse complement strand
CGGCGGCTCTGGTGCTGCCGGATGTGCGCGAGCGGGCGGGCGGGGCGTTTTTGCCCCCCAATACTTTGGCTTCACAACACGGCCCGTCCAATCATCCTTTTTCGTGTACACTGGAACAAATGCCCGACCCCATCAACATCGTCTTCTGCGGCACCTCCCCTTTCGCCATCCCCTGCCTGCAGGCCTTGGCGCGCGACCACGACGTGCAGATCGGCCTCGTCATCAGCCAGCCCGACAAACCTGCCGGCCGCAAACAGGTGCTCACGCCGCCGCTGTTGAAAGAAGCGGCCCTCGCACTGGGCCTGTATGTGGAGCAGCCGGCCAACATCAACGAACAGGCGGCGAGCATCATGCAATCCGTTGCCCGTCCGGATTTCCTCGTCGTCGTCTCGTACGGGCAGATCATTTCGCAGCAGCTGCTCGACTGGCCGTCGCAGGCGCCCCTCAACGTGCATGCATCGTTGCTGCCGCAGTGGCGCGGCGCCTCGCCCATCCAGCAGGCCATCCTCTCGGGCCAGACGCAGACGGGCGTGACGGTGCAGCAGATGGTGAAGGAGCTCGACGCCGGGCCGGCGCTCGGGCGTCGGGCCGTTTCCATCACCGCGCGCGAGACGATTCACACGCTCCACGACCGCCTGGCGCAGGCAGGCGCGGATTTACTGCTCACCACTCTCAAGCACCCGCTGCAACCCGTGCCGCAAGATGAATCGCGCGCGACATTCTGCCGCAAACTCAAGCGCGAGGATGGCGCAGCCAATCCCGCAACCATGACCGCCGAAGAAATCGACCGCAAAGTCCGCGCGCTCGTCCCCTGGCCGGGCGTGACCATGAAGATCGATGGAATGGATTTAAAGGTTCTGAAAACGGATCTGTCGGAACAACCGGACAGCCATCCGCTTCTCTGCGCCAGCAATACCACGCTTCACCTACTGGAAGTACAGCCACCCTCGAAGAAGCCGATGAGCGGAAAGATGTGGGCGATGGGGAGAAAGTAGAAGTCAGAAAGCAGAAGAACTGTTCAATAAGAAACTCGCGGCGCTCAATGCCGAATCGGAGCACCCGCGCTCAGTGGATTGTCTCGCGAGATTGTCGCCAAGAAACCGGGGTACTATGCTGCGCTTCCGAGAAATAGTGAGGATCTGGAGATCACCGATTGGCTTCTCTATTTTGGCAAGACGCTCATTGCGGCAAAAGAACACGTGCTTGCCTCTGTTGAGCGCGTTCTCCAGAAAGCAGCCATCTACAGCAAATTCGCCAAAGAATTGAATGAGCGCCAAATGAAGGCGATCAATCGGCTTTATGAAGCAGAGCCAGAGGGCTTTGTTGGCGGACTCATACCAACTTGCATATAAAACACCATTAATATGACACCAGACACCTGGTAATCCACGGGAACGCCATCATGGATGTCACCAATGACGGCCCGCTGGTCACCGGAAAATCGCATGGACACACCTCAAGGAGTATCCCGATTACTACAAACAGCTGCGTATCATGGAAGCAGAGGCCGAGGCGTTTTGGGCGGAGAACGACGTCTGATGCTGAGGTGCGTCACATCTGAAGCATCTCAAACCGATACGTGAGGAGAGAATTTGATGGAGCGTTTACGGGAAATTATTTCAGCTTTGGTGCCCAACCTTCTTTGAAGCCGCGACCACAAACTTCCTCGAATGTTTTTCCGTCTGGAATGTTATCGCATAAAAGTAAATAGCACTCTTTTTGAGTAGTTGCCTCGCATTCCTCTTTTGTTGTATAGGTTGTAGGTGCGGGTGGTGCTTCGTGTCTTGTAGCGAAAAACGCAATAAGAATTGTTGCGATGAGGATAATCATGCCGCATATGAATCTTTTGCTCATGTGTATCACTATAGTTATAGTGCAGCTACGGGTACACATTTAGAATATCAGAAATCTCTTAATCGAAAAAGATTTAGATGGAGCTCTGTACTGAACGTTATTTCGCGAATTACGAAATTCAAAATCCATCACTCCCGTCCAAAGAACTTTTTGAGACGAAAATTTGATTTCTAATCACCATACCACAGCAAAATGAGTGGGGTAGGATGGTTTTGCACACTTCCTTCCCACTCTTTTTGTATGCACAATCCTACCACCATCCTCCAGCAAGTGCTGGCATTCTTGCCCGAATAGCAGTTTTCCGTGTTTGTTGGACAGCATGAGGCCGACAAGTACGTGAAGACCTTCTCCTGCTGGAACCAGCTCACCACCATGCTCTATGCCCAGGCCACCCATAAGGATTCCCTGCGGGATATCCAGACGGGACTCACGATCTTGGACAGCGCGTGGAGAGAGCTGGGACTGCGCAGCGTCGCCCGCTCCACGATGGCCTACGCCAACGAACATCGTCCCTCTGCGATCTACGAATCTCTCTTCTGCGTCCTCGTCGAGAAGTGTGAAGGGTTTCTTCCGAAACGGCAATTCTCGTTCAAGAATCCTCTACGCGCCTTTGACTCCACGACCATCGATCTCTGTCTCTCGCTGTTCGACTGGGCGAAGTTCCGGACGACGAAAGGAGCGATCAAGATCAAGACGTTCTTCGGCAAATCACGCAATGCCGTGCTCACGCAAGTGTGGATCGCGATGATCTACTACCTTCTGCTGAAATGGCTCTCAACCTTCATCGGCAAACCCCGGTAGATTCTTGAGCTCTCTCGAATGCTCCGGGAGGTCTGCCTACAGCCATTTCCGTTGATCGCCGTCCTCTGTTGTACAGGAAGAACCCTCAGCAAACTGCGTGTCAGAGTAGGACCGCAGAGATGAGCTTGTTCTAGCGGAAGACCGAAGAGAGGTCAGAAGTTCTTTGGACAGAAGTGAGAAGATTACGGATGATATGGAAAAGCGTATAGAACTGAGATTCCGATTTTCAGATGGCGTTCTCCATCATGACAATATGGATGAAGTTCTCATTTTCAATGAAAGCAGCAATCAGCATGATCTACTATTGGTTGCCTTTTCTCTGGCCCCGCTTACGAGAATTGATGGATTGATGCATGGAATCGAAATGACATTTCTCCGATTTTTACGGTGCAGCACGGGCCATTAATTCCCTCGGGTATATACCCGAGGGAATTAAAAACCAGAGGCCAGCATAGATACTGACCTCTGACTTCTGACCTCTCATCTCTGTCTTCTCCCTAAAGCTTCCCCTTCATCTCCTGCAGCGCCTGGATGAACGGATCCAGATCCTCCACATCGAACATGATCGTCGTCTTCTGGCCGCCGCGCGACTTCTCGGAGATCTTGAAGAACTTGCCATTCCCCGACTGCTTCAGGTCGATGTAGAACGTGCGCTGGCGGGCGTGGATGGTGATGGAGTGCACGTCGTCGGCGAAGCGACCGCCACCGTTGCCGCCACCGCGCTGCTCGCCGCGGGGAGGACGTGCGAGACCGATGATGTCGTCGTTGCCCTGCGGGCTCGGGCGATCATCGGAGAGATCCGACATGGGATCGAACATAGAAATAGGGGGAAAGTGATGGAAACACCCCTCGCCTGCCACTGCGTCATGCGTCAGTACGGTTTGGAGCTATCAAAATCGTACCAGACCCTCGCCTGAGGGCAATAGAGCCAAACTAGAAGGAAAAAGACCTCCGTACCGAATGACGGCAGGAGGCTATCGTTATCAACCTTTCGACGTCGAAAGGTTGGTAGCGGGCAGTAAAGACAATCGCACTCTCCAACGCAAGCAATTTCTACGCGTTCCTACTCGTCCACCGGCGCGAACAGGATGGTTGGTTCGCCTACCCGTTTCCAGTCTTTCTGACTCCCCCATTCCTTCAGTTCCGGCGTAAGGATGAAATCGCGGTCGAGCATCCGATCCGCATAGGGCACAGCCAGCTGCTTCGCAATTATTTGGGCTGTGTCAGGCATAAATGGCAAAAGCATAAGAGATATATGTCTAATGGCTTCAGCGAAATTGCCCAACGTCGCCTTCTGAATCAAAGGTTCCTCTTTCCAAGGAGCCGCATCGTTGAATAATCGATTTAATTCAGTGACGAAGTTGAAAGGGATTGAAACAGCCTGATGAAATTCAAATGAATCCATGGAAAATGCATAACGTTGCCAGTCATTTTCTAGAACTCCTATTGATGAAAAACCGACGCTCAATTCACCTTGTAATTTCTTCAACATGACCATCACTCGATTCAGCAGATTGCCTAAATCATTCCGCAACTTCGCGTCGTACAGTTCGCCGAACCGCTTCCACGAAAAATCGCCGTCGTTGCCCACCGGAATCTCGTGGCTCAGGTAGAAGCGCAGCGGATCCACGCCGTACTTCGCGATCACGTCGTCCGGTACCACCACGTTGCCGATGGACTTGCTCATCTTCTCGCCCTCGCTGGTGAGGAAGCCGTGAATGAGCAGGCGGTCGGGTGTCTTCACACCGGCAGTGTGCAACATGGCCGGCCAGATCAACGCGTGGAATCGCGCGATGTCCTTCCCAATCACGATCGTCACATCGGCATCATCCCACCATTCCCGCTGTTCATGATCCGTGAAGTACCCGAGACCGGAAATGTAATTCGTGAGCGCATCGCACCACACGTACATCACCTGTTCTGGATCATTCGGAACCGGCACACCCCATGCCAGGCTCGTGAGCGGCCGCGAGAAGGAAACATCTTCCAATCCGCTGTCGATGAGCGAGAGCATTTCATTGGCGCGGAAATGCGGCACGATCAGCCGTCCACCGTCCTGTGTCAGTAGTTTCTGTAAAAACTCTGACTGGTTTTTGAGACAGAAGAACCAGTTTTCTTCCTGCACTTTTTCCGGCTCGCGCTGATGGATGGGACAGTGGCCGTCCACCAGATCCCTCTGCGTTACAAAGCGCTCGCAGCCTGCGCAATACAAGCCCGTGTACGTGCGCTTCTCCAGTGCTCCAGCCTGAAGCAACTTCTTCCACAAAGCCTGGACAGTCGGCCAGTGCATCTCTTTGTCCGTCGTGCGAATGAACTGATCGTAGGAGATATTCAGACGCGAGTAGAGATCTCGGAACAACGGTACATTGCGATCGACCAATTCCCGCGGGCTGATCCCCGCTTTCTCCGCCGTTTGCTGAATCTTCACGCCATGTTCGTCCGTTCCCGTCTGAAACCGTACATCGTCACCTCTCAACCGACACCACCGCGCGTACACATCTGCCAAAACCTTCTCGAGCACATGCCCCATATGCGGCGGCGCATTGGGGTAATCGATAGCCGTGGTGATGTAGGAACGCTTCATAGCTTGTAGCTTGTAGCTTGTAGTTTGTAGGAAGACAAGCGAAACGAAAAGCAGATCATTCTACAACTACCAACTACCAACTACCAACTACCAACTACCAACTACCAACTACCAACTACCAACTCGTCACGCCGCTGCGCTTTTGATCAGCCACAACACAAACCCCATAATCGTATCCGCCAGAATGGCGAAGACAATGCCGAGCAACGCGTACATGGCCGTTTTCTTTGCCTCGCCGATCTTCGCATCGTCGCCGGCGCCGATGATCATCTGTATACCGGCGTAGATGAGGACCGCCACCGCCGTGCCGCCGATCATCAGGAGCACAAAGTTGATGATGCGCCCCGTGAGAAAGTACACGCCATTGCCGCTCACGTGCGGGAAGATATTCATGATCTGCCCCCACATCTCGGCGATGCCCGGGCCGTTGCCCACGCCTTCGAGCCCGGCGGCGCGCGCCGTCTGCGGGAGGAGGCCGATGAGAATGAGGAGCGTGCGCATCAGAACCCGATGGTGACGAACGTGAGGACGAGCGTTTTTGCGAGGTTCACGACCACCGCGCCCACCACCGCGTACAGGAGCATCTTCATGCCGTTATTGAACTCATCGGATTTGCCCTGCGCGAGCACCATCCGCATGCCGGCGATGACGATGACCATGGCCAGTGCGACGTTGAAGATGTTCATCGAGATGCGTACTGCGGTACTGATGAGCGCGAGCGTGAGATTGACTCCCGCAGCACCGGGTGGCACGTAGATCTCGGTAGAAACAATGGTGACAATCGTGCCGGCCGTCATGGCGAGCAGAAGCCCGCCGAGAGCGTAGAGAATGCCCCAGCGCGCTTTGGTGACCTTCGATTCGTCTCCCATCGAGAACACCAACTGAAAGCCTGCGTAGACGACGAAGAAGACCGCCAAGCCCGACGCCACTTGCAGCAGCAACACCACGAGCGTCGGAAGCGTCGAGGTAAACAGCACGTTCGCCGGCGCTCTCCCACACCCCGCAAGCCCGAAGCACTTCACAGCCGCGAGCGGATCCGTCCATGCGAATGCCGACTGCGGGAGCAATGCCACGAGCAGAGCCGAGAGCGAGACGAAGCGCTTCATCTACTTGAAGAAGGTAGGATTGAGCGTCTGCAAAATCACGTTCGCGAAGAGCAGGAACAGCAGCCCGATAATGGCCCACTTGAGCCGCTCGATCCCCTCTTGGCGCTTCCCCTGGTCGCCGCCCGCCTGGATGATATTAATGCCGCCCGTGAGCACCATGAGGAGCGCAAGGCCGGCCGCCACCCCCACGAGCCACGGGTAGAACATATTGAAGTACATGCCAAAGACGCCGAGCGGACTCGGATCATTGTTGGGATCGATGCACCGCGTACCGCCGAACGGTTGCAGAAAGCAAATCTGCGCGACAGCCGACACCGGCGCCAGGGCAATGGCCAAGCCCAAGCCCAAACGGATGGAGAAACGTCGAAACATCGAAATATTATAGCAGAAAAGGCGATTTCGCTCAATCGGGTAATTGCAATGCAATTGGGTATTGTCGACGGATTTGGCTTCGATTGCTCGTCGAACGAGTGTTGCGGCATGAAAAGTTGGGATTTGCCCTGCAGGAAAACCAGCCGATGCTTTATGTATATGGATTAAGAATGAATGTTGTGATGGGTTGGAGCGGGGTATGGGAGCTTATGAGGAACTAGCGAGCTTGCTCAGTATCTCTGCTCTTGTTAAAGGCCTCTGGATAGCATCTGCAATTCTCTGGGCAATAACCTCCCATTGCCCATAAATCTTCTGAAAATCGTCACGAAGATACAGTTCGAGAGTTGCGCCGAGCCTTCGTCTCCTCTCATTGATTTCCATTCCCTGATATTCCGATTCCGCGCCGAAGCTTCGTATCATTTGAAGACGATGGTCAGTATCAATGTGGAGAACAAAGTCATCGCGACGATCGCTCTTTTGCATACGATGATGTGCCTTATCCCATTGAGAGACGAATGACTTCAGAAAAGGTGGTCTAATGAGGAAATTCATTTCCGAGTATGTGCGCTTGCGACCACTTGGCCTATTCCCTTTCGCCCACACACGCATCTCTCTTTTGTCGATCTCTTGCTGTAAAGCCTTTGCTAATTCTTTTGTGTCACTTTTGCATTGTTCCAGAAATTTCCCATAACTCTCATTCTCTGGATCGAACAAAAAATAGAGCGAGCCTCGAAACTCGCGAATTCGATCTCGTAGCCTAGGATTATCCATGAGCTCATTTATGATTTCTTCGATATCCACAGGCTCATACCCAGGAGGCAGTACGATCTCTTTTTCTCTATTTTCAGAAAACATTAATACCATTATACCATAAATAT
>CAZWBO010000001.1:9881-11603 GCA_964632375.1 uncultured Candidatus Peribacteria bacterium | reverse complement strand
TGAAGCGGGATACGGGAGCTTATCCGGAACTAGTCAAGTGTTCGGTTTTTATTTTTTAAATGAGGATATCGGATTTCAATAAGACTTTTCATTTGTGAGGAAAATACCATTAAATGATCTGCAATGATTGTCGGTAAATCTATGGATGAGTAGTACTCCATTAATGCGCATATTTCATCCCTTTTATGTTCATCTGTGCATACCACAAGTGCCAATCGTAATCTTTCTAGTTCTTCAGTGCATATTTTTTGTATTTGCTCACATTCGACTTCGGAAGCTGTCTGCTGAGCTTTTTCTATGCGAGTCAAACGCAATCTTTCCAGGAGCTCAAAAGGTATGTCATTCCAGTAATCATCTTTGCCTGAATTTAAAT
Organism: uncultured Candidatus Peribacteria bacterium; assembly: GCA_964632375.1. Classification (GTDB taxonomy): domain Bacteria; phylum Patescibacteriota; class Gracilibacteria; order Peribacterales; family Peribacteraceae; genus JAQBQQ01. The sequence goes on along the minus strand of CAZWBO010000001.1, from coordinate 11,230 downwards.
ATGTCTCAAGTTCAGGAACACCAACAATGGCTTTCGACTGTCGATAGGTCTCGCGCATTTCAATGGAAATAATTCTTTCAACAAAGTCTTCGTATGTTTCTGCTTCAGGGCGAAAGGGTCTTGTAAAGACATGTACTGTTGGATTTCCCGCACGTGCCATCCTAACTTTGAATCTCTGAGCTGCTTCGATCTGATGATAAATAGATGTAGGATCCTCAATCAGCTCTGCAAAAATCAAATCTTTATCTTCAGAGGTGCCTCGGGTAGCAGCTCGCTCAATCTTTGATCGATTTTTTCTCGCCATATTTTTATATTTACATTTATTATTCAAATTTGTCAATTTTTGGAGCGGGATACGGGAATCGAACCCGCCTCTCAAGCTTGGGAAGCTCGCGTACTACCACTGTACTAATCCCGCCCGGCTTCGCGACGTGGGAGATGGCAAGGTACATGTCCATTATTGAACAATGAGCCGACGATCTCGCTACACCGCGGCGGTGTTCGAAGGATGCCTAAGGAGCAACATTGCGGCGTAGCGGTATCGACGCGCCGAAGCTGGAACAGCAATGCACCAGACCGACCTGAGATATTCCGCGAAGCCGAATGGAGCGGATGACGGGACTCGAACCCGCGACCTACGCCTTGGCAAGGCGTCGCTCTAGCCAACTGAGCTACATCCGCACGAATACCCTGTGAACGAACCGACAGAGCGGAGAGATGCTACGAAGGAATCGGCAGCGGCGCAAGCCCTAAAGCGCACGCCGAGTCCCGACACTATGAGCGTACAGAGAGAGATTCCATTAGGAGAATGCAACAGAAGTCAAACGCATTTCCGTAAGCACCCGCTACAGCGAGCGTCTTCAGTGCTGTCGGTTTTCCCTCCCCTCCCTTCCTTATGAGTTTGCTCTGGTTCCTCATCATCGGCATTGCGGCCGGCTGGATCGCCGGCGAACTCATGCGCGGCTCGAGCTTCGGCTTGATCGGCAATCTCGTCGTCGGTGTCATCGGCGCGGTGATCGGCGGGTACCTGTTCGACCTGCTCGGCATCTCGACGTACGGGCTCCTGGGCTCACTCGTCACGGCGACGGTGGGCGCGGTGGTGCTGCTGTTCCTGGTCAACATGTTCCGGCGAACGGCGTAATCCAATTTGTATTCAAATGCTTACGACAACATCCGGGAGGGGCGGGGCATTCAATGCCCCCGTTCCTCCTTCATCGTACGGCTTCGCGGTATGGGAGTGGCAATTTGATTCTTGGTTCCTGACCTAGTGAGGCGTCGATCCCGCTACGCCGCTACGATTCGACGGAGGCTTCGGCTAGAAGTACTTTTTTACAAATGCGCGGCCTGAG
>CAZWBO010000001.1:0-9871 GCA_964632375.1 uncultured Candidatus Peribacteria bacterium | reverse complement strand
AAATCGTTCAGCTTTTGCCCGATCAAGAAATCCCACAAAATTCTTGATATACCATGGCCTAAATTTGCTCGTATGGGTACTTAAGCCAGCATTGTGCTCCATCAATCGACGTTCGAGATTATTGGTTACACCTACGTACCAATGGTTCGCATTCAGTTCCGACTCAAGAACATATACATAGTGCATGCTCCCAGAATGCAAAACGCATGAATCGATGCACAGAGATTATCAAATGAATATCTTTTCATGATCGCCTTTTCCTGATCCAGATAGCAACAAAGACGTTCCATACCCCAATGGAACCTCCTCTCTGCTTACCATTGCGGCGTAGCCGGATCGTCGTCTCACTATCTCGTTTGTTTCTCTCCCGGCTGCCACCCCCACGCGGCGTAGCCGAATGGTGCGCTCGGCGGGAATTGAACCCACAACCTTCGGCTTCGGAGGCCGACGCTCTATCCAGTTGAGCTACGAGCGCGTGAACGAGAAATTAATTGCCTTATTTCATAAGCCGACCTGTCGGCCGAAGCTCCTCAGAGGGCAGGCCAAAGAACTCTACAGCATTCCGCGTGGTAATGGCATCCACTTCTTCCAGGCTGATTCCTTTGATCTCGGCCACGCACTGCGCCACTTCGCGCACGAACGCCGGCTCGTTCCGCTTGCCGCGATGCGGCACGGGCGCCAGGTACGGCGCATCCGTCTCGATCATCATCTGCGTCATCGGCGTCTGGCGGATGGTATCGCGAATGACATCGGACTTCGGGAACGTGGCGATGCCGGTGAAGGAGAGGAAGTAGCCGTGAACCAGCAGCGGCTGCACATCCTCGAATTTTTCGGTGCAGCAATGGAGTACAAGTTTCTTCGGTTTCACCTGATCAATGATGTTGCGTACATCCGCAATCGCCTCGCGGCAGTGGACGATCACCGGCAGCCCTTCGCATCCGGCAAACTTCAACTGCGCGACGAACGCCTTTTTCTGCAGATCGCGCGGCGAAAAATCGTAGTGGTAATCCAACCCGATCTCGCCCACCGCTTTCACTTTCTGCGAATAGGTTCGGAGCGCGAGCAACCGCCGCTCGGCGTCCTCGCTCCACTGCGATGCGTTGTGCGGATGCACGCCTATCGAACAATAGAGTTGATCATACTTTCGCGCGAGCTCAACGCACTTTTCGGACTCAGCCACCGAATCCGCAATCGTGAGCATCTGTGTGATTCCCTTCTCCGCCGCCCGCGCAAGCACCGCATCCACATCATCAGCGAACGTCGCATCGGCCAGGTGGCAGTGGGTGTCGATCACGCTAGGAGATTGATAAAACTTTCTGTGCCAAATGCCGGTAGCGGAACATTGTTCCCGACCCCGATTTCAAATACTTTTCGTAGGTAGCCGCCTGTTCTCTGGTTGGGAATGCAGGTAAGTTTACGACAGCGAAGTGCCACATGGGCTGAGTGTAGCAGTTACTGCACTATTGGAAGTCTCTGTTGCCATGGCTATCCGGCGTTTTTACCGGCTTGCCAACCGTAGCCAGGAGGTCATGCGCGAAAAGCCTACCTCCGCTCCTGGTGGCTCGCCATCCGTAGCCGCAGCGAGGTCGTAGAATGCACTACTTCCGAAGTCCAGGAGACTACGGTCGGCATCCTTCGCTGCGCGAAGGATGGTGGGTCAGGCGGGGGTCGAACCCGCGGCCAAAGGCTTAAAAGGCCTCTGCTCTACCACTGAGCTACTGACCCGTATCCCAAAGGAACGCGGAAACTATAGACGATTGGCGCGGCAATACAACCGACACGGGACACGCCGAAGGCTCCATCGCGAGAGGAAGAAAAACAACGTACGATGGTCGGTGTATGAACATCGCTCTCGTCCACGAACTCCTGACCATGCGCGGCGGCGCCGAGCGCGTGCTGCGCGTGCTGGCGGACATGTTTCCCGAGGCTCCCATCTACACGCTGCTGTACGACGAACGCACGCTCGGCGACTGGTTTCCCCGCGAGCGAGTACGCACGAGCCAGCTCCAGAAACGTGCATGGCTCTCGACGAACCATCATCTGTACCTCAGGCGATTCCCCGCTGCCGTAGAAGCGTGGGATTTTTCGGCGTTCGATCTCGTCATCTCCGCTTCATCGGCGTTCACGCATGGCATCATCACCAACGGCAAGCCCAAGCACCTCTGCTACGTCCACTCCCCCGCCCGCTACCTGTGGGATCGCACGCACGACGTGCAGGCGCACGCGGCGAGCGGCATGCTCGGGCCGCTGAAACACTGGTATCTGTCGCGCACGTTCCACCCGCTGCGCGTGTGGGACAGCGAAGCGGCCGACCGGCCCGATGCACTGCTTGCAGCCTCGCACGAAGTGCAGCGCCGCATCGAACTCTACTGGCGACGCCCGTCAGATGTCGTCCAGCCACCCATCGACGATCACTGGCTGAGCCTCTCTCCTACAAACTACAACCTACCAACTACAACCTATTTTCTCGTCGTCTCGACACTGGCACACTACAAGCGCATCGACATCGCGATTGATGCGTGCAATCAGCTGAAGATGCCGCTGAAGATCGTCGGCGACGGCCCGGCGCTCTCTTCGCTGAAGAGAATCGCCGGTCCGACCATCGAGTTCCTCGGCTACCGACCGCACGAGGAACTCCGTGCGCTGTACGCGAACGCGAGGGCCACGCTCTTTCCCGGCGAGGAGGATTTCGGCCTCGTGCCGCTCGAGTCGATGGCCTGCGGCACGCCGGTGATCGCCTACGGGATGGGCGGAGCGCAGGAAACAGTGATGGAGAGAGTGACTGGAACATTCTTTCAAGAACCCACTGCCGTATCCCTTGCAGGAGCGATCGAGCAATTCGATTCATCGGCCTACGACCGCGAGGCGCTCCGTACGCACGCGGCGAAATTCTCGCGCACGCGATTTGAAACAACGATCACCAGAAAGATCAGCGAGATGATGAGAGAGATGTAGCGGCTACGACGCGTACGCGGTGAATACTCGTCTCGCGAAAAGAAATCTTCATCGCCCAACAGAGCATCGCACCTTGTCTCCCGCAACGCGTTTCTCGTGCGCGATGCGCTATCTCTGCGTAGACTTCATTCCAACCTTCCGCTCACTCATGCCTTTAAACGATACGTTCTTGTCGATCGGTACTGTTGGACTCCTCTTCGCGTTGCAGCTCCCGCTGTACATCCTGCTTCTGCTCGCATTCCTCTTCATGCCGAGCATCCTGACGGCCGGCGCACGGTCGCTCTCGGTCGGAAAAGCCATCTACTGCTTCCTGATGCAGGGCGTGGGCGTGGTGATGATGTCGATGGGCGCGCTGCCGTCGCTGTACTCGGTGCTCGCGAACAAGGTGGTGGGCCAGGAGCCCTTCACCACTAATACGTATCTCGGGCTCCTCATCGTCTTCGCCGTCGGCGGTCTCATGTTCCTGCTGCACGAGCACCTGGCCCGCACCATCGATGAACCGTCGCGCGCCATTCCGTACGCCATCTACTTCTTCACGTTCAAGATCATCGGCGTACTGGCCATGCTCTTCGGCAGCATGGGCTTGCTCCTCAGCATGCTCTTCGGCGAGGCGAACACCACGGCGGGCTGGTGGATCATGCCGACGATCATTCTTCTGTACGGCCTCGTGATTTCGTACTGCACCCGCCTCGAGAGCCTCGTGCTCGCCCCGCAGAAGATGACCGCGCCGAGTGCGCCTACCCCCGCCGGCGCGATGGTGGCGCGCACCGCGCCGCCGAACCCCGCGAAACCGGTACCGAAGGTGCTCATTGCAAGTCCATCGATGGTTGCTGCCGCCACGGGCAAGTCTCCGACCCCACCCCACCCCTCGCCCACACCCACGCCGGGAATTTCGACGACGACCGGTTCGAATTTGAATCCGCCGAAAGAGCATGTGGCAAAGAAGAAGGCGACGAAGAAGAAAAAGTGAGGGCGGTGATCAGGATGCGTACGATTCTTTCGCCGGAAACCCATTGATTTCCTCCTATTTTCCACGCACAATCACACCTGTCCGTGGGAGCCTTCGACAAGCTCAGGCTGACAAAGCCGGAACTTGCTATCAGGGGCGCCTCTTACGCAGCCGTTCGGCTGATTTCTACCACGTTCCCCTCATCATCATGTCCAGCAAGGCAAACCCGCTCGCGCGGAAGAAAGGCAAGAAGTACGCCGACCGCAAGGCGCTCGTCATCAAGCCCAGCTACCCCATCGCGGAGGCGGCTGAATTGCTGACGAAGCTCAGCACCACCGCGTTCGACGGCAGCGCCGAGGTGCACATCCGCATCAACGCCGACACCACCCAGGCCGACCAGCTCGTACGCACCACGGTCGCGCTCCCCCATGGGACGGGCAAGACCCTGCGCATCGCCGCGTTCGTACCGGACGAGCAGATCGACGACGCCAAGAAGGCCGGCGCCGATTTGGCCGGCAACGAGGATCTCATCAAGCAGGTGGAGGAAGGCAAGATCGATTTCGACATCGCCGTGGCCAGCCCCAAGGTGATGAAGGATCTGGGGAAGATCGCGAAGACACTGGGTCAGAAGGGGCTCATGCCCTCGCCGAAGGCCGGCACCGTCACCGATAAGATCGCGAAGACCATCGACGAGTTGAAGAAGGGCCGCATCGAAGTACGTATGGACAAGCAGGGCATCATTCACACGATCTTCGGCAAGGTTTCGTTCGGCGGCAAGAAACTGGAGGAGAACCTCACCGCGCTGCTGCAAGCCGTCAAAGAAGCCCAGCCGAGCGGCATCAAGGGCGAGTACATCAAGAACGTATCGATCTCGCCGAGCATGGGGCCGGCGGTGAAGGTGGAGTTTTCATGAACCTACTCACGCAGCTCGTGGAGCGGGATCCTGATCGTGACCGTCGTGCCTACACCGGGAAAGCTGTCGAATGCGACAGTTCCCCCCGCGATGTCCCGGATGTTCCGCGCGCTCGCCTGTGCGCCGACACCGGTGCCTCCCTGCTGAGACGATGGCACACTCTCCCCTCGCTGGAGAGCTTCGAGAAGAGCACCGGACATTCCGGGTCCCGTATCGGCCACTGTCACTTCAATCTGTTCTTTCTTATCGACGAGAACAATGGAAGCGCGGATACAAACCATCGGATCGTTTCCCCTGCCGGCGAAGAAGACTGCATTCCGGACGAATTCACCGATCCATCGCTGCATCGTTGCGCCGTACGGGAGACGAATCAAAGCGAGTTCCGGCTCCGGCGTCACTTCAATGCTGCATCCACCGGACGACTGCTGCGCCAAAGAACGTAGGGCGGCCGTGACGGTCAATTCCTGCAAAGTAACCTCACGCCTCTCGGGGCTTTCTGCACGCACCGTGTCGAACTCGCTGTCACACCTCTCCTTCGTGAATGAACCGTCTGGAGCAACGAGGGTGTCAAAATAGGGAATGCCAGTGGAAACACAGAGAGGATCCGATGTCTCTCTCATCAGGTACTCCAGATAGCGACAGAGTGGTTTCACGTACGCGGTGCAATCGTGGCCAAGAGAACGTAACAGAAGCGTCGCTCGTTCGTTCCGCAACCAACCCGACAAGACCGCAATTTGATCATTCACGTCTTTCCGCACGGATCGCAGGCTCTCCTGAAAAGCAATGATCTGTTCATGCGTGACAGGATCTTCATCCGCACGATCAAGTGTGTCTCGTACCTCATCCCATTTCTCGCGAAACTCCTGATTGGCGTCCACAACGACTGGCCAAAAATACTCTTCAATAATGCGATGCCACTGCTCGCGCTCTTCAAGTTGCTCCAACTCGCTCCGCTCATCATCGAGTGACCGCTGTTCGTTCATATTTGTATAATACAATATTATTTAATATTAGTCTACACCACGAGAATCGCCCTCGCGTCAGCCAATGTATCGACTCTGACCAGCTTATCCCGCATCTCCCGCGCCCCATCAAACCCTTTCACGTAGCTCGACAGATGCCGGCGCATCTCCAGCATCCCCCGCTTCTCGCCCTTCAGCGATACCGCCAGCTCGCAGTGCATCAAAATGAAAGGGATTTTCTCCTGGAAAGAGAGGGTGTTGGCAGTTGATTGGTTTATTGGTTGATTGATTGATTGGCTTGAAGAATCACCCTTCCAACCAACCAATCCACCTGTCAACCGATCCACCTGTCCAAAGGCTTTCTCAATGTCCCCCATCACCCACGGGTTCCCAAATGTCCCCCGTCCCACCATCACGCCGTCCAGATTGCCGAGTTTCTCCACCGCATCATGTGCGCTGAAAATGTCGCCGTTGCCGATGACGGACACGTTCACCGCCTCCTTCAACGCGTAGATCGGATCCCAGTCGGCCTTGCCGGTGAATTTGTCGCAGTACCGACGGCCGTGGATGGCGAGTGCATCCGCGCCCGCGGCTACTAAGTTTTGACAGAAGGGAATGAGCGATTCCTTCGCGTCCCACCCCAAACGCGTCTTCACGCTCACGGGAATCGAGACCGCTTTCTTCGTCGCGTGCACGAGTTCCGCGGCCAGTGCGGGATCTTTCAGCAGCGCGGATCCGTGGCACGACGACACGACCTTCGCCGCCGGGCAGCCCATGTTGATGTCGATGCCGTCGGCGCCCAGCTGCTCAATGACCTTCGCGGCTTCCAGGAAGTGCTCCGGCTTCTTGCCGAACACCTGCACAATGAACGGCCGCTCGAGCGCGGTGTCGAAATGCAGCATGCCCATCGTCTTGCGCGCGCCGTAGGTGAGCGCGTCGGTACTGAGAAACTCCGTATACACCACCGTACTCGGCGCGATGCGCTTGATGAGCTGCCGGTACGACGCATCGGTGACGCCCGCCATGGGGGCGAGTGCGAGGATGGGCCGGCGCGCGGTCTGCCAAGAGAATGCCATGCGATTGCTACATTGCTAAATTGCTACATTGTTCGCAAGCGATTCTCATAACTTCTACTCAGCAATTGAACAATTTAACAATTTAACAATAGCCCATCGAGCGAGATATCAGCAGAATACGATCGATGCGTCGACTCCGGTTCTTCTTCGGCCTCGCTCTGATCCCTGCATCCGCTTGGGCGCAGAATCCGGAGTTGATTCCTGGTAGCGACAACCTCGCCCCGGGATGCAGCTTCGTCACGGGCATCTTCGGGTTCCACTGCATCCCGCTGTACATCGCCTACCTCATGAAATTACTCTTCGGCTTCGGCGCCGGTATGGCCCTCATGGAGATCATTTTCGCGGGCTACCAGATCGCCTTCGGCGGATTGCAGGGCGGCGACACATCGGGCCCGCGCCAGCGCATTATGTACGCACTCATGGGCCTCGGCGTCTGCGTCTTCGCATTCGCCATCGTCGATACCATTCTGCTCGCCCTTACCACCCCGGCATCATGAAGAAAAAATCGGCAACGTCGTCGTTCACCTCCTTCCGCATCATCGGCGAGAAAGCGCAGAAGCTGCTGGCGAAAGCCAAGCAGATGAGCCACGAGGAGGAACCGGCGAAGAAGACGGCGCGCCTGCCCGTAGCGCCCAAACAGAACGAAGTGGTCGTACACCTCTCCATCAACAGCATGGTGAAGGCGACCTTAGCCATCATGGCCGTGCTCCTCGGCGCACTGCTTCTGTACGTGCTGCAGGACAAGATCGTGCTGCTGCTCCTCGCGGTCTTCCTCGCCACCATCATCGATCCGGGCGTGAAGACGCTGGAGCGATGGGGTTTCCCCCGCATCATCGCCGTGCTGGTACAGTACGCCATCGCGTTGTTCCTCGTCCTCTTTTTGCTCATTTCGCTCATCCCGGTCATTGCGCAGCAGCTGCAGCAGATCGCCGTGCTCATCAACGACCAAGCGAATACGTTCCTCGCCGACCCGCAAATTCATCTGCCGTTCGTGGCGGCCGATATGAACGTGCGTCTGACGACACTCGTACAGTCGACGCTGCAGAACCTGAACATCACCAAGTTCACGGATGCGCTCTCGCAGTTCGGGCAGAACCTAAACACGGCTGCGCAGGGCTCCATTATCTACGCCGCGCAGGTGGCGGGCTCGGTGGTGAACTTCGTCCTGCAGGCCATTACCGTTGTCGTACTCGCGTTCTTCCTCCAGCTCGAGAAAGAGAAGATTGTCAGCTGGCTGCGGGGATTCCTGTCGCATCACTAACGCAACTACGTCGACGACAAGTCCGAGATGATCCCCCTCAAACTCGCCAAGTGGGCGCGCGTGCAGCTGCTGCTCTGTCTCTCCATCGCCATGCTCGTGTTCATCGCGCTCTCCATCCTCGGCATGCCGTACGCGCTTACGCTCTCGCTGCTCGCCGGCTTCACCGAGTTCATCCCCGTCGTCGGCCCGCTGCTCGCCGCCATCCCCGCCATCCTCATCGCCGTAACCGCCAAAGGCTTCCTATGGTGCCTCGTCATCGGGGCAGTGTACTACGTGATCCAATGGTGCGAGAACAACCTCATCGTCCCCCTCATCATGAAGCGCGCGGTCGGCCTCTCCCCCGTCGCCGTCATGTTCGCCATCCTCGTGGGCATCAGCTTCCCCACCGTCATCCACCCGGTACTAGGTGTAATCCTGTCCATTCCGCTGACCTCGATTATCGCGATCTTTTTGGAGGATTTGCGGGATATGAGGAGGAAAGAATGAGGAATGTAAAGAATCCAAGGAATCCGAAGAATCCGATGAATGATAAATCTGCCGTTGCAGCGATTCGAAATCGCTGCGGGTGTCGTCTCAATCACGATCAATTTTTTTGTACGTATTTCTTCTTAGCCCGCCATAGGACATCTGATTGCTATACTCTCCCTCTCCTTGTGCAATCCGGTACACATTCTCCCAGGAGAACACAATTTGTGAACAAATGTCACTCCACTTTCTCAAAACATCAGATAAAATCTCATGATTCCTTTCGACAGTTATCACTCCAAATAGTAGACTGCTAAGGTATCATTTGCATCACTCCCTTATCATCACATGCACCCGTTCGATCGTTTCACTCCCAATGCCAAGCTCGCGCTGCAGATCGCCGAGCAGGAGGCGAAGAATCTGAAGAGTTCGTACATTGGCACCGAGCACTTGCTCCTCGGTTTACTCAGCATTCCCAAGTCGCTCGGCTTCTCTATTTTCACGGGCGCCGGCGTCACGCAAGAGAACGTCCGCATCCTCATGAAGGCGATGAAGTCCACCGCCATCGAGGGCGAGCACGTGAAGCACGGTCTCTCCACGTTCTTGCACACCGTCATCGAACAGAGCGTGGTGACGGCGCATAAGTTCCGCCACGCCAACGTGGGCACGGAGCACTTGCTGCACTCGCTCGTGTCGACGGGCAAGAACGCCGCAACATTGATCCTCGAAAACATGCAGGTGGATCCGGAGGATCTGCGCTTGCGCGTGGAGGAAATGTTCGGCCAGATCAGCCAGTTCAAGCAGCAGAACCGCAACCTCGAGCAGTCGCTCGAGGCGTTCTTCAGCGGACTCCAGGGCGCCATTGTCGGCAACATGCAGCAGGGCGGCCAGCCCGGCAACGAGCCCGAGGGTCTCAAGCGCAAGAAGGGCGAGGGCAAGAGCAAGACGCCGGTGCTCGACTACTTCACCGACGATCTCATCGGCAAGGTGAAGGAGAAGAAGATCGACCCGATCATCGGGCGCGACGAGGAGATCGAGCGGCTCATCCGCATCCTCAATCGCAAGACGAAGAACAACCCCGTGCTCATCGGCGAGCCGGGCGTGGGCAAAACAGCCATCGTCGAAGGCCTCGCGCAGCGCATTGTCGCAGGCACTGTCCCCGATTCGCTCCGCGGCAAGCGACTGCTCGTCCTCAATATGGGATCGCTCGTCGCCGGCACCAAGTACCGCGGCGAGTTCGAGCAGCGCTTCGACGACATCATTAAAGAAGCCGCCAAGAGCGACAACGAA